>JAOZOF010000223.1:2964-6031 GCA_029933425.1 Marinilabiliaceae bacterium
CCTTATTTCCACATTGGCGGTGATGAGTCACATTCCACCAAAAAATCGGATTACATCCCGTTCATCGAGAAAGTTCAGGATATTGTTAACTCACATGATAAGCAGGTCATTGGTTGGGCCGACATATCTGCCGCGAAACTTAAGCCAAATACTCTGGCACAGTTCTGGCAGGAAAAACCCGACAATGCTCTGAATGCAGTGAAGCAGAATGTTAAGATCATCATGTCAACAGCTTCGCACATGTACATGGACCTGAAGTATGATACTCTTTGTACCCTTGGTCTTACATGGGCAGGTTATGTCAACACACAAAAAGCTTACGACTGGGTACCTGAAACAGCTTTCGAAGGGATAACGGGAAAAGATATTTTCGGGTTTGAATCAGCTCTATGGACCGAGACGGTCAAAACGACGGCAGATATTGATTTTATGGTGTTCCCGCGTCTTCCGGGTTATGCCGAGATTGCCTGGACCACTCAAAAACGTGACTGGAACGAATATAAAGTTCGCCTGAGCACTTTTGCCGACAGGTTCAGTTATATGGGTATAAACTACTACAGATCACCACTAATCTGGGAAAAGAAATAATATTTCCTGATACTCATAAAAAAATCTCCTGCAGAAACAGGAGATTTTTTTATGAATTATGTTTTGATGCTGTTCTTCAGTTTTACTCACCTGAATCACCTGCACTTCTCATTCCCATAATATCGCGGTCGAACATGTAAAGGTTATGCTCTCCCATGAGGTTCAGCTTATCGATAATGCTTTGAACCGATGCTTCTTCTTCTATCTGCTCGGTAACGAAGTACTGTATCCAGTTATGGGTAGTAAAGTCCTTTTCGGCAAGTGTGACTTCAACAATTTCGTTTATCGAAGCTGTTACGAACTGCTCGTGAGTAAGAACCTTGTTAAACACTTCTTTCACATTCTTATACTCTGAAGGTGGTTCCTCAATAGCGGTTATCAGAGCTCTGCCGCCGCGTTCATTAACGTATTCAATGAATTTAAGCATGTGCATTCTCTCCTCGTCAGCCTGGGCATACAGCCATTTTGATGTTCCTTCAAGACCATTGCACTCGGCCCAAACGGCCATTGCAAGATACAGGTGTGAGGAGTATCCTTCTCTCTCGATCTGACGATTCAATATCTCTTCAACTTTTTTATTTAACATAGCTTTTCTGTTTTATAATTTATTTCAAAGATAGCCCGTTTTGTGATAACATTGGTAATGATGATTTTATAAAAATGCTTATTTAGAATAATTCTATATTGCATGAAAGAAAGAACTATTTTTATCAGAAAAAAGCATATTTGCACTTTATATGCAGATATGGAAATATATAAATATTGTTATAAACAAAGAAAAAATAATTGTTGAATTACATACTTTTTCAAAAAAGAAGTAACTTGCTTTTTAGTAATCCTAATGTCTTATTATGATTAAAAAAATTTTAGTAGCAAACAGAGGAGAAATTGCGGTCAGGGTAATGCGTTCCTGCAGGGAACTCGGTATAAGCTCTGTCGCTGTATACTCTGAGATCGACCGGAAAGCTATGCACGTAAGATATGCCAATGAGGCATATTGTGTAGGTCCGGCACCTTCGAATGAAAGTTATTTGAATAGTGAGAAAATACTTGAAGTAGCCAAAAAGGCAAAAGTTGATGCCATACATCCGGGATACGGTTTCCTGTCGGAAAATGCCGAATTTGCCCGTAAAGTTGCTGAAGCCGGTATGATCTTTATCGGTCCTTCACCTGAAGCCATTCTTACAATGGGAGATAAGCTGACAGCCAGGCAGAAAATGGTGGAGAACGGTGTGCCTGTTGTTCCCGGGACCAAAGAGCCTGTTAAAGATGAGGACGAACTTATACAAACTGTTGAGTCTGTAGGTTACCCGGTGATGTTAAAAGCATCGGCCGGGGGTGGTGGTAAAGGTATGCGTCTGGTACGTAGCAAAGAGGAACTCATATCCTCATACCGTATGGCTAAATCGGAGGCAAGCTCATCGTTCGGTGATGATGCTGTTTATGTTGAGAAGTACATCGAATCGCCGCATCACATCGAGTTTCAGATACTGGCCGATACACACGGTAATACCATTCATCTGTTCGAACGTGAATGTTCGGTGCAGCGCCGTCATCAGAAGGTTGTGGAAGAAACCCCTTCACCACTAATGACGCCCGAATTGCGTGAAGAGATGGGCAAACAGGCTGTAATGGCCGCCAAATCGGTTAATTACGTGGGAGCCGGTACTGTTGAATTTCTTGTGGATAACAACCGTAATTTCTATTTCCTTGAGATGAATACCCGTTTGCAGGTAGAACATCCTATCACCGAGCGGGTTACCGGAAAAGACCTTGTTAAGGCTCAGATACTTATTGCCGAAGGCCGGCCGTTGCCCTACAAACAGGAAGATCTGCACCAGAACGGTCATGCCATTGAGTGCCGTATCTATGCCGAGGACCATCGCAATAATTTCATGCCCAGTCCGGGTCTTGTAACCCATATCACCGAGCCTCTCGGCCTTGGTATCAGAACCGACGGTTATGTATACGAAGGTTATGAGATCCCTTACCACTACGATCCGATGATATCTAAGCTGATCGTTTGGGCTCCTACGCGCAATGAGGCGATACAAAGAATGAAAAGGGCTCTGTACGAATACAAGATCACCGGAGTGAAAACTTCAATACCCTTCCTGGCTCGGATAATGGAGACAAAGGATTTTTACGAAGGAAAATATGACACTCATTTTATTGAAAAAAACCTTGACACACTTCTTGATGATTCCGGATGTGACGGCGCATGTGAAGATATAGCCCTCTTTGTTGCATATCTTGACTATACCGAAAAGATGAAGAAAAGAAATGCAAACACTTCATCCGGTGACGGAAGCAACAAAACATCCGGCTGGAAGGATTTTGCAAGAAGAAAAAATGTTTTACGATTTTAAACTGAGACTATGTCATTAGAAATAAAAACCAAAGACAGAACAGCCAAAATAGAGGTATTGGAACAAAAAGGGTCTGTATACCGTGTTCTGATCGACGATAAAGAGTATGA
>JAOZOF010000224.1 GCA_029933425.1 Marinilabiliaceae bacterium
CAAAGGCTGTTGTGTCTGTTCCTTCTACTACTGATTTAACTAAAATAGGACTATATCTTAATCATAGAGCAGTTAAAGTATTGCCTATCGATGGTGCTCCAAAATTAGGTTATGTGTCAGATTTTTCTCATGGGCCATACAAGTATAAACTTATATCTGCCGATGAAACAGAGAGAGTCTGGACTATTATTTTACAAAAGTAACTGAAGAAAGCAGTAACTTTTGTAAGTTGTAACTTTATAATATCCGTCTGGAGAATATTTCTGGACGGATATTATATAACACACCATTTCTCTCGGTATGTAAATCGGCCGGTAACGACCGGAACGATGATGTGAATCCCCGGGGTTACGGTTATGATATTCTGTTTACGGTAGCAGTCTCAAAAATCCTTTTAACTGTTGGTGCGGTAGAGGACATTGAAGAATATACCGGGCTTAAGTCTGTTGTTCAGGCCGAGTTTTCCAGTTGGGGGCCTACGGATGACTGGAGAATAAAACCGGACCTTGTTGCAAACGGAATTGAGGATATTAATTCTTATCTGAAGAAAGTGAAGCCTGCTGCTTTTGAGATAATCCTTAGGGAGAGTGATGAACTATTGGCTCAGTCAGAACACATCCGCAAGCATGATGCCCGGGTTGGGGTAAATACTCTTTGGGACAGTCTGTGTGCAGGTTACTCGGATCCGAAAGCCGTAACAGAACCTGATGCTAACTGGGGACATCTGATCGGTAAAGGTGTAAACATAATTCAGACCGATAATCCTGCTGAGTTAATACAATATTTAAACGACCAGGGATTAAGAGATTTTTGAAAATAAATAAAAAATAAAATAATGTTATATGAAAAACAAATTATCAAAAAATGCAAAGTGGCTGCTGTTGGTAATTGCAGCATTATTGGCTGTTAACGGATATTCACAGGGGAAAGGCCTTTCATGGAAAGAGCTTCAGAAAATATACAAATTTCCGAAGTGGTATACCGAAGCCCGTTTTGGTATTTGGGTTCACTGGGGTGCACAAACAGAACCGAAGATGGGCGGCGGTTGGTATGCCCGTCATATGTACATGCAGGATGTCGGCAGTCAGAAGTGGGGTAAGAACGCATATGAGTATCATCTGAAAACTTATGGTCATCCATCTGAAATAGGATACAAGGATGTGATAAACCATTGGAAGGCAGAAAAGCTGAACACTGATTCTCTGGTGAAATATTTTAAGAGTATCGGGGCAAAGTATTTTGTTGCCCTTGCCAATCATCACGATCATTTCGATAACTGGAACTCAACTTATCAGCCGTGGAATTCGGTAAATGTTGGACCGCATAAGGATATCATAGGTTTGTTTGCAGCATCGGCAAAGAAATATGACATCCCGTACGGTGTCAGTTCACACGACGATCGCTTTCTTGGTTGGTGGCTGCCTGCTTTCGGTTCAGACAAAGACGGCCCGAAGAAAGGTGTTCCATACGACGGCAATATGACCAAAGAGGATGGCAAAGGTAAGTGGTGGGAGGGACTCGATCCCGCCGACCTGTATGGACTGCCGCCTGAAAAAAGAACACCTGAGTATATTACAAAGGTAAAGGAGAATTGGTTTTTGCGTCATCAGGAACTGGTAACAAAGTACGATGTCGATATGATCTGGTTCGACGGCTACGGCTTTCCGTACAAGGAGTACGGGAAAGAGCTGTGCCGTGTGTTCCTGAATGCCGATTACGAGGAGGATGGCAAGTTCGATAAAGTTGTGGTCGGTAAGATCTCAGACGAGCCTATAATTGTTAAAGACATTGAACGCGGTGGAGCTAATGAGATACTGGATCATCCCTGGCAGGGAATAACCACATTCAGAACCTGGTTTTACAAAGAGGATCCCGAATCAAAGTACAGGCAAAATGCACGTACTGTGATAGAAAAGATATGTGATTACAGCAGTAAGAATGGCAACCTTTTGCTAAATGTTGAGCTAAAAGGTGACGGAACTATTCCGCCGGAGCAGAAGGTGTGGTTAGATGAGATAGGCAACTGGCTGGATGTAAACGGAGAGGCAGTTTATGCAAGTACTCACTGGAAAATCTACGGTGATAACATAGGTTCAGTAAGGAGTGAAAAGAACAAGAACCTGAGCGAGACCGACCTCGAAGAACAAAAGCAATTAAAGAAGAAAGAGCAGTTCAATGAAAGAACAATTGATTCACCTCCATACGGAATCGATGAGGTACGTTTCACAAGGAAAGGCGATGTTTTGTATGTTATGGTTCTCAATCCGACTGAAAGTAAAATAGAGATACCTTCGCTGGGGAAAGATTCGGAATATGATGTTAAGAAGATAAGATATGTAAGTTTGCTGGGCAGCGATAAGAAGATAAAATTCAAACAGAAAAAAGATACTTTGGTTCTTGATGTTCCGGCTGACAGGCCTACAAAATTTGCTGCTGTGTTCAGGGTTGAAGGAACGCTGTAGAGATGGGAAAGGAGAAAGGTAAAAGTTGTAAAGGATAAAGTGGTCTGTTGATCATACTATGGCTTTTGGTTGTTTGAAGATGTCCAAAAGAGTTTATAGTCATATTTTTTTACAATATCTTCATGAGGGGTTACTCTGCCAGGGCCAACGCATGATTTTATGAGAAAATGAAAAAATAAGTGCTGTTATTAACAGGTTGTCAACAGATAATTTGGCTGAAAATTAAAAAAGAAAATACTTTTCTGATTTTGCCAACAACTTCCCTCTTAATGTCAACAAGTTAAGTTGCTTTATTGTGAAGTTTCTCTTCAACTTTGAAAGTAAAAATATGGAAACTTCATTACACAAGCACTTCTCCCAAATGGATGATCCCTGAATAAAGCGCAACAAGAAACATTTGTTGATTGACATTATAATCTTAACTATTTTAGCAGTTTTAAGTGGGGCTGAATCATGGGATTCAATTGAGACTTTTGGAAAAACAAAAAATGCTTTCTTAAAAACCTTTTTAAAGTTATACAATGGCATTCCTTCTCACGATACTATCCTCAATGCTTAGTGCCAAACGGTTTGAAATGATTTTTGCAGAGTGGACAAAATCATTAAAAGACGGGGATATCGATGTTGATGTTATTGCTATTGATGGTAAGACTGTTCGAGGGTCAAAAGATTCTTACTATAACAAAGCTCCCATTCATTTGGTAAATGCATGGGCAAGTAATAATGAACTAATATTGGGGCAATGCAAGTCTGATGGTAAAAGCAATAAAATAACAGCCATCCAGTTATTGTTAGACCTTCTGGATATAGAAGGAAGTATTATAACCATTGATGCCATGGGTACACAAACTAAAATAGCAGAAACTATTGTTGATAATAAAGCTGACATTTTCGAAGGAGGTCACAGAGTACCTTTCATTCTCAGATGGCCTGAAAAGATCAAAGCAGGTACTGCTTATGATAAAACATGCTGCACTACCGATTTCATGGCTACAGCGGCAGAAATAGCAGGACAGAAATTAAGCGATAACGAAGGTGAAGACAACTACAGCCTTATGCCAATTTTTAATGATCCGGAAACACCGGATTACAAAAGAGAATATACAATACACCACTCCATCAACGGAAGTTTCTCGATACGTAAAGGAAACTGGAAACTTGAATTATGCCCCGGTTCAGGCGGATGGTCAGATCCAAGGCCTAAAAAAGCAAGAGAAATGGGACTTCCTGAGATACAGCTTTACGATCTTTCGACCGACATAGCCGAACAACACAATGTTTACGACAAGCATCCTGAAAAAGTAAAAGAGTTGTACAACCTGCTTCTAAAATGCATTAACGATGGCAGAAGCACTCCCGGTGCTCCTCAGACAAACGATCCTGCACTTAACGGCAAATGGCCACAGTTGCAAAAACTTGAGAAACTAAAACACTCAAAATACATCAACGAATAATTAAACAGAAATGAAGCCGATAAATATTCTCCTTTTAGTGATCTTTCTTGTTGCAGGATTGAATGCAACAGGTCAGTCAGGCTATTTCAACATAAAAAAGTTCAACGCAAAGGGCGACAGTGCAGCCATTAACACCAAGGCCATCCAAAATGCAGTAGACGCATGTTATTCAGCAGGCGGAGGAACAGTTGTGATACCTGCAGGAACATGGCTTACCGGCTGCATTGTACTCAAAAGCAATGTAAACCTGCACCTTGAACCGGGAGCTGTTCTGCTCGGTAGTCCCGATAAGGATGATTACAAGGTCATAGTTCCCGAATTCGAGTCACGAACGAACGACCTGTACGTGAACAGAAGTATCATCTATGCCGAAAAAGCAAAGAACATATCTGTTACCGGCACGGGAATAATTGACGGGAACGGAAAACATGAGAATTACAGCAAAACACTTCCTCAGAAGAACAGGCCCTTTCTTGCCCGTTTTGTGAATTGTTCGAACGTAACCATCCGCGATGTTAGCATGATCGAGTCTGCCAACTGGACCTGCCACCTTCTCGGTTGTAAAGATGTTTTGATCGACGGACTGAAGATCAAAAATACAGTACGTGCTAACCGCGACGGTCTTGACATCGACGGATGCGAGAACATCACAGTATCGAACTGCCGGATATCCTCGATGGATGACGCCATTGTTTTCAAAGCCACGGGACCTGCAAGCGTGAAAAACGCAACGGTTACCAACTGTGTGGTTTCCTCACATGCTTCGGGAATAAAGTTCGGTACCGAGACCACAGGTGGGTATGAGAATGTTACGATATCGAACTGTGTGATCAAGAACATTCCGGTCTATTCAGGCCTGTCACTTATGATCGTTGACGGCGGAACAATGAAAAATATCCTCATCAACAACATCGTTATGGACAGTGTGAACATTCCCATCATGATACGGCTCGGAAACAGAGCACGACCATACAAGCAAGGGGTTCCCACTCCGCCTCCGGGAATGGTTGAAAACATTACGATAAGCAATGTTACTGCTACGAATGCTGGACAGACAAGCCACATAACAGGCCTGCTGAACAAACGGATAAAAAATGTAACACTTAGCAACATCAGCATTCAGGTTAACAAAGAGTTTACGGGTACACCACTGCCGTACAACAAAGTGCCGTTCAAAGAGGCTGACTATCCTTCGGGACAGTTGTACGGATCAAACCTCCCCGCTTCGGTTCTTTATGTCAGGAATGTGGATATGATGAACATCGACAACATTAAAGCTTTTATACCTAAAACAGACAAAAGAGTGCCTTTTGTTTTCGACAATGCCGATGACGTTTTGTTACAGAACGCAACGATCAAAAAACACACTGCCTCTTCTCCTGTTTATCTCAGGAACACAAACAATGCTACTGTTGTGAACTGCAGGATCAACAACGACCTGCCCACAATCGTTGAGGAAAAGAATTGCACGGCCACCACTCTTCTGCCTAACCCCAGACAGGGGATAGAAGCCATCAAGGAAACCAAAGTCTTACCGGATAAAACATTTGAAGACATTAACGGATACTCATCGGTTCTGTTAGAGGGAAAAGAGATCGACGGGGTTAAATGCCATAGTCTTTCGGATGTAAGTAAAACCGTTGAGCTAAAAGCACAAAAAGGGAAGATATTTAAACTAATGATCCTGTCAAGATCTGATACCGGCGGAGATATCCTGGTTAAGATCAACAATGTGGAATACAAGGTAAAGGTTGAAAACGACCAATGGCGATGGAATGTGCTAAACGTTCATAAGATCTGTAAAAAAGAAAAAGTAAAGATCCGTTTGTCATCCGGAACTAATGAGCCAGTCTGCATTTCAAAGGTTGTTCTGATACCGCAGTCGGTTACAGACTAATCATTGTCAAATCTTAGAACAGGCTTTGCAAAAAGGTAAATCCTTCAACGGCAAGCCACGACAGTGCATATGACCACAAAATAATCCCTGCAGTCAGGTACGGCATTAGTTTTGATGTGTCTTTCAGGAGGATCAGGCCGATGAAGATGGACGTACATCATCCTGACGGCAAATCGTCATCACTTGAATTCCAGGCTTTGCTGATAGAAAACAG
>JAOZOF010000225.1:0-2475 GCA_029933425.1 Marinilabiliaceae bacterium
TCAACAGGATCAAGAATGGTGTAGCTGACTTTTGCACCTACGTTCAAAGGATATGTTCCGTATTTATGCAGGTCGTAATGCCCTGAAATGGCAAATGGAATAATTACTGCAGATGGAGCCGTCTTTAACAAAGTAAGAATGCCGCTTGACTGAAAATGTTTCATTTTACCGTTCTTGCTTCGTGTTCCCTCCGGAAAGATACATACAGCATGGTTGTTTTTTTCAATGTCTCTTCCGAGCAGCAGAATTTGCTTTACTGCCTGGGCCCCGCTTGCCCTGTCGATCAGTGCCGAACCTCCGTATCGTAAATTGTGCGAAATACTTGGGATCCCTTTTCCTAACTCTTTTTTTGAAATGAAACGTGGGTAGTAATCTTTAAAGATCAAAACGATGGGAGGGATGTCGAGCAGGCTTGAGTGATTTGAAACAATTATCAGAGGCCTGTCCTTCGGAAGTTTTTCAGTGCCGTATACTTTTGGGCGTACACCAACAATGATCAGCCCTTTAATAAGGAACCAGTTTAAAACTTCAATAGTTCGTTTTCTGAACTTATCGCTGATGAATTTTATTCCAAGGTCCATTATCGGATGAAAGATCAGCAACATCACGTAGAAATAGATAAAATAGATGGGAGAAAGAATATATCCTAACAGTTTTCGCATAGATCATTTTTTTGCAAAAAAAGTAAAAAAAATGAACATATCCGCAAACGGATGATCAATAACTTCATTTTTTACCTGTCAGTGATTGTAACTTTTATTGATTTTGTTGCTGATTTTCCGTTTTGGTCTGTAACGCTTAACGTTATGGTACCGGGGCCTGCAACGTTCCCTGCCGTGAATTCTCCTGATATTGTAAAATTAACGGCTTCCTGAGGTGGTGTAGATGATTTCTCGGAAGCTATACCGCCGTCTGCAGTTAAAGTATGACTGCTGTAACCGCCTTCTGCGTCAATTGTAAAAATGAAATCATAAATTTCGCCCGGAGCAAGCTCTATAATTATTCCTTCATCAGGATAAGTTATCACCGGAGCAGCAATATCATCCTCAGCACATGAATAAGTTATAACTGATAGCACTACAGTAAAAAGGAGTGCAAATAATTTAATTGTCTTCATTTGATCATTTTTTAATACTAAGGAATTGTGTAAATATAATCATTAAGAGATAAAAAATCTTTTTTTATTTTTTTGTTTGGCAATTGTTAAAATGTTTTGAATAGTTTTTTGTGTTTGAAAATTAATTTATCTTAGCAACTGAATTAAAGAAGAATAATGTATTCTTTCACTACACATTTTAATACTCTCAACAAGACCGGTAAAGGTCTTTACGAATGCTGGATCGATTGACCGGCGTACTTCTTTGTGTTTTCTTATCAACCGATGCTGTCTGTTTTTTCTGACTGAACATTTTATCATTACTGAATTTAATCATTGCATCATCTGATCATTGTAACATTAAAAAATGACAGGAATTATTTTTGACATAAAGCGTTATGCCGTGCATGACGGCCCCGGTATCAGGACAACAGTGTTCTTTAAAGGTTGTTCGTTGAGATGCTGGTGGTGTCACAACCCTGAAAGTATATCGCCTGAGATACAAAACTATACCCGAAAGGTTACTTTTGACGGAATTGAGATGGAAGTGGAAGATACCGTAGGTTATCATATCTCGGTTGAAGATTTATTGAAAGAGATACTGAAAGATGCTCCTTTCTATGAGGAGTCCGGAGGCGGCGTAACATTTTCAGGCGGAGAACCTTTTGTTCAGTATGCTTTTTTGAAAGAAATAGCGAAAGAGTGTAAGGCAAACGGTATTCACGTGACTGTTGACACTACGGGGCATACATCAAAAAAGAACCTGGAGATGGTCTTGCCCTATGTGGATCTGTTTTTGTATGATCTGAAACAATTTGACGATAAAAAGCATTCCGAGTATACCGGTGTAAGCAATAAGAAGATACTTGAAAATCTGCTTTTTCTGAAAGATCAGAAAAAAGATATCATCATCAGAATTCCCGTGGTTCCGGGTTACAACGATGATGAAGAGAATATCAGAGCCACAGAGAAATTTCTTTCGGGAATGAACGGGGCAGTGAAGGAGATACATCTGTTACCGTATCATAACATAGCCGAAGGAAAATATCAGAGATTTCATATTCAATCGAAAATGAAAAGAATGAAGTCCCTTCCCGAAGAGGAGCTCTATCCGTTAAAAGAACGTTTTGAGAAAAACGGATACAAAGTGAAGATAGGAGGATAGTTGGTTTGTAGGTTGGTAAGTTAGTAGGTTATACAAATCAGCAACTAAGAACCAACAAACTAACAAACCAAAAACTAACAGCTAAAAAAACTAAATAAAATGAACGCCAGAATAAAAAAACTTAGAGAACAGACTTTAAAAGCAGTAAATACTCTTTCGGAAGAGCGTGCGCTGCTGATAACCGAATTCTATCAAAGTCCCGAGGCACGTGAAG
>JAOZOF010000225.1:2575-5995 GCA_029933425.1 Marinilabiliaceae bacterium
GAAGAGCGTGCGCTGCTGATAACCGAATTCTATCAAAGTCCCGAGGCACGTGAAGTATCAGTGCCGGTGAGAAGAGCACTTGCTTTTAAGCACATAATGATGAACAAGAAGCTGTGGTTCAATGAGGGTGAATTGATAGTGGGAGAGAGGGGGCCTGAGCCTAAAGCTACGCCGACATATCCTGAGGTGTCGCTGCATACCATTGAAGACCTTGAGATCCTTGACACACGTCCGAAAGTTTCGTTCAAGGTGTCGGATGAAATGAAAAAGGTTTACAAAGAAACAGTAATACCTTACTGGAAAGGGAAAAGCAATCGTGACAAGATAATGAGCATGATGAGCCGTGAATGGCTTAATGCATACGAAGCAGGCGTGTTTACCGAGTTTCAGGAGCAGAGAGCACCCGGTCATACTGTGTTGGGAGATATCATTTATCGTAAGGGGATGCTCGATCTGAAAAATGAGATCGCTCACCGGATCAGCAGACTTGACTTTTTTAAAGATCCGGAAGCTTACGATAAGTTTGAGGAACTGAAAGCCATGGATATTGCTGCTGATGCGATCATAGGTTATGCCAATAGAAATGCAGATGCTCTTGAACAAATGGTAAAGGAGGAAAGGGATGAGGAAAGAAAGAGGGAGCTTACAGAAATGGCACTGATATGTCGGAATGTTCCTGCCTACAAGCCTGAAACATTTCACGAAGCATTGCAATATTACTGGTTCGTGCATCTTGGCGTGATCACAGAAGTAAATCCCTGGGACTCTTTCAATCCGGGACGGCTTGATCAGCATTTACTTCCCTTTTACGAAAAGGATATCAGAGAGGGTCGTCTTACAAAAGAAAGAGCCAAAGAGATACTGATGTCATTCTGGGTGAAGTTCAATAACCAGCCTGCACCCCCGAAAATGGGAGTTACAGCCAAAGAGAGCAATACATACACCGATTTTGCTCTGATCAATGTAGGAGGCGTGAAATCTGACGGATCGGATGCTGTGAATGAATTGTCGTATCTGATTCTTGATGTGATAGAGGAAATGCGGATTCTTCAACCCAGTTCAATGGCTCAGATAAGTAAGAAAAACCCTGACAGGTTCATTCATCGTGTACTTGAGATAACAAAGACAGGATTCGGGCAGCCTTCAATTTTTAATACTGACGCCATCATCCAGGAGCTTCTCAATCAGGGAAAATCAATTATTGATGCGCGAAACGGTGGTGCCAGCGGATGTGTGGAGACAGGTGCTTTCGGTAAAGAGGCTTATTGGCTGACAGGTTATTTTAACCTCACCAAGATACTTGAGCTTACGCTCAACAATGGTGTTGACCCGCGTACAGGTAAGAAGATTGGTCTTGAGCTCGGCACACCTGATTCTTTCAATTCGTTTGATGAGCTGTTGGAAGCATATAAAAAGCAGTTGAACTTTTTCATTGATATTAAGATCGAAGGTAACAACAAGATCGAGAGCATAATCATGCGTAACCTGCCTGTTCCGTTTCTTTCACTTCTGATCGAGGATTGCATACCTAATGGACGTGATTACAATGCAGGCGGTGCAAGATACAATACATCGTACATTCAGGGCGTTGGAACAGGAACACTTACCGACAGTCTGACCGCGATTAAATATCATGTTTTTGATAAAGGCAGCATCTCGCTTAAGAGTTTCGTGAAAGTGCTTTCCGATAATTTTGACGGTCATGAGGAGTTTCGCTACGAACTGATAAATAAAACACCTAAATACGGTAACGATGACATTTATGCCGATGAGCAGGCTACAAGGCTTTTTGAAATGTTCTATGAAGCTGTGAACGGCCGGCCGACCGCGCGGGGAAGAGTGTTCAGGATCAACCTGCTGCCTACAACAAGTCATGTCTATTTCGGTCAGATGTTAACAGCAACTCCTGATGGACGAAAAGCCGGGGAGCCTATATCGGAAGGCATTTCACCTGTTCAGGGTGCTGACCGTAAAGGGCCTACTGCCGTGATAAACACTATGGCCAGGCTTGATCACTTGCGCACGGGAGGAACGCTTCTGAACATGAAGTTTGCTCCTCAGTTTTTCAAAGGGCAGGAGGGTATAACAAGCCTTACACATCTCATCAGGACGTATTTCCGAATGGACGGACATCATATTCAATTCAACGTGGTAAACGCTTCAACTTTGCGTGATGCTCAGAAACATCCAGAGAAGCATGGCGATTTGATAGTTCGGGTTGCGGGATATAGTGATTACTTCAATGACCTGACGCCTGAACTTCAGGAGGAAATCATAAGGCGTACCGAGTATGAAGAGATGGGATAAACAGATGTTGAATTGAGGAATTGTTTAACGAACGATTAAACAAAAATGATCAACTAAACGAATAAACATATAAACGAACATACAAAACGTGAAAAATTTATTTTTAATTTTATTGCTAAGTGTTGTTGTGTCTTCGGTATGGGCACAACAAACGGCCTTTGAGAAATTTCTGGCAGACAAACAGGGTGTGACAATAAAACAGACAGGGCCACCCAATAACAAGTTTTCAGAAGGATATGAACTTTTTATGGTTCAGCCTCTCGATCATAAACATCCGGAGAAAGGCTTTTTTAAACAAAGGATATGGGTGTCGTTGAGAGATACGGTGAATATTCATCCCGTTGTGATGGTGACAGAGGGATACTCAGCTAACCGTAATTATGAGTCAGAACCGGCATTCCTTCTGAATGCAAATCAGATAATAGTTGAGCACCGGTATTTTTCAGAATCTGTGCCTGATACCCTCGATTGGCAGTACCTTACAGTTGAGCAGGCAGCAACCGATCATCATGAGATAATAAAATTATTAAAGCTCTTTTTCACGGGAAAATGGATAACCACAGGTGTGAGTAAAGGCGGTCAGACGGCGATCTATCACAGGGCATTTTTTCCCGATGATGTTGATGTTACGATCCCTTATGTGGCACCGATAAACTTTGCACGTGAGGACCCGCGTATCTTTGAATTCTTTCATAAGGTCGCTACTGAGAGCGAAAGGAAAAAGATACATGATTTTCAGCAGTTAGTTCTTGAAAGGCAGGATACAATGATGGTTATGATGAAGAAACAGGCTTCTGCCAAAGATTGGACCTTCAGGATGGGATACAAAAAGGCATTTGATCTTGCTGTACTGGAGTATCCTTTTTCTTTCTGGCAGTGGGGGCATAATATAAAACAGATACCGGACAGCACTTCATCAAACAAAGAAATATTTGACAATCTCACCAAAGTAAGCAGCTTTTCGTATGAGTGCGATCAGGAATGGGAAAAGATAAAACCATTTTTTTACCAGGCATACAAAGAGCTCGGCTATTACGCTTATGTTCCCGGCGATCTTAAACCGTTGATCAAGGGGTTCGATAGTGATACCATAAGCAGTGATATTTTTGCACC
>JAOZOF010000038.1:0-15359 GCA_029933425.1 Marinilabiliaceae bacterium
AAATAAAATACGGCAAACCAATAACTCTTTTCAACGGCAAAGACCTTAGCGGCTGGAGATTAATTGACCCCAATAGGACCAATGGCTTTAAAGTTGTTGACGGAACTTTGGTGAATGATCCTGTTCACCATCAGGGGAAAAGAGTAAGCTATGGAAATTTACGTACAAATAAGGAATTTAAAGATTTCAATCTGAAACTGGAAGTAAACGTTCCGGCACACAGCAACAGCGGTATTTATCTGCGCGGAATGTATGAGGTCCAGGTTCTGGATTCCTACGGCAAACCGCTGGATTCGCATAACATGGGTGCACTTTACAGCAGGATAGCCCCTTCCCTTTCTGCCGAAAAACCGGCCGGAGAATGGCAGACAATGGATATCACTCTTTACAAGAGGCATCTGACCGTGATACTGAACGGTAAAACGATCATCGACAACAAGCCCGTGTACGGGCCTACAGGAGGTGCACTTCAGGCAGATGTTACCAAAGCGGGACCTATCTATCTTCAGGGGGACCACGGTAAAGTATCGTACAGAAATATTGCTCTGACACCAATTATCGACTAACCTTGTTTTGAACAGAGCCAACAAAAACAAAAAAAACGCATCCTCAACGAGGTGCGTTTTTTAATTTATGAAAAACTTCGGGATCAAAACAGATCATACCCGGATGTGCCTAAAACATGTGAAAAAACGGCACTTACAATGAATACCTGATCTTTTATCAAAAAAAATTATCTTTTTTTAAACAATCCTATATTTTGTGTGTTTAAATATTAGCAAAGAGAAAAAGAATGCGCCCCATCATTTACTGGTATTCTGCGGTCATATTCCGGCAAATGAACTACGGGGCGCATTTATTTTCATTAAAAATAATTATTTTTTTTAAGAATCAACAGTTTTAGCTTAATTTTATACTTAACCCGTTACCGTTTTACCCGGGCATTTCCTTCCCAGATACTCCAAACCTGTTCTTCGTCAGCTGGTTGTCCGTAATCGGTAAGCTGAGTAGTTGCCAGCGCTCCGGTGGCCCATCCGAACTGAATCCATTTTTCCGGCTCCCAGTCTTTAAGTATTGCATAGAGCATACCGCCAACAAATCCGTCACCGCCACCAATACGATCAAGCACTCCGATGCGTCGGGGTTCAACAACATGCCAGCTGTCACCTTCGGAGAGAATAGCCCCCCACAAATGACTGTTTGCACTCTCTACCTGCCGCAGAGTAGTAGCAAAAACAGAGGCATTAGAATATGACCTTTTAACGTTATTGATCATTCCTTTGAATCCTTCTATCTTGGCAGCAATATCCTTTCCTCCCGCCTCAGGCCCTTCTATCCCGAGACAAAGCTGAAAATCCTCTTCATTCCCTATCAGAATATCGGAAACAGAAGCTATACTGTGAAAAATATCTTTCAGTTCCTCCTCACGACCTTCCCAGAACGATGCACGATAGTTCAGGTCAAAAGAGATAGCTGTTCCGTACTTCTTGGCACTCTTTGCTATTTCAAGGCAGAATTTACCGGTATCGGGCGACAGTGCAGCAATGAGTCCCGAAAGATGCACGATCTGCACTCCTTCCTGTCCGAAAATACGATCCAGGTCAAAATCCTTCACATTCAGTGTACGACCAACCTCTCCTGCCCTGTCGTTATGCACACGGGGTCCTCTCGACCCGAAACCGCTGTCGGCAATATTGAACTGATGGCGGTATCCCCACGGATCGCCCTGCTCAACCTCGGGTCCTTCATAATCCATGTGACGACCTGCAAGGTTATCTTTGATAAAACGTGCAATAGGACTTCCTTTAACAAAGGTAGTCAGCACTTTAACCGGTAATCCCAGGTAAGATGCCACGCTTGCAACATTGGTTTCCGCACTTGTAGCCTGCATCATAAACATTTCACTGTTGTGAACAGGCTGTCCGTTAACAGGTGTTATTCTCACTCCCATACTGGTAGGTACCAGCATCGAATACTTACATTCTTCAATTGATCTTAGTTTCATTTTATTATAGATTTTGTAATTTTATTGATTGAAAGCCTAAAAATAATGCTTTTTACCTAATGAATTAAAAACAAAAAGTTATAAAATCTAAAATCTCATTTTCACTTGACAATTAAATTCGTATTTTCGAAGATATTCCCAATGGAGTATCACAAATAAAATAAGCGTCATGAAATTTTTTTTATCGGTATTAATAAGCGTCATTTTTCTGTCATGCACATCAAAAAAAGACAGATCTGATAAAGCACGTTACAAGGAGGTTGGCAATTGGATACAACTATTCAACGGGAAAGACCTGGATAACTGGATATGCAAGTTTGCCGGTGATACACTTAATTATAACTACAAGAATACTTTTCGTGTGGAAGATGGAATATTGAAAGTTTCCTATGATGAATATGACAACTTCGACAATAAATTTGGTCATCTTTTTTATAAGAATAAATTCTCGAATTATAAGATCAGGGTGGAATATCGTTTTACCGGAAAACAGTTGCCGGGCTCCCCTGCATGGGCTTACAAGAACAACGGTGTGATGATCCACAGTCAGTCTCCCCTGTCGATGGAAAAAAATCAGTGGTATCCTGTTTCTATCGAAGTACAACTGGTAGGCGGTAATGGCAAGGATAAACGCCCGACTGCCGGTGTCTGCACTCCCGGTACCAACATTGAAATAGGCGGAAAGGTTGTTCCTCAACACTGCACACCATCACTTGCCAAAACATACAGCGGAGATGAATGGGTCACAGTTGAGGCTGTTGTACTGAACAATACGGTCATCCAACATTTTGTTGAAGGCAAAAAAGTTCTGGAGTATACAAACCCGATAATAGGCGGAGGCAACGGCAAACCTGATGACTATCCAGTTCCTGATGGAACTCCTCTAAAAGAAGGTTACATTGCTATCCAATCGGAAGGTGCACCTACTGAATTCAGAAAAATAGAGTTGATCAGGCTTGAACCTGTACAATAACCACAAATCAAAACTAAATCCTGATCTCTATGAAAATAAAGGCTATCGTTTTCTTTTTACTTACAACTTTACTATTGTCATGTACAAACAAACCTGGCGAAAAAAGCTCAAATGATACACACAGACTACCTATCCTGATGGATATGGTATTCAATAATCCCGGAGAGAAAGCCACGGTCACCAAATATAAAGATCCTGAATTTCTGAAAGAAACAGGGTATAACGGCATGGTCCCGCATTGGAACATTCAATGCGCTTTAACATACGACACCTTTGAAAAAGGGATAATTCCTGAAGGGTCAGATGAGAGGGAATGGATACTGAACAAACAACAACAGTTGAAAACAAAGTTAGCCCAAGCTGAAAAAGCCGGGATGTCCGTATATCCATTTACCGACGTATTGGTACTGCCGAAAATAATACTTGAAAAATACAAAAACGAACTCATAAAAAATAAAGAGAAAAGCAGCAGCGGCTTTGATGCCATTCACGGAAAGCTGGTACCTGACATCAACAGTCCTCTCACGCAAAAACTTATCAGAATACAGATAAATGAGTTATTCGACACTTTCCCTGAACTGGACGGCCTGGTTATCCGGTTTGGTGAAACCTATCTTTTCGACACACCTTACCATGCAGGCGGTAATCCTGTAAGATCACGAGGAGAGGAAGGCATTGACGGACACGTAAAGCTAATAAAGATACTCAGAGAAGAGGTTTGTGAAAAACGAAACAAAAAGCTCTTCTATCGCACATGGGATTTCGGGAATTTTTTCCATACCAATCCGGAAGTTTATCTGAAGATAACCGATCAGATAAAACCGCACAAAAATCTGTTCTTCTCCATAAAATATACAAAAGGTGATTTTCAAAGGCTTACATCTTTTAATCCCACACTCGGTATCGGGAAACATCAATACATCGTTGAGTACCAGTGTCAACCCGAATATTACGGGAAAGGGTCTCATGCCGCGTATGTTTTCAACGGAATGCTGAACGGTTTTGAAGAGTTCTCACAGATCATGAAGCCCGGACAAAAACAGGGCGTAAAAGACCTGCTCAATGATCCTAAATTTGCGGGTTTATGGACATGGTCGCGGGGAGGCGGTTGGAAAGGCCCTTACATAACCAACGAATTATGGGTTGACGTGAATGCTTTAACTGCGGTGGCATGGGCAAAGAATACCAAACTTACGGAAACCGAAGCTCTGAAAAAAACAGCACTTAAAATAGGAGTTCAGCAGGAAAGTCTTGATGACTTCATCAAACTTGTTCACCTGTCGCCTAAAGGAGTAGTCAGAGGACATTGCAGCCTGATCGATATTCCAAAGGCCGGTTTCAACGTATGGTGGATGCGAGACCAGTACATGTCGGACATGTCAGTGCTTAACCATTTCTTCGATTATGTAATAAAAAACGAAAAAACTGAAGATGTGATCAAAGAAAAACAGGAAGCTGTAGAGATTTGGAAACAGATAGAGGAACTTTCGGGAAAGGTAAAGATGAAAGAACAGAATGACGCAGAATATCTGAAAGTCTCCGCCACATACGGACGAATAAAATACGAAATAATAGAAAAGGCATTCACTGTAGTACTTCTCGGATATATTGGAGACAAGACAGGCACGTACGATAAAAAAAGAATTCATGATGTCATTGAAAGCTACGATAAACTGTGGAAAGATTGGAAAGATCTGAAAAAAAATAATCCCTTGAGTGCAACTCTATATGAACCAAATGCATTTAAAATGAGTATCAACGGAGTGTCGGGAGATAAGAAAAACGGATTGGGAACAAGAATTGACAAATACAGAAGATTTATAACTGGCAACTTATAAAGGATCTGAAAAGCAAACAAAGTATAAATGATATATCTAACTTTTAATCTTATGAAAAATACTTTCTTTTACATTTTAGTAGTAGTAGCAATGTTCGTACAAAACATTTCAGCCCAAAAAGAGATAATAAAACTGTGGCCCGACGGAGTTCCCGGCTCAATAGAGGATGACACTTACATCGAAGAGCCTGTAAAAGGGAAGGATAATATCACCCGCGTATACAGAGTTAAAGATCCTGAAATAATAGTTTATCCTGCCCCTGCAGATAAGGCAACAGGTGCAGCAGTGATTATCTGTCCCGGCGGCGGTTATCACATTCTTGCCATCGACCATGAGGGATACAATGTTGCCGAATGGCTGAATAGCTTGGGTATCACAGCCTTTGTCTTAAAATACCGCCTTCCATCCGATAAGATAATGACAGACAAAAGCATTGGCCCTCTGCAGGATGCACAAAGAGCAATGCGGATAGTAAGAAAAGATGCAAAGAAATGGAATGTGGACAAAGATAAAATAGGCATAATGGGTTTTTCAGCAGGAGGTCACCTTGCCTCTACCCTTTCAACACATTACGATCAGGATGTATATCCTGCCGAAACGAACATCAGTGCCAAACCTGATTTTTCAATTCTTATCTATCCTGTAATTTCGATGGATCCTGAGATCACTCACATGGGATCAAGGACCAATCTGTTGGGAAAGAATCCGACAAAAGATGATGTAGTACTTTTTTCAAATGAAAAGGTCATAACAAAAGATACTCCAATGGCCTATCTTGCCCTGGCCGCTGACGATAAAGCAGTTCCCATACAAAACAGCATAAATTATTTTCTGGCTCTAAAAAGATATGATATTCCTGCGGAACTGCACATATATGAAAAAGGCGGACACGGTTTCGGTCTGAAAAAGAAGAACGGAACTGTAGCTTTCTGGACTTTGGACTGCGAACACTGGCTCAGGATGCACAAGCTGATCAAATAATTCTTAATTAACATATTTCATAAACCTTAATCTTAAAAAAATCATTAGCAATGAAAAAAAACTATCTTATTTTTATTACGGCAATTACACTTTTTATTTCAGGTTGCAGCAAGCCTGCCGATAAAGCACAAAAAAAACTACCGAACATCATATTCGTTCTTGCCGACGATTTGGGTTACGGTGATTTAGGCTGTTTCAACGACAGTTCAAAGATCAGGACTCCCAACCTTGACAAAATGGCTGCCGACGGCATACGTTTCACCGACATGCATACTTCTTCATCGGTTTGTACACCTACCCGTTACGGCATACTTACCGGGAGGTACAACTGGCGCTCGGGTATCAAGCAAGGTGTTTTAGGGGGATATTCACAGGCACTAATACCGGAAAGCAGGACCACTGTTGCATCGTTATTGAAAAAAGCAGGTTACAACACAGGTTACATCGGCAAATGGCACCTTGGCTGGAATTGGGCTAAAGATAGCACCGGGAATATAGATTTTTCAAAACCTGTGACTCATACTCCTAACGATCTCGGTTTTGATTATGCATACGGTCATGCAGGATCGCTCGATATGGCACCATACGTTTATGTTGAAAATGGTATGCCAACAGCTATTCCGGATTCGATAATTCCTAAACACGGTGGCTATGCCTTTTACCGTGAAGGTCCTATTGCCCCCGATTTTAAAATGGAAGATGTAACACCAAACTTCTTCCGGCGGGCAATGACTTTTGTCAAAGAACATTCAAAAGAGGATAACCCATTTTTCCTGTATCTCCCTATCCCATCGCCCCACACACCTATCATACCTACGAAAGAGTGGCAGGGTAAGAGCGGACTTAATCCTTACGGCGATTTCGTGATGATGATAGACGACTACATGGGACAATTATTAAAGACAATAAAAGATGAGGGCATAGAGAATAACACACTGATCATTTTCACATCTGATAACGGTTGCTCTCCTCAGGCTAAATTCGACGTACTGCTTGCCAAAGGACATAATCCGAGCTATGTTTTCAGGGGATACAAAGCTGATATCTTTGAAGGAGGACACAGAGTTGCATACATTGCCAAATGGCCTGTTGTGATTAAAAAAGGAACAACTTATGACAAAACAGTTTGTTCCACCGATTTTATGGCTACGGTAGCCGATATTGCAGGAGTTAAACTGAAAAATAATGAAGGTGAGGACAGTTACAGTTTACTGCCCGTTTTCAAAAACCCTGACAATCCCGATTACAAAAGAGATTACACGATACACCACTCCATCAACGGCAGTTTCTCGATACGAAAAGGAAACTGGAAACTAGAGCTTTGTCCCGGTTCGGGAGGATGGTCAGACCCAAGACCGAAAAAAGCACGTGAAATGGGACTTCCTGATATTCAACTTTATGATCTGTCAACCGACATTGCAGAAAAGAACAACGTATACAATGAACACCCCGAAAAGGTAAAAGAGCTTTACAATCTCTTAATGAAATGTATTGATGACGGAAGAAGTACACCGGGAGATCCTCAGTCGAACGATCCTTCTCTGAACGGGAAATGGCCTCAACTAAAAAAGGTGAAAGAACTGAAGAACTCAAAATACATAAATGATTAAATTATAAAAATAAAATGAGGACCAAATCAGGAATAACACTTTTTATCTTTTTCTTTATTGCTATTAACTTTACTGCACAAACCGGTTCTTTCAATATTAAAATTTCGGTGCAAGAGGTGACAGTAAAACACTTAACATGGAAGCAATTCAAAAAGCAGTTAACAGATGTTATGAGACTAAAGGAGGAACAGTAATTGTCCCGTCCGGCATGTAGTTAACCGTAAGGAGCCTGATATTGACGGTTGTGAGAACATCACATCCTGCATCTCAAAGATTATTGTGATACCCCAACTTGTAACTGACTGATCCGAAGATACTTTTCAACAGATCAAATCCTTCAACAGCAAGCCACGCAAGAGTAAAAGACCAAAGAATGATACCTGCAACAAGATATGGCATCAGGCGGGAAGTATTTTTCAACAGTACAAGTCCTATTATGATGGAAGTTATGGGACCCAGAGTACCCGGTGTCAGCATCCCCACTCCTGCCACGCCATGTTTTTCCAATAAAATGGAGAACTTTCCTTTCTTTTTATCCATCTTTTCTTTCGACCACTTTTTAGTGATCCACTTTTTCAAAGGCTCCCCGGATAAATATATGATAAAAACCGTAACTATGGATCCTAAAGAAACATAAGATCCTATCTCGAATATGGATAATTTCAGAGCCACCCCCACAGGTATAGCTTTCACAATGCCTGTCATTCCGGCAAGGAATAATCCTACCCCCTTCCATTCAACAATCCCCATAAGATCATGTTAAGATTACAAATTCTTTTTCTCCTCTTCCTGTTTCCTGAGCGTAAGCTTGATATCCTCCTCACTGCTTAGATAAACAGCGATCCATTTAGTTTTAGGATTAGCTTCAAAATATATCTTTGCTATCATGGTAAGAGGTACGGAAAGAAACATCCCCACAATACCTAACAACCAACCCCAGAATACCAATGAAACAAACACAACAAGAGTAGAAAGTCCAAGACCATCAGCCATTATCTTTGGTTCAAGGATACTTCCTATCACAAGATTTATTACAAGATATCCAACACCTGTCCATAAAGCTCCCCAAGGACCTATCTGCACTAAAGCAAGTAAAACAGCCGGAACAGCTGCCAAAAGAGAACCGATATTAGGGATATAGTTCATCAGGAATGCTATCAATCCCCACAATATGGGGTAATCTATTCCCAGGATCGAAAGATATATCCATACCAATATTCCCGTTGACAAACTTGTTAAGGTTTTTATTGACAGATAATGACGAACACCGTGAATAACTTTTTTAAACTTTTCGTTATCAGCTTCAGGATTCGATGATGTAAGTCTGATCTTAACAGGTAAAGTGCCAGCTTCCATCAGAATGAAGAAAACAGTAAGCATTATCAGAACCGAAGTACTCATAATGTTTCCAACGCCGTTAAGGATATTTGCAGTAAATGAAAGAATTTTCCGGGTATCGAAACTTTTTAAAACATTACCACTGTGAAACTCCACCCCAAATCTGCTCAAAGAACCTAACCAATTCTCCTCAAGAACTTTTAACTTACTCTCGTACGAAGGCAGGTTCTGAGAAAATGAAGCAATCGATGTTCCTGTAATTCCTCCCAATAGCGTTACGAGCATCAGCATAATTACAATGACAATTACCACAGCCAATATATTCGGAACGCCTTTATTTTTAAGCCATACTAATGGAGAAACTCCAATAATACTTATGAACAACGCCAATAAAAACGGCGTAATGATGGAGGACGCTGCTCTCATACCTACAAGTATAACTACAAGTGAAGCCAAATGAATTAACGGGCTTTGCTGCAAAATGGTAGCTGTACTATTTTTTTCTTTCATTGTTTTTAATGATTTATTTCGATGCATGCAAGATAAAAAAAATAACTCAACTAATATCCATAACTAATATGTTGCATGTTAGTTTTTTACAATCTGACATAATTAAATGTATAACACGAACCTGAAAAAAGATTTATTTCGTATCCGTACTATTTGAAGATCATTTTTTCATTTTCTGTCTCATCTTCGCTTCCTGTTCCGTTGACCAGTATCCACAATTCAAACGAAGAAATACTGAAGTGTACGGGATCGTCATATCGGTTTTCAGAACCAGAACATTAAAAGTTTCAGCTGCAGTATCTATCTTTTTTATCAGATCTTCATGCAGATCTTTTATCACTGTTCTCCCATAAAGCATTTCCCAGAGTTTTCTTTTATACTGCTCTATCCCTTTAGCATCCTGTTCAGGTACATAATCGATCTCCCTGTCGAGAAATACTTCAGGAAATACATGGGGAGCATCGTCCACCGTATTTAACACCTCACGAACAACAGTTAACTGGTCATCTCCTGTAAAGATAGTTTTAATTGCAGATTTGCTCTGCAACGGATAGGCAGCATCAACGATAAGTATCCAGTTCCTGTGCCCCATTAACTGCAATTCTTTCTGAAATTCAGCACGCCAATTGTTCGTATTCTTTTGTGCTGACAACTGCGTACCTGCAATTAAAAATAATAATGTTAAAATTCTAATCACTCTCATTGTTCCTGTTTTTTCTTAACATATCTGTTTCACTTATACAATATAGAAAGTTTATTCTATTTTACCATTTATCGGTTTTAAATTCAGATGCCGTCAGACATGATTTATCGAACACATTATACTCTTTTCAATCCTTCATTGTTACCCCACATCTTACTCTTCCCGATCACTCCTGTTTTACTGTTCGAAGATCCGTTTGATTACCCGGAGTTTATGGCTGTAAATACCTTTTTGCACGTTGAAAATCCCGATATGATCGAACTTGTCGATCCTTACCGAACCTGAAGCATGGATTATTTCTCCTCCTCCCATACATATCCCGACATGTGTGATCATCCCTTCTTCGTTATCAAAGAAAGCAAGGTCACCCGATTCCGCTTCTTCAACAAAACTAATGGTCGTTCCTAACTCAACCTGCTGCGAAGCATCCCGTGGAAGGTCATGGCCGACAATACGATGAATAACCTGGGTAAACCCGGAACAATCAATGCCCATAAATGTCTTTCCTCCCCATAAGTATGGAGAATTAATAAATGCCTTTGCAATATCATCTATGTTCTTACGATTGATCTTTTTTGCTCCCGATACCAGATAATACTCATTGGAGCCGATAATAAAACTGTTTCTATCGCTCCCGTTGAAAACGATACAACTTCCTCCGGGAATTATGAGGCTGTTCTTCTCCGGTTCACATATTACTTCAGTAAAGGGTTGCGGAACTATCCATTTCTCTCCGCTCTCCCACTGTTCAACTTCACTGTTCGTCAGGTCCTCAATCAGTTTTGAGTCGATCCATCCGTGATAACCGTCGAATCGACATATTACTTCAGCCCAGTTATCCTGAATATTAACTACTTCGAACACATCTCCAAAAAGTATCTGGCTTATAAGTTCTGCTCTTTCCGAAGGTTCAGAGCGTAAAGGAATAAAACTATATGTGCAAATTGACAATGTCATAAATTAATCTTTAGATCGCAATTTAAAACATTTGTTTTTAAGAAATCGAAAGTAACTACTAAAATAATTGAAAAAATACAGCTCTTTGTATTATTTTAGTGATGTAAAATAGAATATTATGTCTGATTGGTTTTTTAAGTCCTGGAAAAAATATTACAATACAACATACAGAGTTTTAGCATTCATATTTGCTATTGCTCTGGTTACATACCTGTTACCTAAAACTGCTAAGTTCAAATATGAATATTCAAAAGGTCTTCCCTGGCCTCATAAAACCCTGATAGCGCCCTTCGATTTTCCTGTTTATAAAAGCCAGGCAGAGCTGAACAGGGAAAAAGACAGTTTGCTGAATTCATTCAGACCCTACTTCGTTCTTGATACATCGATCGAAACAAAGCAGATAGCAAAATTCACCTCTTTCTTTGACAATACCATTGCCAATTTAGAGACAAAGTACCCGGAACTTTTCAAACATAAAAAAAATAAAAAAGTCAAACGATTCTATTACCAGGAAATAAAAGACGACATCATATACAGCCTTAAACAGGTTTACTTCAAAGGAGTAATAGAATTACCCGATGAATATCTTAACAAACCTCCAACGTTCGAACTGAATCTTATAAAGGGTAACATTGTCGAGCCTTCGGGATTATCAGAGTTCCTGACTTTAAAATCAGCATATCAACAGATCAAAATAAACACGCTGAACGGTCTAGGGAACATGAGTGAAAAAATGTTCCGCGAAGCGCAGGCTTTTCTTAGCGACCTTCAGCTTAACCGTTTTATTTTACCCAACATAAATTTTGATAAAAACAGAACCGAAATAGAAAAAGAGAATCTTCTTAAAAATATTTCTCTCACAAGCGGTAAAGTATTGAAAGGTCAACGAATAATTGACACCGGTGAGATAGTTGATGGCAAAACGGAAAAGATACTTGATTCATTAAAAAAAGAATATGAGGCCCGGCTCGGAACAACCACAGGAATGTATATAATTCTGCTGGCCCAGACTTTAATGGTAACGCTGTTCTTTATAATAATCTATCTGTTCCTGTTCTATTTCAGGAAAGATGTATATCATAATATACTCTCCGTTGTATTTATCCTGATCATGGTTGTATTTATGATATCAACAGTTGCAGGAATATATTCACTAGGTAAAATACCTCTTTTCATAATTCCATTTGCCATTTTACCAATAGTTGTCAGGATATTCTTTGATTCACGGCTCGCCTTTTTCCTTTACATTATAACAATCATTATTTCGGCATTTTTTGCCGGTAACAGTTTTCTTTTTGTTCTGCTTCAGATACCTGCCGGCATTGTCGCTATCTTCAGTCTGTTCATCATGGTTCGCAGAAGTCAGTTGGTCAGAGCAGCTCTTTTCATATTCATAACTTACTCATTGTTCTATACGGTTATAGCCCTTTGGCAGGAAGGCGACATCAGAAAGATCGATCCACGTTACTTCGGTATGTTTGCCATCAACAGCGCTTTGATACTGCTTGCTTATCCGCTAATCGACATTTTTGAACGTACTTTCCGTTTCCTCTCAGATGTAACATTAATGGAACTTTCGGACACTAATCATCCTCTCCTGCGTATGCTGGCCGAAAAAGCTCCGGGAACATTCCAGCACTCCATTCAGGTTGCCAATCTTGCACAGGAAGTGGCATATAAGATCAATGCAAATCCAATGCTAGTAAGGGCAGGCGCCATGTATCACGATATCGGTAAGACCGTTTCGCCTATCTTTTTCACCGAAAATCAGGCAGCGGGATTCAATCCTCATACAGAACTGGATTTTGAAGAGAGCGCAAGAATAATCATAAGTCATGTTGAGGACGGGGTGAAACTTGCAAGAAAAGAAAACCTGCCGGAACAGATAATTGATTTTATCAGGACACACCACGGCACAACGAAAACCAAATTTTTCTTTAACTCCTACATGAATGAGAATCCGGATGCAAAGCCTGAAAAAGGGATGTTCTCATATCCCGGTCCGACACCTTTTACCAAGGAAACAGCAATTCTTATGATGGCTGATTCCATTGAGGCTGCATCAAAAAGCATGAAGCATTACACCGATGATGAAATCGATAAATTAGTAGAAGGTATAATTACATCTCAATTAAAAGAGAATCAGTTTATCAATGCACCGATCACATTCAAGGAGATAACACAGGCCAAAGAGATATTGAAGCAGAAGCTGAAAAATATTTACCATGCGAGAATTCAATATCCGAAACTAAAGAAGAAGAAAAAGAATAAGGAAGAAAAGAACAATAACCAGTAAAATCCCGGTCAAATTTAAAGATCAGCAAGCCGGGGTTCGATCCAGTTGATAAAAGAATTAAATTCACTGTAATTATCCGACAGCCAGACCAGGACTTGTGGCCGGTAAGTGGTATTACTTATGTAATAGGCAAAAGAATCGGTAAATCCTTTTTTATGCAGATCTTTAAAAAAATCAAGATAGGTTTGTTCCCAGAAGCCGATATTTCCCTTGTACTTTTGACTGATAACATCAAATAAAAGATTGGTGTTGGATGTAAACACCTTTAGTTTCATCACGGGTTCATCATCGATATAGGGTGTTGATTTAAGTTTAATTTCAAGATCAACCATTTTATAAAAATCATTTTCTTTTTTTTCGATAGCCACTATCGTTTTTCCCCCGGAGTTATCAACTCCTGACTTCCATAACTCCTCAAGCATATTATACGATTCTTCTGCTCTTGGCGAATCCTGTTCAAGCAGAAGAAAATAATACAACGACAACATTGCTTTGACTGTTTCACCCTTTCGAAGCATTATATGGGACATAAGATAATGACTACTAGCATAGTTCTTATCTACATCGATAGATCGTATCAAACTCCTCTCCGCCATTTCCAGGTCATCATTGTTATAATAACTAAGGCCAAGATTGAACAAAGCAAGATTATTACCCGGAAACTCATGTACCGCCTTATTATATATCTTCAATGATTTCTTCGGATCATTCATCATATCATAAGCTGCTCCCAAAATAAGATATGCTTCAAGCTTTAATGAATCACCTTGTTTTAATATCTGTTTACTGTATTTCTCTGCCCCAACTGAATTACCCGATTGAAGATAAGCATAGGCCAATTCGTATTTTGCACTTAAGTTCTTTTTGTCTTCCTGCAAAACCTGATGAAGCAGTTTTATTGCCCTGTTGTAACTTCCTTCACCATTTAGTTCTATTGCCTGTTTTACCCGATCATCAGGTTCTTTGATTTGTGCCCACGAAAAATGAGGAAGAAATAATAAAATAAGTAGAATTATTTTGTTTATCATGTATCAACTTTAAATATTAACAATGCATAAGATATAGATCAGTAATATATTAAATGAACTATCTCTTCAAGATATTGTTTATCGGTTTCATCAAAATTGTCAGTTTCTTTACTGTCGACGTCCAGGACACCAACCACCTTACCCTTCTCATTAAAAACAGGCACAACAATTTCTGATCTTGTAAGTGATGAACAAGCAATATGTCCCTCAAACATTTCAACATCAGGCACTATTACAGTTTCCCTCCGGTTAATACCTGTCCAGCAAACCCCGGTATCTTTTTTCAACAGAATACAAGCTAAAGTACCCTGATAAGGCCCGACCAGCAATTCACCTTTATCCAAAAGATAAAATCCAGTCCAGAAAAAACCCTGCATTTTATGATGAAGTAAAGCATTGATAGTTGCCATCTTTGATAAAGGATTGTCAATATCCTTTATCAGGTCCATGATCTGCTGCTTTATTCTGATATATTTCTTTGCTTTGTTCACAAAATGTTTTTTATCTCACCTAAATAAAGCCTTTTCACAGAATTCCCCAAAATCAATTTGACAAACACGCAAAAACTTAAGATTAGTTAACTTTTTTTATTATTTTGCTTTTTTTCTTTACAGGCATTTATTAAATAGATAAATCACATGCTGATAAAAATATACCCGGATAATCCTGCCCAGCGATTGATCGATCAGGTGATCAATGCCCTGAAAAACGGTGAACTGATAATCTATCCTACTGATACGATCTATGCAATGGGATGTGACATATACAATAACAAGGCCGTTGAAAAAATTGCAAGGATCAAAGGCGTGAATCCGAAAAAGGCTGATTTCTCTTTTATTTGTCATGATTTCAAACAAGTTTCAAAGTTCACAAAACCTCTTGACAACAAGACTTTCAAATTGATGAAACATTTACTCCCCGGCCCTTTTACATTCATACTTCATGCCAACAGTAACATACCAAAACTTTTCAAGAACAATAAAAAGACTGTCGGCATACGGATACCCGATAACAACATCATACTTGAGATAGTAAAGGAGTTGGGTAACCCTGTTTTGTCAACATCGATCAAGGATGACGATAATGTTATTGAATACACAACCGACCCTGAACTTATTCA
>JAOZOF010000038.1:15459-20425 GCA_029933425.1 Marinilabiliaceae bacterium
CCAAAAGCAGGGATATCGGCAAATGTTGAACTTGGTCCCACATCGCCAAGACCGGGACCGATATTTCCTAATGATGTTGCAACCGCACCAAGGGATGTTTCCATATCGAATCCCATCATCGACATTATTATTGTACCTACTCCAAAAATAAAGATATAAAATACCACAAATGCCAATACGTTAGTAACGATTGATTGTGATACAGCCTTATTATTCAGTCTTACCGGAATTACAGCATTAGGATGTACCAGTCTTTTAAGTTCTAACGCACTGTTCTTTAACAAAAGAACTAGCCTTACTATCTTGATTCCACCACCAGTTGACCCTGCTGACCCGCCGAAAAACATAAGGACGAATATCATCAGACTAAGGAAAGGCACCCACAACAAATAATCTACCGTTGCATAACCAGTAGTAGTAATAATTGATACAACCTGGAAAAGAGCTTCTCTGAACGACCTTTCAACACCAAGATCATCACCGGTAAAATAAAGCACTGTACCGATTATTACGGCAATTACTATTACAAATCCTAAATAATAACGAAATTCCTCGTTATGGATCACTTTTTTGAACCTGCCGTGAAATGCATGATACGATAAAGTAAAGTTCGCTCCGGCAATGAACATAAAAAGAATGATCACATACTGAATATATGCTGAATCGTAGAATGCGATACTGGCTTGTTTTGTTGAATATCCCCCGGTAGCCATGGTGGTAAATGAGTGACATATCGCATCAAAAAAGCTCATACCGCCTAAAGCAAGAAGTAATGCCTCAACAAAAGTAAAACCAAGATATATGACCCAGAGCCTCTTTGCCGTTTCAGCGATCCGAGGGTGCAGTTTATCGGGTTCAGGACCGGGAACCTCTGCAACAAAAAGCTGCATTCCTCCAACTCCTAAAATAGGCAAAACAGCAAGGGATAAAACTATTATACCCATCCCTCCAAGCCACTGAATAATGCTTCGCCAGAACAACATACCATGTGGCAATGATTCAATATCAGTCAGAATACTACTACCTGTAGTGGTAAAACCCGACATCGTTTCAAAAAAAGCATCTGTGAATGAAGGTATCTCGCCGCTTAACCAGAAAGGTAAAAGTCCGAATAAAGAAAATACAATCCACACCATTGAAACAATGATATATCCCTCTCTTTTATTGATGTGTTTTTCTACATCGTTGGTAAGATATGCAATAGTACCGCCAAGAACAATACTTATAGCTGCAGAAACAAGATGATAGATCAGATCATATTCTCCGTATATCAAGGATACACCACCCGAGATGAGCATAAAAAACCCTTCTATGATCAGCAGCAGCCCCAGAACATAAAGAATGAAACGATAGTTTAACATCTTGGCTCTGTTGTATATTTTATTTTATGAAAACAGTTTTTCTATCTTACTTATACCTGACGGCAGCGCAAAAACAACAACTTTATCCTCAGGCTGAATAACAGTATCACCGTTAGCAATAATTGCCTCATCGCCTCTGATAACACCGCCGATATTTACATCTTTGGGCAAACCTAATTTCCTTAAAGGTTTTCCTACGATCTTAGAGTTTTCCCTTGCAATAAATTCAAGCACCTCTGCATCAACAGCTGTAAGGCATTTTACATGTGCCACGTTCGAATTCAGGGTCATTCTGTAAATATGACTGGCAGCTATCAACTTTTTATTTATCAGAGTCCCGATCCCAATATTTTCTGCCAAATCAATATAATCAATATTTTCAACCTCCGCAACAGTTTTCCTGACCCCCAGTTTCTTTGCAAGCTGACAGGCCAGAATATTCACTTCCGAATTTCCTGTCACTGCTATAAAAGCATCCATCTTCTTTATCCCCTCATCTTTAAGCAGTTCCAGATTCCTTCCGTCACCGCTGATAACAAGGGTTTCTTCCAGTATATCGGCAAGTTTTGTAGCCCTGTTTTTATCGATCTCAATTATCTTCACATTATAATCATCACCTAGCAGGCGGGCAACTTTTACACCAATCCTACTACCTCCAAGTATCATCACATTTTTAACCTCAAACTGGATCTTTCCGGCATCATCCAACACCTGAGGAATAGCCTCATGTGTAGTGATTATGTATGCAAGATCATTGTGCAGGAACTTCTCATCTCCGCGCGGAATTATCGTTCTCCCATCACGCATAATAGCCACTGTATTGTAATTACGCGTTCCGTGCATAGTAGACACTTCCGCCATGGTTTTATTGGCTATCGGGGCATTATCCCTGATCTTAAGGGCAAAAAGGACAAGTTTACTATCCGAAAACTCATAAAGCTGACGGGTACCTACCTGCTTCAATGATGCTGCTATTTCTTCTGATGCAAGCTCTTCGGGATAGATGAGTTCGTCAATACCCAGTTGTTTGAAATACTCCCTATTATCGGGTGACAGGTATTCATTATTATTTATTCGTGCGACGGTTTTTTTTGCACCCATCTTTTTTGCCAGAATAGAAGCTAAAATACTCATATCCTGAAATGGAGGGACTGAAATAAAAAGATCGCACGACTTTACATTTGCTTCTTTTAGATTTGCAATGGATGTTCCGGAACCAACAATTGTCATCAGATCGTAATGAGCTTCTATCTGCTGCAACTTCTCCTCATCCTCATCCATTAGGATAATATCATGATTGGCATTACACAACATTTTGGCAACATGTGTTCCGACCTCTCCTGCTCCAAATATTAATATTCTCATTGTTTATTTATTAAACCAATAGTAAAAATAAGGTTTTATAAAGACAACGGCAAAGTAACAGATTATACATTCATTTTTCTAAAAAGATTTAACTTTTTTTCAACATTATTACATTTACTGATTATTCTTTGCTGCAAACCCACGCCCCCTGTTTGCTGACATCGAAATATGACAAGCCGGCCTGCCTTGCCTGATACTTTATTTTCCGTCCTGACCAACTGTTTAATCCTGAACTGAGAATAAAACTTTCAAATATTATCCCATTCTTCAATTGTTCAAACGAAGGACACTCCTTACCCGAAAGTACAAGATGATCGACATGAGGCTTTACACCAGCATTAAATATTTTTCTCACATTATGAATAACCATTATTCTCTCTTTCCCAACTCTTAATAACTTTACTTCAGGCATTCCATCTTTAAAAACAACCACATCAGGTTCTGTTGCTCCATGCTTTGACCACCAGCCGCTGCATATATACTCCAACTCAAACTCATTAAGACTATCGGTTAAAAAAACTTTGTTTTTATGAAATGTAAGATCATTGAACACCCCCGTTGATCTTTGCGAAAAAACCACAAATGCAGAATATTTGCCTCTACGAAATCTGTCGTAAGAAAACGAAACCATTAAAAGTATAGCAGAAATAAGAAAGATAAAAACAGCCTCTTTCCTGTTCTCATACCGGTATAAAATTAATACGAAAACCAATAGTACTAACAGTGCCAGTTCGAATGACGATAAATACAGGTGCCTTAAAGTGGCACAGGGCAGATCACCAACAAATCCTGCAATATCCATCATGTAACCAAGTAATGAGTTCAAAGGTCCCGAAAATAATTTAATGAATGATATCCCGACAGGCAAAACAGTAAAAACAGCTATTACAAAAGCAAGCAAGAGTATGGGCGCTAACACCGGAACCATTAACACATTACCTAAAATGAAATATACCGGGAACTTATGGAAATAGTAGATGCTAAGCGGAAAAGTTGCCAGCTGTGCCGCAACAGAAACTGACGTTAACGACCATAACCATCTGAAAACAATAAACCGGAATGTCAGCAGGTTATTGATCAACGGATAAAAAGCCAAAATCCCTGCCACCGCAGCATGACTAAGCCAAAAGCCGGCTTTATAGATAGAATAAGGTTCGACCAAGATTATGATCAGCATCGATGCTATCAACTGATTGTATACCGAATTGGAACGTTTCAACAGAGTGCCAACTTCCACCATAGAAAACATCACAGCTGCTCTGAACACAGATGATGAAAAACCTGTAAACAAAGCATACCCCCATATCACAATCAGAACTACAAACACTTTGATCTTTTTTGTTCTGTCACTTCTTAATGGTTTTAACAAAAAGATCAGAAGCATATAAATTATTCCCAGATGCAATCCGGAAACAGCAAGCAGATGCATTACTCCTGCATCTGAAAAAGCTTTCTTATTTTCCTGTACCAGCTCAGACCTGTCGCCCATAAAAACAGCTTTCAATAAAGCAAGCTCATCTCCCGTTATTCCTGATCGTTCATAAATATTGCTTATCCTCTCGTGTAGCCGATTGATAAAAATTGAAAGAGAATTTTTCGGCTTACCTTTTTCAACTTTAACAAATTCCGGCATTGCCCATATCCTGAACGAAATTCGTTCACGTATGAGATATTGTGAATAATCGAAAGCAAAAGGATTTAATGGTTTTTCAAAAGGGAACAGTCTGCCTTTGAGTAAAATGACATTGCCGGGTTTTAATTTTACCGAACTATTGTTCTTTTTCAGGTAAAGTATTCCTGAAAGTTTTTCCGTGGTAACAACAGAGTCTGCTTTTAATACTTCTGATACAATTTTGTATTTATGACTTTTAGGTGTCTGTCCTAAACTTGCAACCACATATCCTTTGAGCACAGCATCTGACTTGCTGTCTATCGCTTTCGTTGATCTTAAGTTACCCCATGCTATGCCGAATAAAAAAACGAAAATAATAAAAATCATTCCCGGCAAATATCTGTATCGATACGAAGGATCTCCTAAGAAACGAAATGAACTAAACAGCCATAGTATGAAAGAAAGAATTACCGGAATAAAAAGCTTAGAAATATCTATGCCATTAAAGTAGTCATGTAACCATACGCCAATAATTAAAGGTATGGCAACCCTTAACAAAGGAAATTGTTTTAGAAAATTAAACTGCATTTTTCAAACTATTGCAAGAAATAAATTTACAACAGTTTGG
>JAOZOF010000039.1:0-11436 GCA_029933425.1 Marinilabiliaceae bacterium
GTGGAAGCATAATTTTGCCTTGATTCTTTGATTCTTTCTCATCAAGGAGAAAGAATACTAAATAAAATTAGTTAACGGAGTTTTAAATTAAAAGTTCAAATAATAAATCTTAAAACAATCAGAAAAAATAACAATTATGAATAGGTTTAGATATACAATTTTGCTTCTCTTTCTTGCAGGTGTAAACATTGTTTCTACAGCACAGATAACCTCTGAAGGAATTGATTCGCTCGTGAATTATGCACTGAGCAAATTCAATGTTGCAGGAACTGCGGTAGGGGTAGTTAAGGATGGGAAGAAAATTTATGCAAAGGGATTCGGGAAGCTGTCGGCAGATTCAGACAAACCTGTCGATGAATACACCGATTTTGCCATTGCTTCTAACAGCAAGGCATTCACCACCACTGCCCTTGCGATCCTTGAGCAGGAAGGAAAAATTAAATGGACCGACAAGGTTGTTGATTACATACCTGAGTTCAGAATGTACGACCCGTATGTTACAGAGAATTTCAACATAGCAGATTTGCTTACTCACAGGAGCGGTCTCGGGCTTGGCATGGGCGACCTGATGATTTTTCCTGACGGAACGAATTTTACAATGGAGGATATCATCAGGAATTTTCAGTATTTTAAACCGGTTTCTGCATTTCGTACAAAATTTGATTACGACAACCTTCTTTATCTCGTAGCGGGTGAGCTGGTGAAGCGGGTGGCAGGAATGACCTGGGAGGATTTTATCACTGAAAAGATACTGAAGCCGTTGAAGATGGAGCACACTTATGCTTCTTTTGACAGGATGAAAGATAAGAGCAATCTAGCATTGCCTCATGCCAATTCGGATTCGACACTGAGCGTGCTGGGGAGTTTTGAGCCGATGGTCAACGGGGCAGCCGGAGGAATTTACTCCAATGTTACCGATATGGGCAAATGGATGATAATGCACCTGAACAACGGGGCTTATGGCGATTCACTTGAAAACAGATTGATAAGTGAAAAGAACCATTACGAGATCTGGAAGATACATACTGTGATGGATGCCGACCGTGACCCGAGGTACAACAGCCACTTTAAAGGTTACGGGCTTGGCTGGGTTCTGACCGATGTAACCGGAAAGATGAGTGTTTCACATACGGGCGGCCTGCCGGGTATGTTATCCAGGGTGGTTATGATACCTGACCTGAACCTCGGAGTTGTTGTTCTCACAAATACCAGTGACGACGGTGCCGGAGTATTTTATTCGGTTACACGAGCAATCGCCGACAGCTATCTCGGTCTTGATAACAACAAGTGGGTGGATAAGTTTGCAGCGTATTTTGCAATGCGGCAGAATAAAGGTGATGAGGTGACAGGCAAAGTGTGGGAAAAAGTGGAAGAGCAGGTCAATAACCCGGTTGATACCGCTGCTTACGTCGGTGTTTATTGCGATAACTGGTTCGGTAATGTTGAGGTGTACACAAAAGACGGTGAGATACGGATCAAGTGTATCCGTAACCCAAAACTTAAAGGAAGGATGTTCTTTTACAATGCTAATACTTTTGCCGTAAAGTGGGATTACAAGGATATGAATGCTGATGCCTTTGCAATGTTCACTCTCGATGAGAACGGTAAAGCTGTTGGTTTTAAAATGAAAGGTATTTCACCCAACATCGATTTCAGCTTCGATTTTCAGGATCTGGATCTGAAGAGAATTAAGTAATAGCAAATGAAAACAAGCAGGTTGTAATCACTAAGGTATGATTTGTATTTATTTCCAGACCTTTGCCAGCCCCTTTTGCAGCAGTTCATCGTTAAGTGTCATGTCAGAATCAGCCAGGATGATATCGGCAATATACCTGCCGTATACACCGGGATGCTTGTCGGTGCGTATCACCATCTCGTTTCCGTTATCTTCGAGGCGTTTCATAACATATTCTTTTGATATCATTCCTCTTTTGTACTCATCGGAATCTTTTTTTTGCCTCCAGGTTTCAGGTGTGTCGATCCCTTTAAGGCGGATCCTCTGCTCGGTGGTGATCTTGAATCCCATATCGATTAACAGGTCCATTGTGTCACCATCGACAACTCTTTTTAGTTTTGCATTGTAAACGTACATATCGGTTAAAAATTAGTGAAGTATTAAAAAATATTATTTCCGTTTTCTTTTAGACCAACGGAATACAAATATCAGGAATCCTATTCCAATGAAAAAGCCTGCAAGTACCTGTAACCAAGCTCCCATAAGCATAACCTTATGCAGTATTCCTGTATGGGTTTCACGGTCAATGGTCACGCCGGCATATTTTGCGGCATGGCTCATGAGCGATACTGCAAGGTCTTTGTTGGGAATAGAGATGTGACATGCGAGGCAGACTCCTCTCCGGTCAAGTTTTGAACGTGTTTCGGCATCAAGCGGACCTGACAGTTTAAAGTGGTGGCCTACCGTCTGAAGCTGATTGCCGTCTTCATCGACAAAGCGTGACCAGTCCATTTTCAGGTTTTTAATACCCGGTTTTTGCATCGTTACGTTTTCGGGCAATAGCTGTTTGTCGGCAGTCATCAGGTCAACCATGAAATCCTGTGAGGGGTCAACAAGGTATTTGCCGCCGCCGATGCCATACCCGAGAGCAGCAGCATTGTCGTGACAGCTTTCGCAATGACGTGCCTCCTTTTGTACTGTATGCGGATGAACGGGTGCCATGTCAATGCCTAGTTGTCCATCTTCACCTGCACCTTCCACATTCGGGATCTTAAATATGTGATTTTGAAGAATAGCTTTTCCATCCTTACCGATAACAGTAACCGTTGTCTGACAACCGGGAATGGTCGGGGAGATACGTCCTTCACCATTCTGCGATAGTGGCGGGTCTTCCCATCGAAGATAGCTTCGTGTTTCCGTTACCTGCCCGTCGATCATATATTTTTTAAAGTCACCACGGGCGCCACCCGTCATTCCCTGTGTGTCGTGATCAGTAGCTGCTGCCAGCCAGTCGGGGTGTTGTTTCCCGCCGCTGTAATCTATTTTCACATGACATCCGTAACATTGAGGAGCCCAAGTAGCATGACAGGTGTAGCACTCCATCCTGTCCATGTGTTTTGATATCTGGACCATAGCCACACGTCCTTCATCGTCCAGTTTGTCTTCTGAGGCAAGTTTCTTAAGCGGTTGCAGAACAAGGTCCTTGCCGCTTGCTAGATGTACCAGAACAGAATCTCCTGTCCGTACTACATTTGTCAGTGGATTACCGCGTGCACTCAATAGATATCCATCCTTGCTATCGTATACATATCCTTTTTTAAGATATTCCGGCAGTTCTTTTGTCACCCCTCTCGGATCTCCGGAGGCAGGTTTTGTTTTAAATTCATCGCCATAGCCGAAAGGAAGTTCCCAAGGATATCTTTGTGTGGTCCCGTGACAATCCTGGCACTCTATCTCCACCGGTGCAAGAGTGGCGCCTGACAGGAATCCGTCGCCGTGAAGGTCATTCGAGGTATGACAATCCTGGCAAAGCATTCCTTTTTTGTAGTGAAGATCTTCATGCAGATGCATGTAATGCTTACTGTGCAGACCGGGTTGTGCATTGCCATGCTCATCAAAAGTGGGGGAGTAGGATGTTTCCATAAGTCCCTGATACGAAACCCCGATCCTTTTTCCCCTGTTGTGGCAGGTCGTGCATGTTTCAACCGGCACACCGGAATAATGTTTACCGTGAATATCTACCGTTGCTCCTCTTCCTGACTGAATGGAGTGAACAAGCATGTGTCCCGGTTCATCTTTTCTGAGGGTAGTATCTCCACCTTCGTAAAAACCGTTGTTCGAATACGGAATATGGCATGATGAGCAACCCATACCTCTGTAATCTCCTCTTTTTGATCTCCCTTTTGAACCGGTATGGCATCGCAGACACTCCTGACGAAGATAAGTGTAAACGGCCAGTTGTGGATTGTCCTGTACCTCATCAGCTGTGGATGCAGAGGGTAGCTTCTTCATCTTACCCGGATATACCTGCGGATTAAGAGTATGTAGTTCTATCATGTATTCGTCATACACTTTTGTTCCCAGGCGTGAATGTACATCTGCCGGATTTTGTGTTGCATAATTTCCTACGGTATGCTCATACCCTTCAAGTCCACCGAATCCCCATAATGCACCCTGTATTTTTCCCTGTTCTGTCATCATCAGGGAGTTCATCTGAGAAGATATCTGTTCTTTATGGCACTGTCCGCAACTGAAACTGTTGATCCATGAACTGCCCGGATCGGGATAGAACTCTTTTGGTCCGTCAGACTCCCTGAAATATTTAACTGTACCTTTGTGTGCTTTTCCCGCTTTAACAGCATCAGGGTTACCGCCGTGACAAACGATGCATCCGTTGGGGTCACCTACCTCAGCTCCTTTTTGGTAGATCTCTTTAATCATACCGGAGGTATGTTCTCTTATGGGACTGATACCTTTATGGCATGAAAGACAATACTTCCCGGGAGCAGGAAAATCATTTTGTGCCGAAACCGGGAATTCAAACAACACAAAAAGAAAAAACGGAAGCAGAAGGAAACTTTTCATTTCTGAAGATTTTGTTAACGCAGTATGTTGTTAACCAAATTTACAGAGAAAAACAGGGAATTGCGAACAAGTTGAAGAAAAACAAGATTATTCGAACCAAAACAAACCTATTCTAAATTATGAACTACTGTTTCACAAAGTACCGGTTTCCTGTACCATCAATGAACAGAATAATTCCGTAATCTTTAGCATAAAACAATTTTTTCACATCCAAGTTTGCATTTATGTCAGCTTTTTACCACCGGATCGTACACCTGTCCCATAAACAGTATCGCTCCTGTATCTTTCTCCTGTATCAGGAACAGGAACGGACGGTTAACAATGAACGGAATAGCTGCTCCTTCACCGGGTCCGGCACTTGTAACACCTACGGTCACACTTGTTACGGCAGCAGCCTCGGTCCCTTCTTCATTAACCTCAACAAATGTTTTATGTTTTACGCTGCTAATGGTAAGGTTTGAGGGAGAACCTATCCCTGATAAGTCTGCGGCATCGGTAAATGCCGTTTTCATTCCAAGTTCAGACAAAGGATGTTTCAGCTCGAGTTCGAATTTAAAAGTAAACTTCGGGAGCATAATGTTAACACCATATTCCTGCATTCTTCCGATATAACTTGCCAGGGTCTGACCGTCAAGCTCTGAAACAAGAGTTTTCAGACTGCTATTCTCATCTGGCAGAATGACCACCATGCGGAAATGACCGTTCCCGTAAGGCAAAGCCACGCCTCTGCAATCATTGGCTTCAAAGTATTGAAGATCTGTTTTCTGTGTCATCATCTTTATGTCAGCAGTATGCCCGTTGGCATAATAGAATGGCTCATCAACCGTATCATCTTTTTTGAACTCATATTTCCACTTCCCTTTGAAATAAACGGCATTTATAAGGAACATTACATCTTCAGGATTTATGCGGTTAACGATCTCCGATATTTTACCTTTTGTTTTTTTGTCTACCCAGTTGTTGATCGTTTTCTTACTTCCCTCTTCATCGGCAAAGTCAAGGCCTTTTACCTCAGCATCATAATATTTTTTGTTGATATCGACAAAGCCGGGGTTGATCTTAAAAGTATTCCTGTACCAAATTGAATTGGCAATGTTCATGTCGACCATATTATCGGCATTCATCAGTGCTTCGCGTATCGTTTTGTTCGATTCATTCAGCTCTTTGTCATTGTCAACTGAAAAGCCGAGCATTTCCGTCATCTCATCTCTTGTGGTACCCCGTGCTCCGTTCCATGTCATGCCGAGAGCCTGAGAAACACTCAGGGAAGAGATCATGATGTTTTTGTTTTCGTCGGTTTCAGAAATGATCTCTTTAAACAGGTTAACTCCGAAATCATTAGAATTATCAACTATTTCCTGAGACTTAAGGTCAAGTTTTATAGGGGCATATTCCTGTGGTTCTTCCGTTTGTTCGGAGCAGGAAAAAGCTGAAAAAGCGATCAACAACGAGAAAAACAGATTTGAATATTTCATGGCATTATTTTTTGATTTTGTTTGGACAGTAATTTTATTCCGCAATGATCTTCTTAACTCTTTTATAGTGCATTTTTTCCTGTGAGAATCCAAAACACTGTTTGTTCGAAAGGTCTATCATCAGTTCATCTCCCTTCAGCTCAAAATAATGTTTTGTTTTCGGTACAAGTATCATCATCATACCGCTGTAACCTATTTCCATAGAATCACCCTTGATGGTATAGTCGTAATGATCATAATGCATATTTTTTGTGGAATGATAAAAATTGGTATTATCGGTAAACCAGATAGTGTCCGTCTTACTTTCTTCGATCCATTCACCAAGCAAATCATCGTCGGTTACTTTTGTTTTGTCACAACCTGAAAAAACAAATACTAATATCAGGAAAAATAAAATTGTATTGATGCTTTTCATAATATTTTTGTTATAACTATTCAATGATCAATTTTTGAATCCTTTTATAGTGCATCTTTTCTTCCGGGAAACCATAACACATGCGATTTGTAAGGTCAATCATCAGTTCATCTTTTTTTAACTTAAAATAATGAGTTGTCGGTCTGACATATATCTTTAACATTCCGTTGTATTTTATTGTAATAGAATCTCCATGAATCGAATATACATAATGGACTTGATGTAAATTTTTTGCAGAATGATAAAAGTTAGTATCATCAATAACATATATGGTATCAGCTTTTTCAGTATCAACCCATTCGCCGGTAAGGTCATCACCAGAGACGGTATTGTTCTCGCAACTGTAAAGCATTACAGTGGTGATGATAGTAACGGTCATAAAAATATATTTAATGATCCTCCTTGTCATTTCCTTGTCAATGTTTTTTTTATAGATGCAGGAAAACTAACAAGGTTGCGTAAAAGCATAAAAAAAGAGGGTTGACAAAATGCCAACCCCCCAAAACTAAAAAACCGGATAAAAACAATTATTAAAAACTATATCGGATAAACATTTCCATATCAACATCAATGTCACCTGATGTCCCTGTGCTGTAAAAAGATTCCCCTTTAAGTGTAAGTTCGATGTTACTGTCGTCGGTTCCCGAAACAATATCATTGATCTTATTGATCAGTTCTGCCTGTCCTGCAGCAGATAAAACTGAAATTAACGGTACAACTGAGACCTCATCTTCCAGCGATACGATAATATCTTCGTTAAGAAGCTGAATCTCATTCCCGTTATCATTAACAGTAATATTGATCACTGCAATGTTTGCTTTATTTTCTTTTCCGGCTTTTACTTCTATCCAGATATCATTAAGGTTGACCGTTCCTGTATATTCAACTTTTTCGGCAACATTTTTAATATTTTCTGCGGGGATCGCATCTTCAACAACGAAATCAGTCTGATCGACCGAAAATTCCACGCTCTCTTTAAATGTAGGTGCAATAACTGTTTCCTTCTGCTCACATGCAACGAAAACCAAGGCTGTCAAAACTGTAATAACTAAATTTTTCATAACTGTAATTTTTTATCCGGTAATTATTGTTTTCTGTTTACAGTTACGCTGAAGTTTTAAATGTGTTTTTATATGTTGATTAACGTCAGGAAAAAAATGAGTAACAGCTGTTTTAGATTTACTAACAAAAAAAGCCGTTTGCTGAAAAATGGGGGCAAACGGCTCTTAATTCTTACTTTTTCACTATGTTCAGTCGAGAAATCCTTGTTTTTTCAGAACTGCCATCAAAACTTTGCTGAAGTGTTCATTATCAGCTTTTTTGTATCTCACATCGGTGAATACCTGAGCGAGAGATTCTTTGTTGTTCTCACGAACGAAAGCCTTATTCTCCTCCAGGTCTTCTTTTTCAGAATAATATTTATCGATGTCGTTGCTTGAATAATCTCTGTAACTTTCGTAATGCACTACGGCTTCCAAAGGAAGACGGTCGGTCAGTCCAGGATCTTCATCGGGATAACCAATTGTAACAGTTGTGACGGGTACCACACCATGGGGCAGTTCTAATTGCTCAATTATTTTATCGGCCATGTAAGTTGTTGTGCCGAGATAGCATATTCCCAAACCTTTCGACTCGGCAGCCACACAAACATTTTGAGCAACAAGCAATGCATCAATGGCAGCAGTCATGAATGACAGGAAATTGTCATATCCCGGCTTTGCATTGCGCTGACGGCACCATTTGTTGAAACGGTTGAAATCGGCACAGAAGGTCAGTACCACAGGGGCATTGGTTATCATTGGCTGTCCGAAATGGAAAGGAGCAAGCTCTTTTTTCTTCTCTTCATCACGTGTAACAACAATGCTGTACACCTGCATATTTCCTGTTGTTGATGCACGAACGCCTGCTTCCAGTATTTCGTTCAGCAATGCATCATCTATATTTTTATCACTGTACTTACGTATTGTACGGTGGTTCTTTAAAACGTCTATCATGGCTTAATGGTTAAATGGTTTGTAAGTTTGTAGGTTCTTAGTTTGTAAGTTTGTAGGTTTTTGGTTATTAGTTGTTTGGTTTCTTCGCAGATCTCAAATCGTTAATCTGCAATCTTCAATCAAAACTGGTTTTTAGTTTATTGCCTACCTACTGCAGGCAGGGTTACATGGCTAAAGTGTTAAATGGTTTGCATCTCATTTCCTTCATCATTCGAAATTCATTATTCGATATTAGCTATTTCTTTAATGCATAATGTCGAACGCTGAATGCTGAATTACAAAGTGGTTTTGTTCTTCGCAAATCTGCAATCTTCAATCTACAATCGTAAGGGTTCTACAGTTAAACGATTAAACATAACTAAACCAGCCCGAGACTTCTCAGTTCTGCCACAAGTTTTTCTTTGTTGCCATCTTCCATCGGACACATTGGTGAGCGGAAAGCCTCCTTTATCATTCCCATTTCGGCAAGTGCGGTCTTAACCGGTATTGGGTTTGATTCGATGAAAAGCAGGTTCATCAGATTCCGGTATTTGTAGAACAGTTCTCTCGTTTTTGCGGCATCAACGTCAAGTGAGGCATGCATCATCTCTCTGAATTCGGCAGGAATAACGTTTGCTATTACCGATATGCAACCGTCAGCGCCGAGAAAGTTCATTGCGGATGACAGGAAATCGTCACCGCTGAAAACCTTAAATCCTTCAGGGCGTTGTGCGATCAGGGATGCAGCAATAGCTAAACTTCCCGAAGCCTCTTTTATGGCTACGATGTTTTCATAGTCTTTGCCCAGTTGAAGTGCAACATCAACAGGAATGGCAGAGCCTGTACGTGAAGGCACATTGTATAAAATGATCGGGATATCGACAGCTTTAGCAACCGATGAGAAATGCAGATACATACCCTTCTTTGTAGGTTTGTTGTAATAGGGACCTACAACCAGGGCAGCATCTACACCCAACTCTTTAGCTTTTCTGGTATAATTTATAGCATCATTCGTATTGTTGCTTCCTGTTCCGGCTATCACAGGGATCCGGCCGTTAACTCTTTCAACGGCTCTGCCTATCACTGAGGCATCTTCTTCCTTTGTCATGGTTGCTGCCTCTCCGGTTGTGCCGCAAACGACAAGACCGTCAGTGCCATTCTCAAGATGAAAATCTATCAATTTGTCAAAAGACTCAAAATCAATACTTCCGTCTTCATTGAATGGTGTTACTATCGCAACTATTGCGCCTTTCAGATCATTTATAGTCATACCTGTAAAACTTTATTATTTTGTTACAAATGTATCAATAGGAGGTCATTTAAAAAAGCTTTTCAAATAAAAAACATTCTTATAACATACCGTTAATTTTTTAACATTATTATCTTTGTAAAAAATATAGTTGGTATGGTAACAGTTAGTCAGGCAGTAGAAAAGGTTATAAAGGTCAAGCCTTTTGTGGTTGAAGCATTGTGTGAAGGTATTCTGAACAACTCTTCACTTGCGCGTCAGATAAAGCCGATGGTGGAGAAGCTGACGGGTAAAGAGGTGAAAATGGGTGCGATAGTCATGGCACTGAACAGACTTGTTCCCCAACTTGATTATTCGTTAAGTCAGAATCTGGAGAAACTGCTTGAATCGCTTGGTGATATCATTGTAAGATCGAACCTGACCGATTACACTTTTAAGAACAGCAACAACATTTTTTATTGCCACACTAAGGTGATGCAGAAAATAAGCAACCAGCATGATGTGTTTTACACGTTGGTTCGCGGTGTTTTCGAATCGAATCTTGTTGTCAGTTCCACATACGAAAGTCTTGTTGAAGATTATTTCAGGGATGAAGAGCAGATATACAAACAGGACAGGCTTTCAGCCATTACACTCAAACTGCCTGCAAGTAACATTACGGTTACAGGTTTTTACTACCATATTATGAAAGCTATTGCCTGGGAAGGCATTAACATCAAAGAAGTTATTTCCACCACCAACGAATTTACCGTGATTGTCAACGACGAAGATGTTGACAGGGCATTTTCAATACTTAAGAACCTGAGGATAATTGCTAAATAATATTTTGCAATTCCAAGATAGATCGTTTATCCCACAGGTTTAACCTGTTGTTTTAGAGAAAAGTCTGCTTAAATCTCATCTGTTTTTGTCAATTTTTCGTAATCGTTCGAATTATTTTTTATGGTATCTTGTAAAAGAAAATCATAAAACAAAATTGCCATGATAACACGCAAACAATCCGGGACTTTGACCCTGCTTTTCTCCCTGTTTTTTATTCTTATAGGTACATCAGTGAACGGACAGAAAAAGCTTTACGATCCTCCTGTTCAGGTGTGGAATCCGATACAGGATAATGTTTATCTTCAGGAATCAAGCATCCGCATCAAAACAGACAAACCTGTTGAAGCGGTAGCAAATTTTAAGGGGAACAGTTTTGCCGTAATGGACGGAAAACTTTACACCATAGATGACAATAAATTAAATCCTGCTAAAGATGCATTGTCAGGAATAAACAGGTTTATGGAAGAGGACGGAAAGCTATGGGCTTTGACAGAAAATGGTCTCTACCTGTTTAAAGATGAAAAATGGAAGAAGTTTGATGACCGCAATTATGTTGATATGTGTATGCACATGGGAGTGTTGCATGCTGCCACAAAAGAAGATATATACAAGTTATCGGACGGTAAGTTCGTGAACATAAAACCTGAAGGCGGATATAATACCAGTGACATTACCATGATAATGGAAGACGGCTCACAGGTGCATGCCGATCCTGTCAGGCTGGGGCCTGTAAAAAGGATCGAATCATACAGCAATACCCTTTACGTGCTTCGTCCTGGACAGTTGATACTACTCGATAACACAGTCGTTAATACCGATTTCATAGACTGGGGCATCTGGCCTTCGAAAGATATGAGAGATATGCTGAGTTACGGCAGTAAGCTGTTCGTTTCTACAGGCCGGGGACTGGGGATGTTACGCGGAGCTTCTCTTTTTATTTTGAAAGGTGAGGACGGCCTACC
>JAOZOF010000039.1:11536-20413 GCA_029933425.1 Marinilabiliaceae bacterium
TGGGGATGTTACGCGGAGCTTCTCTTTTTATTTTGAAAGGTGAGGACGGCCTACCCTATGAGAACACTACTGTTTTGAAAAAAGGATTCGATAACGACATCTGGATAGGTACTACAAAAGGGGCGGTAAGAATGCTTGATGGTGAGTGGCAATACTTTGCTGCCGATCATTGGCTCCCCGGCAACAATGTTCATGACATTGCCGTGGGTAAGGATGAGGTTATAGTAGTAACTGATGCCGGCATAGGAATAATAAAATATGAACCATTTACTCTCCGCAAAAAGGTTGATCACTACGAACAGATGATCAACACATGGGGGTTTAAGCGCCTCGGATTTATCCATACTCTCTACAAAAAGGATGGAAAATGGATCAGAGAGATAAGTGATAATGACGGTGGTCATACGGCGCCTTACCTTGCAGCTATGTCGTTCAAGTATGCGGTTACGGGGGATGAAGAAGCTCGCAGGGAAGCGGTGGATGCCTTCAAAGCAATGCTTTGGCTTGAAAGGATCACGCCCATTGACGGTTATGTGGCACGTGCCATTTATTCGCCCGTAGGCGATGAGGATAAGATGTCGTTGCACGGTTCCGGTGGTTTGCCTGCCAAATGGCATAAGACAAAGGACGGTAAATGGTACTGGAAAGGTGATACATCGAGTGATGAGATAATTGCACATTTCTTTTCTGTCACTATATTTTACGAGCTTGCTGCCGAAGGTAAGGATAAAGAGATGGCTAGGGAGCATATTCAAAGGATAGCTTCGTACATCATGGACAACGGCTGGATGCTTATCGGCATGGACGGAAAACCTACTCGCTGGGGCAGATGGAATCCTGAATATTTGCTGAGGCCGTACGGATATCACGATCGCGGAGTGAACGGACTGGAGGCTCTTGCATTCATGAGAGCTGCTTATTCCGTTACCGGAGATAAGAAGTATGAAGAGGGTTATCAGCAGCTTGTGAAATGGGGATATCGCGAAAATACTATCAGGCAAAAGAATACATTCCCTCCTGCCGATATCGCCCCGTGGGATGATGACCTTGCATATCAGGCATACTATACTTTGATGAGATACATAAAAGATCCGGTTGATCTGAGTGCCTACATGCGAAGCCTTGCCCGTACCTGGGAAGTGAAGAGGATAGAACATTATCCGTTATATAATTTCGGTTACGGAGCAATATCGGGCAATGATTGTGAACAGGAACAGTCAGCTAAATTTCTGCGCGATTATCAGCTCGATTGTATCCTTTACAACTACAGAAATTCGTACAGGGATGATCTTTTCATACCCAAAGGATACCGTTCGTACGAAACAGGCACACGACCATTGTCACCACGTGAAACAGAGGTGAGTCGCAGCAGCCGTACATTCATGACCTATGACGGAGGAAGCAACGGGAATGTAGTAAGAGAACCGACGGATTTCATACTTTTTTACTGGCTGGGAAGATATCACGGTCTGATCGGAGCACCTGGGACCACCGATGTTAAACTTACATCGGTAAAACCACCGAAGAAAGGTGAGCATTTTGGTGCTGAACCGTACAACGGGCCCAAAAGGCCTAAGCTATACTAACTAAAAGTACACATATGGTGGGGTGGGTGCCAGATAGTTCCGGTGTTCACTCCGCCATTTTGTATTCTTACTCTTTTAACTTATCAGATATATATTCCATTATCTCTTCAAACTGCGAAGGATGGAACCATGCCATATCTTTATTCCGGCGAAACCAGGAGAGTTGTTTTTTAGCATACCTGCGCGAATTGCGCTTGATCAGTTCGATGGCCTTGTCTAAGGAAATCTTACCATCAAAGTGATCGAACAGCTCTTTGTAACCCACAGTGTTAAGCGAATTTAGCTCCCGGTATGGATAAAACTTCCTGGCCTCTTCGATCAGCCCTTCTTCTTTCATTTTATCAACACGTCGGTTTATCCGGTCGTATAATTCTGACCGGTCCATATCGAGGCCGATATGTATCTGTTTGAAATCCCTTTTTTTAGTTGAATTTGTTCTAAGTGAACTGTATGGTTTTCCTGCCATCAGGCACACTTCCACAGCATGAATGACGCGTTTATGGTTTTTCAGGTCAACCTGGTTATAAAAGTCGGGGTCCAGCAATTTCAGCTCCCTCCGGATAGGGTCGATTCCGTCCCGTTCATACCGCTCAAATATTTCTTTTCTTAATTCGGGGTCGATAGTGGGAATAATGTCAATGCCCTTACAAACGGCATCTACGTACATCATCGATCCGCCCGTCATTAATATCACCGGGTACTCAGGGAATTTTTCTTTTAGCAAAGCCAGCACATCCTTTTCAAATTCGAAAGCACTGTAGTAATCGTGAATTGATTTTGTTCCCACCATGAAATGGGGTACATAACTGAGTTGCTCCGGAGAGGGGGCTGCAGTGCCGATCTTCAGCTCTTTGTAAATCTGACGGCTGTCGGCAGAAATTATGATTGTTTTAAGTTCTTTTGCAATCTTCAGACTAAGTTCCGTTTTCCCAATGCCCGTTGGCCCTACAAGGACTATCAGCGTATCCGAGGAACTATTGTCTGTTTTTGCATTCATGAACTAAAAGGCTCTGTCACTTATGAGTGGGTGATATATATATAAAATCGGAATAAGTTTGGCATGTAAAATTACCTGAATTTTATGAAACATCGAATTGTAAAATGAATAACCTGTCCGGCTAAGTGGTCAGCAAGGATTAGTAATCGTCAGGAATATTGTCAAGATCAAAGGAGTCAAGCTCTTCAAAGCCTTCATCAAATTCGTTCCCCGTATCTTCAGAATAAAATGCATCATCCGTGAAACTGTCATCAATAGCTATCTGTTCAGGTGGTGCTCCTTCCTTCTTAAGTAATTCAGGCTCTTTGATCTCTCCTTTCCTTCTGTCAAAGACTTCCATGAAGAATGCCCTTTCCGAGAAAAAATCAAAAACATAGAGCAATCGTTGCTTTTTATCCTTAATGAATTCCTTTAAAGTCGTTTCTTCCATTAATAAGATATCTTCATCCTCCTCATTCATTTTCATCAGGCTGATCTCTTTCTCTCTGTTCCAATCGTTGTCCGTTATCACAAATGAGGCCATGTTTGATGAGTCATATCCCAGACTTTTTTGGATGTATGTATGCAGCTCCATGAAAGTAGCATTGTCGTTAACGGCTATCTCCATTACAAAATCTTCCGCATCGTTCGATAACAACCTAATATAAAGTGCCATAATTTATTTATACTTAACTCTTTAATACAAATATAAATATTCCTTGCTTTTTAGCTCAGTTCTATGTTATTAACTGAAAAATGGTACAAATGTTTCGCAAACACAACTAATTAACGTATGCTAACATTTTTTGTTAATTTTTTTATATTTTTACGCCCGTTACAGCTGATTAGAAGATTAATTCACCTCATGAGTAAATATAATGACAAAAATATAGATCTTTTATGGCATTCCTTCCTGAAAGGCGATGATAAAAGTTTTGTAATTATATACCAACAACATATAGAGAGTTTGCTTTCATACGGATATAAGCTTAGTACTGACAAGGACCTTGTTGCTGATTGCATACAGGACATTTTTATAGATTTATATTCAAAAAAAGATAAAGTATTTACAAGTATTAAGAATCTAAAAGCTTACTTGTTTACTTCACTTAGAAACAATATCATAAAGAAAATAACAAGAAACAGAAAACAAGAGATTCCTACGGATGAAGAATATATAGATCATAATATTTTTCAGGTTGAATATAGCCATCAGGATCAGATGATTGAAATGGAGGTTTCGAATGAAATAAAGAATAAACTACACATAGCCGTTAATAAATTGCCTTCAAGACAAAAAGAAATTGTTTATCTTAAATTTGAGGAAGAGTTAGATTACAAAGAAATATCTGAGATATTGAAAATATCGGTAGAGTCGTCCCGAAAGTTACTTCACAGAGCCCTTCTTTCACTTCGCAAGATAGTTAATAACTAATTAGTTAAAAACATTAATATCCGGTAAAAAATGGATTCTCGCTCAATACCCTATAGCCGGGTAGGCTCATATTTTTTCAAAAGCAACAAAATATCCCGAAATAAGTTATTGTTGCTTTTAATTTTTAAAAGCTTAAAAAACTATAATCAAGTCTTTTGATAATAATAGCTAAAAACTAATTCTCTCAACTAAAAGAAGAAACCTCGCTTTGTACAAACAGATTCTCTTTCATAACCCGCATTATTTAATGCAAAAATGGCATGAATTGCATTAACTTACAATGGATTGAGGAATAAAATATGGGTAACTACGAATTAGTAAAATTCAAATTTGGGTATTCGAAAGACATCAGATTCTGTTAATATTAGTTATTCGCATTAAATTTTATACGAATCTTCTCAAAGGCAGAGTGTTAACCTACATTATAGAAATGTTGTTAAAACCCCTTAGATACAGAAGATTAATCTATGTTAAAAATTGTTTAACGAACCACCAATAAAAAAAAACGAAAAAATATTGTTTTTAATGTCCACATTTTAGGTTGTTACTGCTCTTAATATAAAGATATTGTTATTTCATGGATAAATTTTTAGAATATATAGAGGATAAGAAGTTTGTAAAATGGGTGTTGAATCCGGATTATGAACTTGAGACATATTGGGAAAATTATCTCAATAAAAATCCATCTGAGAAAAAAGAGATTGAATTAGCTCGAATGCTTATTTTTCAAATTAAGTCAAAAGATGATTCTAATTCAGAGGCTGAACAAATTAAAATCTTTAAGGGAATAGTTGAAAAATTAGAGAAAAGGAATAAAAGGTTAACTATTAATAAAGTTGGTTTAATTCTATTAAAATATGCATCAGTGGCTATTATATTTTTTTCGCTGGGAATAGCATATATTTACGAGAAGCCAAGTCAGTTTTTAGAAATGTCAAAACAGATAGCATTAGATAACCATAATAGTAATTCACAACTCATCTTAGGTAATGGTAAAAAGATGATAATTTCTAAGAAAAAATCAGAAATAGAGTATAAGGGTAATAGCAGTATTGTTATTAATAAGCAAGATACAGTTCAGGTAGTTCCTAATAATCATAAAATAGAAATTAATCAACTGATAGTTCCATATGGAAAAAATTCATCAATTAAATTGCCTGATGGAACAATCGCCTATTTAAATGCAGGTTCGAGGTTAATGTATCCCTCAAGTTTTGAGGGCAAGAAACGAGAAGTTTTCCTTTATGGAGAAGGATACTTTGAAGTAACACATAATGCTAAAATGCCTTTTGTTGTGAATACTAAGGTGATAGAAATTGAAGTACTTGGAACTAAATTTAATATATCTGCCTATCCTTCAGACAAAACTATTGAGACAGTACTTGTTGAAGGAAGTGTGAAGATAAAACGGAATGGTTTTCATATAATAAAAAATGAATATGTTTTGAAGCCCAATCAACAGGCTACGTACTATTATGAAAGTGAAAAGACAGAGATTAAACAGGTAAATGTAATGAACTATGTTACTTGGCACGAAGGTTATTTAAACTTTGAAAGTACAGATTTAAGTCGAATTATAAAGAAACTGGAGCGATATTACAATATAAAAATCCACTTAAATGATCCAATGATGGGGGTAAGAATAATTTCCGGAAAACTTGAATTAAATGAACAAGTAGACAACGTTTTATTAGTATTATCCAAAACTGCTTCTGCGGAATTAATTAAACTAAATCAAACAACATATGAATTAAAGTAAAAACCAAACGGTGTCCTACCACCGTTCGGTTCCCAATAGTTAATATATTGTAGTAATTAAAACAAAACAAATTTATGAAAAAATTACGTAAAAGGTATCTTTTTATTGGAAAAGGTAATGAACTAAACATTAAAAGGATGAAACTAACACTCCTATCTCTATTTTTAGTGTTCTCAGGAGCATGGGCAAATTCATCTGCACAGTCAACCAAAGTGAGTTTAAGTCTGAAAAATGCTACAGTGAATCAGCTGATTAAGAAGATTGAAAAACAAACAAATTTCTATTTCTTATATCAGGATAATGTTTTTCAAAAGAGACAGAGGGTGACCATTAAGGCAGACAATGAACCATTAGAGCTTATTTTAAAACAATTTGAAAAGCAAGCTTCGATTATTGCTGAAGTAACAGGTCATCAGATTATTCTTAAAAGAAAGTCTAAACGAAAAGAGATGGTGCTTCAGAAGCAAAGAACGATAACAGGAATTGTTACTGACCCAAAAGGGGAGCCAATTCCTGGAGTTTCGGTATTTGTTGTAGGTACTACTGTAGGTACAGTGACTAATAGTGATGGTAAATTTTCGTTGGAAGTACCAACTGATGCGCAATCATTGCAGTTTTCTTTCATAGGAATGAAAACAGTTATAATTCCTTTAACCGGGAAAAGTGTATTCAGTGTTGTTTTGGAGGAGAATTCGATTGACCTTAATGAGATTGTAACAATTGGTTATGGTTCGCAAATGAAAAAAGATATTACAGGCTCTATCTCTACTATTAAGTCAGAAGAATTAACTAATAATAGCCCTACTGATGTTTTAGCAGGCATGCAAGGTAAGATTGCAGGTGTATACATCAGTTCTAACTCGGGTGAACCAGGAGCCGGTGTGAACATATCAATTCGAGGATTTAACTCAATTTCGGCAGGAACAAAACCTCTATATGTAATTGATGGAATGCCATTTGATATGAATTCCGGCGAGGTTACTACTTCTACAATTGGGAATGGAAGTTCCACGAATCCGTTAGATTTAATTAATCCTTCAGATATTGCGTCTGTTACCGTGCTTAAAGATGCATCGGCAACAGCTATTTATGGGGCCCGGGGTGCAAATGGAGTAATAATTATTATAACTAAGAGTGGTAAAGCAGGTAAGTCGCTAATCAAATTAGATGTTACTCTGGGCTTTGCAGAGACATCTAAAAAGTTAGATGTTCTAAATGGAAATGAGTTTATTGAATACCGGAGAGATGTAGATCCTGATGGATATCTGTTTTTTAATAATGGCAACCCAAATTCACCCAGAGATCCCTATGAATTGACTCAGCACAATTGGCAGGATGAGATTTTGCGACGTGGGTTTCAACAAAACTACGGAGTTTCAATGAGTGGGAAAAGTGATAAAACCTCCTATTCTGCAAGTCTGGGATTACTTGATAACGATGCAATTGTCAAAAACAATAATCAGCAAAGGTTGTCAATGAGATTAAAAGTTAATCATCAAAAAAATGAGAAGCTAAATTTAGGATTAGCTACAAGTGGTTCATATTATGAAATAAATGGAGCTTCACAAAGTGGAGGAGGAAATGCTCTGTTTAACGGGGTGGTTCAGAATCTTGTGATTTCAACTCCTGTTGAGTTATACAATCCAACATTTGATCCGGGTAATTCTTACATTTCACCATCTTCGATGATTGATGATGCATACAGAAAATCAGCTACAGCGTTTATAAATACAAACGCCACATTAGATTATACAATACTGGAAGGGTTAAGGCTGAAATTAATTGGGGGAGGATCTTTTACCAGCTCAAAAGGTTCAGAGTATTATGGTAAAAATACCAACTGGGGTGCACTCGATAAAGGTTATAGCAATTTGAATGAAGCAAGAACATACTCGCTAAATGGAACAGTTCAGCTTAACTATTCAAAGTATTTCAACGAAAACCATAACTTAAATGCTATGATTGCTGCTGAAACTAATGTTTATAATTATGAATGGTTTGGTATTACGAAAACAAATTTCTTAGATGAATCAACTGGGGTATTTGATATTAGTAAAGGTAGTACTGTGAAAAACTCTTCTTCATTCCGTGACAAAAATAAACGTGTATCATTTTTTGGACGTGCTACATATACTTTTAAAGATAAACACATTTTTACAGGAACTTTTAGAGCAGACGGGTCAGATAAGTTTGGCCCGGGAAACAGGTATGGTTTTTTCCCTTCAGCAGCTTATTCTTGGGTGCTTATTAATGAAGGATTTATGCAAAATCAAACGGTATTAAGTAATGCTAAGATTCGATTAAGCTATGGTGTGACAGGTAATGATCGTATCCCTTCTTACAGATATCTGGCACGCCTTGGAAATACGTATTATAATGGTGAATTAGGTATGTCACCAACTTCTCAGGAAAATAAACAATTAAAATGGGAAACTACATATCAGGCAAATATTGGTGTTGATTTAGCATTTGTCAATGATGCTATAAACTTAACTGTTGATCTGTATAGCAAACAAACTCATGACATGCTTATCCCGACCCCAACCGCAGGTCGTACAGGTTACAGGGAACAATGGCAAAATATTGGTAGAGTCGATAATGAAGGTTTTGAAATACAGTTATCAACCAGAAATATTAATAAAAGAGATTTTAAATGGACTACAGATTTTAATATTAGTCATAATAAAAATACAGTTGTTGATTTAGGTTTGCTTGATTTTATACCGGTATATATTAATGGTGCCTGGATTCAAGACATAGGGCGTGTAGTAGTTGGTGGATCACTTGGGGAGGCCTATGGTTACGTATTTGACGGTATTTATCAGGTTGGTGATTTTACCTGGCAGGAAGATAGTAATCCAGATATACCTCCTGAAGACAGGGATTATACTCTAAGGCCCGGAGTTGTTTCTGTTCCAGGAATAAAAGTTAAACCAGGTTCACATAAGTTCAAAGACTTAAATGGAGATAATAAAATTACATTAGATGACGACCGTAAGGCAATAAGTTCAAGTGAACCTCTGTTTTTTGGAGGGATAGGGAATACTTTTGAGTATAAAAACTTTGATTTAAATATCTTTTTTGAAGGTTCATATGGTAATGAAGTTTTTAATGAGTCAAT
>JAOZOF010000226.1:0-3529 GCA_029933425.1 Marinilabiliaceae bacterium
ACAAAGTTCCCGGGAAAGTCGTGTGCGTACTTGTACTCCTTACCGTAATCCATATCTTTCATCAGTTTTGTCGGGGCATTACGTAAATGCAGCGGAACAGGGAGATTGCCTGTTTTTTTTACAAGTGCCTGGGCATTATTGATAGCCATGTAAGCAGAATTGCTTTTTGGACTTGTGGCAAGATAGATGGTAGTTTGCGAAAGAATTATTCTTGCTTCTGGCCAGCCAACGGTGTTAATAGCGCTGAAACAGTTGTTTGCAAGCAGCAGGGCATTCGGATTTGCCATGCCGATATCCTCCGATGCGGAGATTATCAGACGGCGGGCAATGAATTTCGGGTCTTCGCCGCCTTCCACCATACGTGCCAACCAGTAAACGGCAGCATCAGGGTCGCTTCCTCGAATGGACTTGATGAATGCGGATATGATGTCGTAATGCAACTCTCCGTTCTTGTCGTACTGAGCCGGATTTTGCTGAAGATTTGAAGTTACGTTTTCGTTGGTTATTTCTATCACATCACTGTCGCCGGCAGCATTGGCAAGAAGTTCGATGATGTTGAGGAATTTACGGGCATCGCCTCCCGAATATTGCAGAAGTGCTTCATCCTCCTTTAATGTTATTTTTTTCTTCTTAAGAACCGGATCGTTGTTCCTGACCATCTCCAGAAGTTCAAGCAGATCATTTTTTTCAAGAGGTTTAAGAACGTAGACCTGACAGCGGGAGAGGAGAGGTGATATTACCTCGAATGAGGGATTTTCAGTCGTTGCACCTATGAGGGTAACAACTCCCTCTTCAACAGCTCCGAGCAGGCTGTCCTGCTGTGATTTGCTGAAACGGTGTATCTCGTCGATGAACAGGATAGGGGAGGCGCTGTTGAAAAAACGTGCTTTCCTTGCTTTTTCAATGGCTTCGCGAACATCCTTCACTCCTGAACTCACAGCTGAAAGCACGTAAAACGGTCTTTGTAGCTGGTTGGCAATTATACGCGCAAGGGTTGTTTTTCCAACTCCGGGAGGCCCCCAAAGAATGATGGAGGATACATTGCCGGAATCGATCATCTTACGCAGTATGGCGCCTTCACCTACCAGATGCTTCTGTCCGATATAGTCTTCAAGCGTTTTAGGACGCATTCGTTCTGCCAATGGAGGATATCCGTTCATGTAGATGTTGTTTCAAAACCTGTTTACAGGTTTAAAAGATTTAAAACTCAAAAGTACAAAAAGAGATTAATTAATTTTATCTTGCATACCATTCATTACGAAAAAGTTTATGAAGTATCTATTGTTAAATGTTTTAATGTTGTTTTTTATGTCAGCAGGAAATTCATCAGGTCAGGAGAGAACAGAGAAGATAACATTCGGGGCAGGATGTTTCTGGTGTGTGGAGGCAGCTTTTCAGCGGATAAAAGGTGTGAAGGATGTTGAATCGGGTTACATGGGAGGAACGAAGAAGAACCCTACTTACAAAGAGGTGTGTACGGGTGAAACAGGTCATGCCGAAGTTGTTCAGATAACTTACTATCCTGATTCTGTTTTGTTTTCCGATCTGTTGAAGGTCTTTTTCACGGTTCATGACCCCACTTCTCTTAATCGTCAAGGGGCAGATGTGGGTACGCAGTATCGGTCGGCAATATTTTACCATACCAAAGAACAGAAAAAAGAGTCAGAGAAAGCAATAGAGAAATTGAATAGCTCAGGTCTTTATGATTCTCCCATCGTTACGGAAGTGACCGAAGCAGGTGCATTCTATCCTGCCGAGGATTATCACAACGACTATTATAATCTGCATGGTGAGCAGCCTTATTGTCGTATGGTGATCACCCCTAAGATAAGAAAGGTGGAGAAGGAACTAAAAGACATGCTGAGAAAATGACAAAAAGAAAGCCACACTCCCAAAACGAGAGTATGGCTTCCCAATCCTAATCCCCAATTAAAATTATTTTTTCTTTGTAAGGGTAACAGGGATGTTCCCTTCAACTGTTTCAACCAAACCGGTCATTTTGTTATCTTTCAATTCCAGTTTAGCAGTACAAAGCTCATATTCCACTTCAAATTCAAAAGTTACTTTATTTCCTTGTACTTTAAGGTTTTTACCCATGATAACATCATAAGTGGTCATGATCTTGATCATGTCTTTTCCGTCTTCTTTGTAAAATTTGATCTCACCCTCCTGATAATCGTAAGGAGCATCCGGAGCTTCAACTTTCCATGTTCCGTAAACTTTTTTCTTCGCGTTATCAGAGTTCCCTGCATTAACGGTGAAAGTCAAAGCAAAGATCAAAACGGCAATACTAAATACTGTTCTCATAATTGTATTCTTTAAATAATTAATAATTAATTCTGACTGATGTTGTATACGGCTTGTCCGGAAACAACGTTACAAATATATTATTTCAGTTGTAACGGTGGAAAACAGAGGTATTAAAGGACGGTTTGCGGGATAAACGGGTGCTATGATTGCAGCAGGGATTTGAATTTTGGGATATAACTGCGCGAAACAGGGATGACTGTACCGATGTTTTTTATTTTAAGAACAAAATTGCGACCCTCTTTTTTCATCCAGAGAACATTGTCAAGATTTACAATGAAGCTTCTGTGACATCTCAGAAGTTTAGCTGAAAGCTGAGCGTTTTCTATGTTCTTAAGAGATGTTCTTATCATGTGTTTGTTTACTTTTTCTTCATTCGAAAAGTAAACAGTAACATAATTATCGGTTGATTCAAGAAAAAGAATATCCTTGCTTTTAACACTGAACTTAACCTGATCCCTTTCATCTTTAAAGCTTATCAGGTCGATATCGTCTGATGTTAATACTTTTTTTGCGTTTTTCTCTTTGTTTACCTGAATCAGAACAATTATCAGAATGGAGAAAGAGTAGGGCAGCAGTGCTATTAGTCCGGTATATTTAAACGTTGTTTCAAGATCCTGCAGGAAAGTGAATTCAGGGTCTTCGTACAGAATAGCCATAAACACAGTTAAAGCCAGCACCTCAAAAAGGAACCAGATAATAAGATGTTTTACTTTAAAGGTTTTTATTGGTATCAGCGGCCTGACAATAAGCTGGGATATTGCAATAGGAACAGATCCGAGTACTCCTATTATAGCAAGACTTAACCATCCACTCGTGAGCCATGTGTCAAAACCGAAAGGGTGAAAAACAACCATAAAAAAGATACTGTATGCCATTATTATCCCGACATGAATAAGCCTGTATTTAAGCTCATCAAGGTATGGGAACGGCTTTTCAAGAAATGTATCTTTCATCGTCGTTTTTCTTTTTGTACTAAATTAACTGGTTTAATCCGATTAAACAAATCAGGATAAACAGACCGGATTGAAAATAAAACCGGGTTGTATCAGTGTGAAACATTGCCCGGATTTCTTATTTTGGAATACAGTTACTCTTCTTCCATGTTATGGAAAACATTGGTTACATCTTCGTCTTCTTCAAGCTTTTCAAGAAGTTTGTCGATCTGCTCCTTCTGTTCTGCAGTTAGTTTTTTAGTATCTGTAGGTATCCACTCAAATTC
>JAOZOF010000226.1:3629-5980 GCA_029933425.1 Marinilabiliaceae bacterium
ATAACTTCTTTATAATCTGACTGGTCCTTTTCGGTTGCTTTTTTTATAGCTCTTTCAACGTTATCCTTTGGCATATTAGCTGCCTTAGCATTTTGGATAAGCATTCTCAGACGTGGATTGGCTTCAGGTTCCGGACCGCCTTCTTTTGCAGCTATTGTGATCTCTCGGCCAAGCTTGGTAAATGTCTTGGCCATATTTCCCCAACGTTTCAGTTTCCTGGCCTTTCTGTATTCAAATGCGCGTCCCATATATTTCGTTTTTTTAGTACGAATGCAAAACTAATAATCCTGAGCGGTAAAATTTTATTTTTCGTAAAAAATATTGCATGGCTATTAAGGCTGTGCATGAGGAAGTATGGCTTTTGAGATTCCAGTGTTAAGAAATAAAGCATTTTTCTGATTAAATTCTCCTCGTAGGAACATACGGCCGTATGTTCCTACGAGGGAATAGCTAGTTTTTATATCATGATATTTTTTAAAGCGATATCCTTGGCTGTGTAAGAAGGAATGAACATTCACGAATATTTATCTGTGAATATCAGGAATACGTACCCTGTGATCTGCTCCAAAACCGGCTTTAAGCATCTACTGTTTTTGCGAAAGCCAGTGGAAATAAATTAAATGTACCTGATCAATAAATTTATTAAGAAAGGATATCTGAAAGTATTCAAAAATCTTTTTTCATTTTTTTTGTAAGGAATCGATAACTCTCACGACTACTTAAATGAAAGGGTCACAAAACAGATCGATCCCGGAATAAAAAAATATTAATCAATAAATAAAGAAAAGATGAAAACTAAAAAAGAAAACAGAAACAGATTACTGAAAAGTGTGGTTTTAACAGGAATGATAGCAGGAGCTATTCCAATCGCAGCTAATGCAGGCAATATGTTCAGTTACGAATATCTCGGATCAGGTTCACAACTGAGAAATAGCCTAATTGAAAAGTATGTTTCACCTTCCGATGTTGTCAACAATTCCTCAGAGAACTTTGTGTTTGAAGCAAAGTGTGGAGAAGGCAAATGCGGTGAAAAGAAAGAGCCGGCGAAGAAACAGGAAACTAAGAAAGAGGGTAAGGAAAAAGCAACAAAAGCCAAGACAGCGGAAAAAGCAGAAAAAGCAGAAAAGGGAAAAACCAAAGAAGCTAAATGTGGTGAAGGAAAATGTGGTGAGAAGAAATAATTAAAACTAAAACCTGAAGATGTCCAAAAAGTAAAAGATGGACGTCATTGCGAGGAGGAACGACGAAGCAATCTCTTGATTTTCAAAGCTTGTGAATTTAGAGATTCCTTCATTTCATTCGGAATGACGACTTTTTGGACACCCTCATGTATAAAAACGAGACGATGAAAAACAATAGCATAGGCATAGGATTCAGAAAAGAGTTTGCCGATGAATTTATCGACAACAATAACTTCAATCCCGATTTCATCGAGTTTGCACCGGAAAACTGGGTTGACATGGGCGGGTACTGGAAAAAGATACTTGACAAAGTCACACATAAATATCCTGCTCTATGCCACGGTTTGTCCCTTTCGATAGGAAGCCCGGAAGAGTTGGACTTTGAATTCCTGAAGAAGCTTAAAAAGTTTTTCAAAGAGTATGACATTGAGATCTATTCGGAGCACCTTTCATACACCAAAGCTGAAAATGCACACCTGTACGATCTTTTGCCAATACCTTTCCGAGAAGATGCGGTAAAGCATGTGGTAAAAAGGATAAAACAGGTTCAGGATTATCTTGAAAGGCCGCTTGTTATTGAGAATGTTTCGTACTATACTCCTGTAGCTGCCGAGATGAGTGAAGAACAATTCATCAATGCTATAGTTGAAGAGTCGGGCTGTTATCTTCTGCTGGATGTCAACAACGTTTATGTTAATGCTTTCAACCATAATTACGATGCTAAAAAATTCATTGATTCGATGCCCCACAACAAAGTAGCCTATATTCATATGGCAGGTCACACAAAAGTAGCACCCGACCTCATCATCGACACGCATGGAGAAGCAATAATCGATCCGGTTTACGAATTGTTCGATTACACGATCTCGAAACTTGAACCGATTCCGGTATTGCTCGAAAGAGATTTTAACATCCCTGAAGCAGAAGAGTTGACCGCTGAAATGAGAAGATTAAAAGAGATAACCACAAAACATTGGGAGGAAGTAACATGCTTTTGAACGAAACCATAAAGATGCAGAACAGCGTTGCGGAATACTGCAAAACGGGTATTGAAAAAGATATCCCGGGAGTTACGCCTGACCGCTTACATCATTATCGCCGGTTGATCTATAACATAGTTGACGATACAATGGAAACAGCTTTTCCCGTGACAAAACAGTGGCTGACACA
>JAOZOF010000227.1:0-3904 GCA_029933425.1 Marinilabiliaceae bacterium
GAATTAACCTCTATCTCCTTTAATCGGGAAGCCAGTTGTGGATTCACCTTTCTAAGGTCTTTCACCACCTTCAATAAACTTTTTGATTTTTTGACATATCCGTCTTCAAGGTATGGTGCTGCTTTCAGTTTGATCTTTACCGATTTGCCGGTCAGTTTTTTGACCTTCCTTTTTGAGTATTTTGCTTTATTAGCATCTATCTCTTCATCATATTTTTTAGCATCCTTCAAAATACTGTTTCCCTTTGCCAACAGTTTTTCTGCTTTGGCAACCTTTTTTGCCGCCCGATCAGGTATTTTTTTTAACACAACATCCTCACTGCTCTGGGCAAACATATTTCCCGCAACAATGATGAATAGTGATATGAATATAGCTTTCATAAGTGGCTGATCAATTATTTTATTAACTTATATTTTTCTTACACGAATATATCAGAATTTTATACGAAACATCGATAAAAAGGTTTTAATTCGAAAAGATCATCTTTTATTGAAGACAATTTTGCTGAAATGAATTAATGCATATTGTTAAAATAAATTTAAACCATTAAAAGTTACTTTTGTTAATGATAAAAACACACAGATATGCACATCATTATTTCACCGGCAAAAACCATCGACCTGAAAACAAAGGTCCCAACAGATAAATTTTCAAATATTCGTTTCAGTAATGAAAGTATAGAATTGGTTAACATTCTGAAAAACAAATCAAGAGAAGAATTAAAAAAAATAATGAGCATTAGCGAATCTCTGGCAAAGCTGAACTACGACAGATACCGCAACTGGCACTATCCATACTCGCAGGAAGAAGGTCGGCAGGCAATTTTTGCTTTCAAAGGTGATGTGTATGCCGGACTTGACGCTTATAACCTGTCAGACGAAGCATTGGAATTCGCCCAACAGTATCTTTCCATACTTTCGGGATTATACGGATTATTGCGTCCGCTGGACATCATCCTCCCCTATCGCCTTGAGATGGGAACAAAGCTCAGAAATCCACGGGGCGAAACATTGTACAAATTCTGGGGAGACAAGATCACAGAACAACTGAATAACGATATGAAAGCAAGTGGTTCAGACATTTTGATCAATCTTGCTTCAAACGAATATTTTAAAAGCATCAATACAGGAAAACTTAATGCAAGAATTATCACTCCCGTTTTCAAAAACTCAAAGAACGGGGAATACAAAGTTATCAGCATCTATGCGAAAAAAGCACGCGGACTGATGACACGCTATATTATTCAGAATAAGATCACAGATCCTGAGGAATTACTCGGCTTCAACGAAGACGGTTATTATTTTAACAGCGGCTTGTCCTCAAAAGATGAATTGGTTTTCACAAGAGAATATCAATAGAACATAGAGATGTTCAACGTAGGGATGTCAGGTCATTAAACATGCCATACATCCTAAATTCCTTTCCAGTTTATCAGATCTTTGGTTTTTGCAAACATGTTAACCTTACCGAAGAGGAAATCATCATCACTTTGTTTGCATATCATAGGATGATTTGAGGTAAAAACATTCTTCAATTCCAGATGCGAGGTAATCCCCTTTGCATGATTGCCCCACAAAAACCATATCAGGTCAGGATTACTTTCATTGATGTAATGCAACAATTCTTTTGTAAAACCATTCCACAATTTAGAATGACTTCCCGGATTCCCTATTTCGGTAGTAAATGACGTGTTAAGCAACAAAACACCCTGTTGTTCCCAGCTTTTAAAGAGCTTATCCGGCGGCAACAGACTAAAAGTCTGATCAAATAAGTTCCCGTTAAGCTTTTGTTTTATCTGATTATAAGTAAGGAACTCGCCTGTGTAGGCATTGTAAACAGCTCTTACAATGTTCTTCAGTGAAACATTACGAAAAGTGTCATCCCAGTTTTTAAGGGTTGCAACTTCAAATGCACGGCCTGTTGCTACACCTTTCTGCGGATACGGGTCCTGGCCGATTATCACGATCCGGGCACTGTTAAGATCATTTGTCATAAAATGAAAGACCCGTGCCTCATTGGGAGTATAATCAGATGATGATCGGAATATCCTTTCTTCTATCACGTTTAATTCATTTATCGTTCCATCCGTTAGAAAGGCATTCCACGAAGAATGAACAGGTTTATATACCCGGTAAAGAAATTTGCTCATATTGATATGCTTTACTGCAAAAGTATTATTTTTACGGATATCACAAATTTGTGGTATCCTGTTAATTATTTAGATTTACAATACAGAAACAGTTAAATCCATCAAATGAATAAAATCCAACTTCTAAAAAAGTTTTTAGTTATATTTTTCACTTCACTGCTTCTTACAGGCTGTAATACCGGTGTCCCGCCGATCACTAAGGCAGGAAAACATTATATCAGAATAGATTCAACGATAGCCTTCTCTCAGGAACTGGAAAAGACCATAGAACCTTACAGGAAAAAGATAAAATCAAAGATGAACAGAGTTATAGGCCATTCGGACATAGACATGTTAAAGGGAAGACCGGAAAGCTATCTTACAAATTTTGTCGGCGATATAATTCTTCATGAAGGTATCGAAATAGCAAAAGACAGAAAATTGCCTGTTCCTGTTATGAGCATTATCAACACAAAGGGATTGCGCTCACCCATAAAAAAAGGACCTGTCACTGTTGAAAGCATCTACAGATTGATGCCTTTCGAGAACAAACTTGTGATAATGAGACTTAACGGCAAAGAGATGCAGGAACTTTTCGATCACATGGCGGATTTTGGCGGTGAGAGTATGTCAGGCGCAACATTCGGAATAAAAGACAACAAACCGGTAAATATTAAAATAAACGGCAAACCTTTCAATCCTGCAAAAACATACACCATTGTTGTTCCCGATTACATATCACACGGAGGCGACAGGTATTACATGCTCAAAGATATTGATGACCGTTACAACACCGGTGTTCTTATCAGAAGTGCCATAATTCACGGAATAGAAGAGCTTACAAAACAAAACAAACACATCACATCAACCCTCGACAAAAGAGTATACCATGTCAATTAACAGAAGAAAATTTATACAGAACATATCCGTAGGTGCACTTGCCGTTGGAGCAGGCATTCCGCTCTCAATGTGCAAAAATGACGGTTCCGATATCCTTACGATCCTGCACACCAACGATATGCACAGCCAGATAGATCCCTTTCCCAAAGATAACCCGCGATATCACGGAAGCGGAGGTTTTGCCCGCATTGCAAAGAAAGTTGATGATATACGTAAAGTCCGTTCCAATATTCTTTTACTCGATGCCGGTGATATATTTCAGGGAACTCCATATTTTAACTTTTTCAAGGGAGAACTTGAAATAAAGCTGATGAATGAGATGGGTTACGATGCATCAACGTTTGGCAATCACGAGTTCGACAACGGCATACATGAACTAGCCAAACAGGTATCAAGAGCCTCATTCCCTTTCATTAACTGTAACTATGACCTTACAGAAACACCTCTCAACACCCTGCATAAACCGTACATCATACTTAACCGCGGAAATAAAAAGATCGGGATAACCGGAGTTGGCATAAAACTTTACGGCCTTGCTGACCCTCAAAACATGAAAAACCTGAAATACCATGATCCGGTAAGTAATGCCGATAAAGTTGCAAGGCATCTTAAAGAAAAAGAGAAATGTGACATGGTGATATGCTTATCGCATCTTGGATACAAGTATAACTTCGACAAAGTAAGTGACGTTGTTATGGCTGAAAATGTAAAATATATCGATCTTATCATCGGCGGTCATACACATACTTTCATGAAACAACCTGATATCATCAAGAACAAACACGGAAAACAGGTAATTGTCCACCAGGCAGGATGGGGCGGACTAAGACTCGGAGTACTGCAATTCAAATTTCCCGATAACGGAGGTGAACCGCA
>JAOZOF010000227.1:4004-5964 GCA_029933425.1 Marinilabiliaceae bacterium
ATCTTGAACACCTTACCCGGATCATCTGCCCATTTCCTGAAAGCTTCTGCAGCTTTTTCCGGTGTAACAACCTCTGTTATTACTTTAAGTACAGGGAAAGCACCTGCTTCAAGGATACCTTTCACATCATCAAAATCCTCCGGCGTAGCATTCCTGGAACCTCTGATATCAAGCTCTTTCTGAACCCAGAGCTTTGTCGGGAAACTCACTTCATCTTTTGCGTAACCAATACAAACCATTTTTCCAGCGAAAGCGACCTCTTCAATACCTGCCCTGTAAGTAACGGGATTTCCGGCTGCTTCAATGACCACATCCGGCTCATCACCGTTAAGTATTTGTTGCAACGCTTCGTGCAGATCATCTTTTGCAGAATTTATCACATGTGAAGCCCCTATCTCCAATGCTGTTTGTAATTTGCTGTCATCAACATCAACAGCAATAACATTTGCATTACGCAACGATGATGCAGAAATAGCTCCTGCACCTATCATCCCGCATCCCAATACCATAACTGTATCATCAGGCGTCACCTCTGCACGGTCAACAGCATGGAAACCTACCGTTAAAGGTTCAATGAGCGCCGCCTCAACAGGTGACAGATCCGGAGTTTTGATCACTTTTTCGTAAGGGATAGTTATAAATTCACTCATGGCACCGTCACGCTGCACACCCAATGTCTGATTGAAGCGACATGCGTTAAAGCGTCTTTTGCGACATGAAGAGCACTTACCACAACTGGTGTAGGGAATAACAGTAACTTTATCACCTATCTCAAATTCATCAGGAACTTCACTGTCCTTACCAACAATGGTTGCTGCCACTTCATGACCGGGTATACGCGGGTACGAAACCATCGGATTTTTTCCGAGATAAGTACTAAGATCAGATCCGCAAAAACCAACATAATTGACCTCTAACAACACCTCACCCTCTCCCGGTTCAGGCATTGGCACATCTGTCAATTCAACTTTTCCCGGTTCCGTTATTTTTATGGCTTTCATCTATTTATTTTTTTATTTCACAGATCAATACATTCTGTTTTCAGATTTCCCTTTAACAATTCAACAAAACAGTCATACAGCTCAACAATTAAACATATAAACAGTAAGCAAATAAACAGTTAAACATTCACACCCCAAACACCTTCTGTGCCGTCTCTCCCAATATCATCTTCTTTTCATCATCCGACAACTCCGACATAAAATCTTTAACCGTATCGAGCCATGTGTTATACCCTGTTGCCACAAGACACACAGGCCAATCGGAGCCGAACATCAAACGCTTCGGGCCGAATGTCTCAAGAACAACATTAAAGTAAGGCTTCAGTTGTTCAGGAGTCCACTCCCGGAAGTCTGCTTCCGTCACCATCCCCGACACTTTGCAAAATACATTATCACGTTTGGCCAGTTCTGCAATATTTTGCCTCCAGGGAGATATGAGATTTTCTTTTATCAAAGGTTTGGCAATATGATCGAGCACAAAGATCTGATCAGGATGGCGATCCACAAAATCAATGGTCTGGGGCAAATGCTTTTCAAAGATCAGTATTTCGTAAATGAGATCATACTTTTTAAGCAGACTAACCCCGCGGTTAAAATCTTTCCGCAGAATGAAGTAATCATCCTCTTCATCCTGAATGACATGCCTGACCGCCTTTAATTTTTCATCAGAGGCATAGCGTTCGATGTAACCTTCGGCATTTTCATCACTTAACGGCAACCAGCCTGTTACGCCAAGAATAAACTTATTTTTATCTGCAAGTTTCAGCAGCCACTCCGTCTCGTCAATCGACTGACGTGCCTGGACCGAGATCACTCCGTCGACACCTGAAACAGAAATCGTTTTTTTAAAGTCTTCCGGCAGGAAATCACGCCTGATCGTATCCATTTCATCGCTAATCCAGCCAAAATCCTTTTTAGTGTATTTCCAGAAATGATGGTGAGAATCAATTACCATGATC
>JAOZOF010000488.1 GCA_029933425.1 Marinilabiliaceae bacterium
TTGCCAGTGGCTGGGTTTTGGGATCAGCCTGATAGTGGTCGAAATATAAAGCAAAACCCGGCGTCATTATCACATCGTGATGTTGTTTTGCAGCTTCAATTCCTCCCTTTTCTCCTCTCCAGCTCATCACAGTAGCCTTGGGAGCCAGTCCGCCTTCCAGTATCTCGTCCCAGCCAATGATCTGACGGCCGTGAGCATTCAGGAATTTTTCTATTCGCTGAATGAAATAACTTTGCAGCTCATGTTCATTTTTAAGATGCTCATTTTTGATCCTTGCCTGACATTTAGAGCAATGCTTCCATCTTGTTTTAGGGCATTCATCGCCACCTATGTGGATGTATTCGCTCGGGAAAAGGTCCATCACTTCGGTAAGCACATCCTCAAGGAAAGTGAAAACCTGATCATTTCCTGCACAGTAAACATCAGGGAATACTCCCCAAGTTGTAGCTACCTCGTATGGGCCGCCAGTACATCCCAGTTCGGGATATGAAGCCAGTGCGGCAAGTGAGTGACCCGGCATCTCTATCTCGGGAATAACAGTGATGAAACGGTCTTTTGCGTAAGCGACTATTTCACGCACCTCATCCTGAGTGTAAAAACCGCCATAAGGTTTCCCGTCATATTTATCGGAACCGTAATGCCCCACAAGTGTTTCTTTGCGAACACTTCCGATCTCGGTCAGTTTCGGATATTTTTTTATCTCTATTCTCCACCCCTGGTCTTCTGTCAGATGCCAGTGGAAAACGTTCATTTTGTGCAGTGCAAGCAGGTCGATGTATTTTTTGATGAAGCTTACCGGGAAGAAATGACGTCCTACATCAAGGTGTAATCCACGGTATTTGAATTGAGGTTCGTCATTGATAACAACAAAAGGAACGGTCCATTCAATGCCGTTCTGAACATCTTTCATCTCTATTTCAACAGGCAATAACTGACGAAGGCTCTGAACCCCGTAAAAAAGGCCTGTGGCATCAGGGGCACTTATAGTCACACCGTTCTTGTCTGTAACAAGTCTGTACACTCCTTCACTACCTTTTACTTCAGGATCGATGATGAGTTTGATGCTGTTCGATGCATCTTTCCCATTTTCTATGTTCAGATCGAAACCTGTAGAAGGACGTAATATCCCGGCTAAATATTCTGCCACTGATCTCACTTCTTCGTTCGAATTGTCAGCCAGGATCTTTGTTTCTTTGTTAACGAGGAATAAACCATCATTTATTACAACCTCTTTGGGTTTCGGGATGATATTCACTTCACCTTTACCTTTTTTTGTGTACGGGGAACATTGAACCATGCTTATCCCCATGATCATTAATAAAAACAGATAACTTAATTTTTTCATATTAATTGTTTTGGTTTTGCACAAAAATACATCGGTGATTTTGCTTGTACAAGATAAATGGAGAAATAAATATATTTTTGTATGATGATTTATTTCGATTTAATAAAATAAACGTAAAAAGAGTACGTTTAATCCGTAATCAGGAAACATTTAGGATTTAAAATCGTATCA
>JAOZOF010000228.1 GCA_029933425.1 Marinilabiliaceae bacterium
GTGCCCAGAACAGGAATCGAACCTGCACGGCCTAATACGGCCACAAGGCCCTCAACCTTGCGTGTCTACCAATTCCACCACCTGGGCGTAGTGAAAAAAAGAGACTTTGTAGTCTCTTTAATAATTTCAAAATGTTGAGCGAAAAACAGGCTTCTCGCCCTTTTTTCTGAGCGAAAAACGGGACTCGAACCCGCGACCCCGACCTTGGCAAGGTCGTGCTCTACCAACTGAGCTATTTTCGCGTTTGCATTATCATCTCTGATTTTGCGGTTGCAAATATAGAGAATCATTTTTTTTCTGCAAAGAAATTTCAGACTTAAATTTTGTGAAAAATGATCGATATTGGTGGTGTAAGTTATGTTTTAATCTTATTTCATTTTTTATGGCAGGCCGGAAATAACTACTGATTTGTTTGTTGATAATTTTAGGTTTCATATTTCTCTAATCTGGAGGAATATATGTAACTTTATGGGAATGATACTGCAAAAACAAACTTGATAGAACATTACGAAAAAACATTAGGTGCAATTCATTTTATAAAATGGCAGAATGATCATTTCAACTGAACCTGATGAAAGATTAGTTGAAATGTACTTTAAAATTTAATAAAATGTGATATTTAAAAGAACCCAAAGGTGTTGATCTCATAATTGAAAGCAAACCTTTAACAAATACAGAAAGAAGAGAAATTAGTGAATTAATTAAAACACTAAAAAAGAGGAAATCGGTACGTAAAGCAAGATCAACCATCAAAAAGAAAACTCGCGAAAACGTATAATGCCGAATGCCCGATAATGCATAAGTGTAATACAGGGCTAACATTCAGATAAAAAAGGAACTTAAAATGAATGAGACAGATAAAAAGATAAATTTGGATTTATATGATCGAGTTGCTGAACTTTTAAGAAATGCTCGAAAAGCGGTTGCTCAAGCTGTTAATAAAACAATGGTTTATACCTATTTTGAAGTAGGTAGAACTATTGTTGAAGAAGAACAAAAAGGCAGATCCCGTGCAGAGTACGGCAAAAAGATCATAAAAGAATTATCTAAAAAACTTACTCATGAATTTGGTAAAGGGTTTTCAGTAAGAAATCTTGAGCAAATGAGAAAGTTTTATCTTGTGTATGGTAAACAAATTGAAAATAAAGAAGATGTAAAAACGCAGACACTGTCTGCGGAATTGGAAATGCCGGAGGTGAAAACTCCTGATCTTAAGCTGAGCTGGTCACATTATTTGTTTTTAATGGGTTTAGATGATATAAAGGAGAGAACTTTTTATGAAATAGAAGCATATAATAATAATTGGAGCTTAAGAGAGTTGCGCAGACAATTTGATACTGCTTTATACCAACGATTGATCCTGAGCAGGGATAAAAAGGGTGTGAAAGAGTTATCGAAGAAAGGGCAAATATTAGAAAAACCGGTGGACTCGATAAAAGATCCTTATGTTCTTGAATTTATAGGTCTGCCGGAAGATGAAAAATATTCTGAAACAGAATTAGAACAAAAATTAATAGACAAGTTAGAACATTTTCTTCTTGAATTAGGTAAAGGTTTCACATTTGTCGGCAGGCAGGTACGGTTTACTTTTGAAGAAGAACATTTCAGAATTGATCTGGTGTTTTATAATCGGATATTGCAGTGTTTTGTTTTGATAGATTTGAAGATAGGAAAGTTAACACATCAAGATCTTGGACAAATGCAAATGTATGTCAATTATTATGACAGGTTTGTAAAGTTAGAACATGAAAATAAAACAATCGGAATTGTATTATGCCGAAAGAAAAATGACGCAATAGTTGAGATAACCTTACCGGAAAATAACGAACAAATTTTTGCAAGTAAATATTTAACAGCTTTACCCAGCAAAGAAGAATTAAAGAAACTAATTGAAAGTAAAGAGGATGAAGAGTAGCAAAATTTTGATAGTATCATTTGATACTATCAAAAAAGCTAAATGTTTAGATCTTAGATAAAAAAATGTGTCAGACAAGATATTGAACGAAGCAAAAGCACTACAGGAGGAGATGGTAAAACACCGCAGGTTCCTGCATCAGACACCGGAAAGAGGATTGCGCCTGACAAGTCGGACAGGCAGGCCTTTGTGTGAGATTTGAATAGATTAAATTAGGTTTATCGATGTTGTATTTTTACGGTAGTACTGCGAAGTGGTCAGTTTAATTTGTAGATAACTTTATTCTACATATTTACTTGTTTTGGAGGAATATATGTAACTTTATAAAAGTGATACTGCAAAAACGAACTTGATAGAACATTACGAAAAAACATTGGGAGTAATTAATTTTATAAATTTGGGGGTCGCTGACCGCTAAATATGAAAATGTAATATTATGGACACAGACGATTTATCAAACGAAGCCTACAAAGCAGTAATAATAGAAGCTGAAAAGTTTAATCACGATCTCACGCTTCAATTTGGAGTGCTGGCATCGTCCTGTAAAAATGAAGAGGAGTATTTAAAAAGTGCCAAAGAGTTGATTAGTGAGATAAAAGACTTTGATGTATATGATCTGGAAGATATGTTTTTTGGAAACCTGCCGGATATTGAGCAATTAAACAAATGTTTAAAACAAATAGAAAAAAATATTGCAGAAGTAGAATCTATTCCACTAGCGAAAAGACATTACGAGTTTTAATAACCTAAAAATGGCCTTAACAAAAGAGCAAATAACAGAAATAGAAAAGGCGGCCGCCAAGTATATGTATTACCACAGACCGCCTTTGGAAATTCGCAGCGAGCTAGATATTGGTTACCGTATTAAGGGACAAAGTGTTTATATTTTCGAAATAAGACCTAATTGGATTAAGCCGAAAGAAAAGATAGAATCACCGGTAGCCAAAACAACTTATATTAAAACAAAAGGACTTTGGAAAATATACTGGATGAGAGGTAACCTGAAATGGTACCCTTATGAACCGGTACTATTCGTGAAAAATATAACAGACTTTTTTGATTTAGTTGCAGAAGATAAGTTGAATTGCTTTTTCGGATAGACTATATTGAAATCTCGAATATCGTGTCTTGTCCAGAAATCAGGTAATATAAAGAGAAAAATACAACACCTCAAACAGATAGCTTTGCGCCTGCCCGATCTGGACAGGCGGGTTCCTGGCGGCTTTGTGTGAAATTGGCATAAATAAAAATAAGTTCTAATGATGTTGCATTTTTCAAGGTATTCGGCAGGGCGGCCATCTTTATTTGTTGACAACTTTATTCTACATATTTCTCTGCTTTGGAGGAATATATGTAACTTTAGGGAGCTATACAGCAAAAATATATGCAATTGTGTATACATACGTTGTGCATAATATTGGTTCCATAAGATGAGTTATGATTTTAAAATAAATATGGACTCTGTTAAAATTGATAAAGGGATACTTGGATTACAATCTAAATTAGGGTTGCCTGAGAATTTCTTTAAAGATTTATTAGAGGAAAACGATTGGTCATTTATTATAAAACTTCATGCATTATTAGAAGGTGCATGTAGTAAATTGTTGACTTTTCATTTTAATGAACCATTAATTGAGAAGATATTTTCACGTCTAGCACTGAGTGATATTTCGACTGGGAAGTTGGCATTTCTTAAGGAGTTAGAACTTTTAAGTACTGAAAGTATAAAGTATATAGCAACTCTCTCTCAATTTCGAAATAAGCTTGTTCATAATGTTCAACATTATGATGTAGACTTGAAAAAAATGATAGCAGAATTTGATAAGAATCAGAAGAAAAGTTATGCAATTGCCTTTAGCCCTTTTGAAACAAAAATCAGAAAATTTGACAACCTAGACATACCAAAACTTGAAAGTAACAAAGATTTAGAAAAACAAATTAATGTGGGAAATATAATCTCTAGGTTTGAAAAGAATCCCAAAGTTCATATTTGGACTGGGGCATATGATGTTTTGGTCTCGATTGTTGATATGCATTATTATAGTGATTTTATACAATGGCAAAAGGCAAATAAAATAATTGATGAGGAAAGGGATTTGTTATAAAATAAAAATGTAATTACATAAAGCCCTTTTTATTGAATCAAAATAATTGAATCAAATTAATAATTAAATTTTTATTCTTTGCTAAGTAAGAAAAAGCTCTACTTTTGATAGTATCAAATGATACTATCAAAGAAGTCAACAAGCAGAGTTACAGGCAAATCTAAAACTTGCAAATCGACAAATTCATACCTCAGTAAAAGCATAAAAAAAGCTGCCCGATATTTTTCCGGACAGCTTTCTTCAGTTTTTTAAGACACTAAAACTTAGTTCTGTTGTGCATGTTTCATTTTGTCTAACACTTTGTCTAAGCTGAAACTTCTTACTTCCTGTCGTTGAGGATACTCTTTGAAAGTTGCCAGGAATTCAGCAATCTTTGCCTGGGCAGGAACTAAAACAAATGCGTGCTCCATGAGCCAGTGGTCGTAATCAGAAGATTCGTGTGGTGCTCTTTCATAAGGGTCTCCCAGTAAATCTATTAATAATGGCAACCTTAAAGAAGTATACTCATATCGCCATACACCAAAGCCGTGATGTTCCTGAATTTTAAAATGCATTTTCCAACGTCCGTATCTGAAAGCATTTAACGATCCGTCATCGTCAAAGTAGAAGATCTCTTTTCGCGGGTCAACATCAGTTTCGCCTGTAAGCAGTGGCAGCATGTTGTATCCGTCTAAGTGTACTTTAAAGTCTTTGCCATTAGCTTTATGTCCCTTAAGTAATTTTTCTTTTACATCAGGCTCGCCTGCAGCTGCAAGGAAAGTGGGTAACCAGTCTTCACCGGAGATTATATCATTGCTTACCTGTCCCGGCTTGATCTTTGCAGGCCACTTGATCAGACAAGGTGATCTAAAGCCGCCTTCCCAGGTTGTTGCTTTTTCACCTCTGAAAGGAGTCATTCCTCCATCGGGCCAGAACATTATTTCTGCTCCGTTATCAGTTGAAAATATAACTATAGTATTATCTTCGATACCGAGATCTTTTAGGGTTTGGGTTAGTTCGCCAACAATTTTGTCCAGTTTAACCATTCCGTCTGCATAAATTCCCAGTCCTGTTTTGTTATTATCTTCTTCATTCAGGTGAGTCCAAACGTGAGTAAGGGTTGAGTTGTACCATACAAAGAAAGGTTTGTCATCATTTACTGCATTTTTCATGAATGAAATAGCAGCATCTTTGGTTTCATAATCCAAAGATTCCATCCTCTTTTTAGTCAATGGACCTGTATCTTCTATTTTCCCGTCGGCAAAAGAGTGAATAACACCTCTTGGCCCGAATTTCTTTTTAAATTCAGGATCTTTGGGATAATCGGGGTTTTCAGGTTCTTCTTCAGCATTTAAGTGGTAAAGGTTTCCAAAGAATTCATCAAAACCATGATTTGTCGGTAAATGCTCATCGCGGTCACCGAGGTGGTTTTTGCCGAACTGACCTGTAGCATAACCGTGGTTCTTTAACAGTTCAGCAATGGTAGGGTCCAATTCGCTGATACCTCTTTTGCACCCGGCAGACCTACTTTGGTAAGGCCTGTACGATAAGGTATCTGCCCTGTAATAAAAGCAGCATGTCCTGCGGTACAGCTTTGCTGCGAATAGTAGTCGGTAAAAAGTATGCCGTCCCTGCCAATCTGGTCGATGTTGGGGGTTTGATAACCCATCATTCCCCTATTGTAAATACTTGGGTTCGACCACCCGATATCGTCACCCCAGATGACCAATATATTGGGCTTCTTGTTTTTCTGTGCCGTCATGATGAGCGGCAGTGCAATTAATGCAACTAATAATAATGTTAATTTTCTCATACTAATTTTTGTTTATTGTGTTCATACTCTGTTAAGTAATTGCTGATTTTTCTTTTAGTTTACCAGTTCCGGATCGCCGGGATACCACTCCTTGTCGAACCACGGGTCGAGCGGGCCGTAAAC
>JAOZOF010000489.1 GCA_029933425.1 Marinilabiliaceae bacterium
CATAGAAGTGCTTGACGGATTGAAAGAAGAGGACAAGATCAAAGTTCCTATTTAATCAATATTAATGTCTTTCGAATAAATATCAGATGTTAGGAATAACCGTAAGATGAAAAAATTTTTATTACTATGATCAAAAAATCAATATATGCCGTAATTGTTCTGATCCTGACTGCCGGATATGTGTCGGCTCAGGATACAACCAATGTGTGGTCACTCGACAGGTGTATAACTTATGCCTATGAGAATAACCTTACCATAAAACGGCAGGCGCTGAATTCGCAATATCAGTCGAATACACTGAAGCAAAGTAAGCTGAACCGGCTGCCCGACCTTAATGCGCAGATGGGGTACAGTTTTAATTTCGGTTACACATGGATACAGCAGGAGGCAACAAATGTTGACCGTAATACCCAATCTTTCAATTCGGGACTGGGAAGTAATGTGAACCTGTTTAAAGGAATGACAGTGGCTAATACGATCAAAAGGGACCGGTTCAATCTTGAAGCTGCTTTGCAGACAACCGAGAAGATCAAAAATGACATATCACTGCAGATCACGGGGTCGTACCTGCAGATACTTTTTGACAAGGAATTGCTTAAAGTTGCAAAAGAGCAGCATCAAACTACCATCCTTCAGATGGAAAGAACTAAGCAGCTTGTTGATGCCGGGAAACTTGCAAGGGGAAAATATCTCGAATTGAAATCTCAGGCTGCCAAAGAGGCGTTGAACGTAACCATTCAGGAGAATAATCTTTCGGTGTCGCTTCTTAATCTGGCACAGCTGCTTGACCTGAAAAATACGTCTGATTTCGACATAGTGGATCCTGACATTTCTGATTCGGCAAAGGAACTACCCCAGGCCCCTGAAGCCATTTACTTTACGGCACTCGACATTATGCCACAGATAAAAAGTTCGCTGTTTACGCTGAAAAGCTCGGAATACGAATTGAAAATGGCTAAAGGGAATTACTACCCGTCGCTGAATCTGAACTTCAGTCTCGGAGCAAATGCCAACTGGCTGAATGATGATCCGAACGGGTATAACCGTCCTTTGTTTGACCAATTGCAGACAACCCGGAATTATTACATTGGAGCTTCACTCAGGATACCTATCTTCAATAAACTTCAGATACGGACAGGAGTGAACAATGCCAAACTGGGTGTTCAGGATGCTAAGTTCAAGCTGGAACAGGAAAAACTTGCTTTGAGGAAGGAGATACAACAAGCTTACACCGATGCGGTGGCAGCATACAAAAAATACCAATCGAGTTTCGATGCGGTTGAGTCTTACCGCGAAACGTTCAGATATACAGAGGAAAAGTTCAATGTAGGATTAGTGAACTCGGTTGATTACAATGTGGCAAAGACCGATTACCTGAGAGCTCAGTCAAATCTGTTGCAGGCAAAGTATGAATATATTATGAAGATGAAGATACTTGACTTTTACAAGGGCCTGCCTTTGACGTTGTAGATAAATCCGGATTTTGTTTCGTTCAGAATATTGTAAAAG
>JAOZOF010000229.1:0-2364 GCA_029933425.1 Marinilabiliaceae bacterium
TATTGTCCTCTTTCAACAGGAGTGAATATCTCGTTCTCATAGATCATTCCCCAATACAAACCATCAACGATCACTTTATAACCCAGATCTGTTTTTTCGGCTATAAGCAGGTCTACCTCATCCCCTTCTTCGTATTCGGGAATCAGATTATCGAGAAACTTATCGATCTTTGCCGAAGCGACTATCCTGTCTGTTTCATCATCCAGGTAAACGTAAACAAGGTAAGTTCCGCCTTCAACCATTTTTGCCTTTTGTTCACGGAACGGCACCAGCAGATCTTTGGGCAGTCCCCAGTCGAGAAAAGCCCCAATTCGATTAACAGCATTTACTTTCAGGAATCTGAACTCCCCTGTCGTTGCATAAGGTTTTTCAGTTGTGGCAATAATCCTGTCCTCTGAGTCATTGTAAATGAAAACCTCAAGTTCATCTTCAGGTTTTACATCTTCAGGCACATACCTTGAAGGCATCAATATTTCTCCGTACTCTTCTCCCCCGTCTAGATATATACCGAAATCAACTTCCTTAACAACCCGAAGAGTATTATATTTTCCTATTTCAACCATTTTCTATTTTTTTCCTTCCGATTAATACATGATCGCAAATCGATTATTCTTTATGACCCTTGCCCTGAAGAGGACAAAAATAATCAATTCGCTCCCTTCAGGGAAAGGGTAAACGAATTGATTGTAACTATTTTCCTGATCTTGCATTTATCCGGATACACAATTATTTTTTTGCAAAGGTACGGTAAACAATTTAAAACAACTACATTAGTAAAAGCAATGATAAAAATACAGATTATCGGGATACCTTTCTCCACTTCAAACTGACCCCCTTCTCTTTTCCGTCTTCTTTCTGATAGGTCAGCGAGAAAGGATGCTTACCTGCTCTCAGCTTCAGGTCACCGGTTTTATCGGCACCCTGTTTGTATCCGTAATCAGCATCGACCACAAGGGCTTTGTGGACTCTAAGAGATGCCCTGCCGTTTGCATTGACGGTAAAAGAGTATTCACCGTCATCCGGAACATCAATAAACCCTGAAAACTCAACTACATCGCCTTTAGACATAACATCAGCCGAGATCTTTTCTGTTCTGCCTTGTTTAATTGGCTTTAATACTGAAACGTCAGGCACCCATGGAAAATCACCTTCAAATAATTTATACGAAAAACCCATAACTGCTATTGAAACATCAACTGCCGGAACGAAAGCATCATCATACGGTCTGGAAGCCGAAGGATCAGGGATGCGCATTTGAAGGACTCCTGCTTTCATCTTTTTCTGCATTTCAGACATTTCATCTGCAAGATCATTTACCTGTTGAGGATCTTTTATCACATCATAGATCTCAAAATCGTCATCCGCCGACTTGATATCGTATCTCACACCTACATAATTCCCGTATCGTATCATCTGCATCTGATTTCTGATACGGCCTCTGTGCTGAGGTGCAAAATCCATGTAAGCCGGAGTTTTCCCTCCAACTTTGTATTCCACATAAACATCCGGCACTCTCTGTTTTCCCTTACCAGTAAGCGACGGCAACAATGAAGCACCATCCATAACAGCAGGAGCAGGCAAACCGGCCATTTCGGTAAATGTAGGTAACCAGTCATACAACGTTGAAGGGATATCCAACACTGTTCCTTTTTTAATATGTCCAGGCCAACGGACAATAACAGGCATTCTGACTCCCCCTTCCCAACAGTCGCGTTTAATACCGTCGAAAGGACCGAAGCTGCGGAAGAATGAAGGATTGTTGTATTTGTATCCTTTCGGAAGATATGATTCATCCGACGGCCCGTTATCAGAAGAGAAAACGATCAAAGTATTGCCATCAATATTCAGATCTTTCAGAAGCTGAATTATGTCGCCAACAGCATCATCTATCCTTCGAATAGCTGTTGCATACCTCTGGTAAACCTTTGGCCACGCAACTTCCGGTGTCGAAGGATCTTTATCGTCATCCCATGTTGCATTCGCATAGTCGGGACAGGTCCATGAATCAACCTCGCCCGATGCTGTGTTTATCCAATGTCCGGGTTTGCCGAGCCATTGCAGACCTCCTTTTAATCCTCCTCCTTTCGGATATTCCTGCGTAGGCAATTCCATCACGGCATGAGGCGTATCATAGGCAAGGTAAATGAAAAACGGCCTTTTCTCTTTACCCTTTACTTCGTCGATGATCCATTTTTTTGCTCCGGCAGTCCAAAGATCGGCAGTGTAACATTTATCAAGTTTATCAGCAATATTGATTCTGTTCAGCCACACCTCCTTCTTACCTCTGTAAACTCCTTCCTTGGGATAATGCTCATGCCCGTCGCGGTGGCGCATGTAACCAAGAAAATAGTCAAATCCGCGATT
>JAOZOF010000229.1:2464-5929 GCA_029933425.1 Marinilabiliaceae bacterium
GATCCGTTCATTATGTCTTCATGTTTCAGGAATGGCTTATTTAAAGGCTTTCCGTTAAGTGTGGCAGACTGAATATACAGATTCTCTTTTGTGCGGTTTTTAGCGATCACGGTAAACACCTTACCATTCTCGAGGTTAACCTTTACCTCTTTAAACAATGGTGTTCCGATAGTGTAAATGCCGTTGCCGGGAGCAATCTCATAAAATCCCATAGCACTAAGCACAAACCACGATGACAACGATCCCATATCATCATTTCCGGGGATACCCCCCTGATTATCATGGTAAAGCTGATTCATCACCTGGTTAACACGCATCTGTGTCTTCCACGGCTCACCGGCATAGTCATACATATATGCAACATGATGTGAAGGCTGATTCCCGTGAACATACTGACCGATAGTTCCAACCACTCCAACGTAATTCGGCCCTGTAATTTCAGGACTCATAGTAAAGAACTCATCAAGTTTTTTCACAAAGGCATCTTTACCTCCCATAAGGTTTATCAATCCGGGCACATCATGCTGAACAGACCAAAGGTAATGCCATGCATTAGACTCGGCATAGTGACGATTAGGACGTGTGCCGATGAAAAGAGGATCAAAACATCCGTAATAAGAATGATCTCCATTAAATGCAGGTTTGGGCAGTTCTCCCTTTTTACACAATCGCAACCATGAACCATCCGACATGCGCGGACGCATGAAGCCTGTTTGCTTGTCGTAAACATTCCTGTAGTTCAATGCCCTGTTGCTGAAGTAACGATAATCATCATCCTTTCCCAACTCTTTTGCAAGCTGAGCAATACACCAGTCATCGTAAGCAAACTCGAGAGTAGCTGCCACTGATTCGTCATCCCTGTCAACAGGTATGTATCCATGCTTCTCGTAGAATTCCAGTCCGGGACGATCGTTGGCAGGATCAAATCCGGCAGGAGCATTTTCGATCGCCTTCTTTTTCATCATCTCGTAAATGTAGTTGATGTCATAATCGCGAATACCCTTTACGTAAGCATCAACCACAATAGGCACAAGATGATCGCCAACCATACTCGGACGGAACAGGTTATTGAAATGCTGAGCGGGAAGCCAACCGTGATTTCTGGTTTTGTCGATGATAGATTTTATCATCTCATTAGAACGTTCAGTCTCAATTATGGTCATCAAAGGATGTTCAGAGCGATATGTATCCCAGGCTGAGAATGTAGGAAAGAAATCGTATCCTTTGGCAACATGAATCTTACCGTCCATGCCGTAATATTTCCCGTCAACGTCGTTGCCTATCTGCTGGGCAAGAAGAGTGTGATACAAAGCAGTATAAAACACCCGCTTCTGTTCCTTTGTTCCTCCTTTGATCTTTATCTTTTTCAGATGATGGTTCCATGTCTTTTCAGCATCTTTACGGACTTTATCAAAATCCCATCCGGGAAGCTCAGCTGCAAGGTTCTTTCCGGCCCCCTCAATACTCACTGTGGAAATAGCGACCTTTATCATCACTACTTCATCCTTTGTTGTTGTGTAATCGAGAAATGCACCAACCTTAATTCCCGTTTCAGCCGTTTTGTAAGGGTTCATCGTTCCACCCCCTAATTCAGGTTTCTTGTACTCCTTGTTCCACGTCCCATAAGATGAGAACTGCTTACTGAATACGGCAACAAAATAGACAATTCCCTGAGGTGATGTCTTGTATCCCTGAACTGTAGTATCATTAACGATCTCAATGTGTGAAGGCTCATCAGACTGTTTTCCGAGAATATGCCCCATATCAAAAATTATGTGAGCATTTTTTGTTTCAGGGAAAGTGTACTTATGAAATCCCACACGTTTGGTAACCGTAAATTCAGCCTTTACATTGTAATCTTTCAGAAGAACACAGTAGTAGCCCGGTGTTGCTATCTCATGTTCATGATCGAAACGGGAACGATAACCCTCATCAGGGTTTTCCCTTGTTCCGGGAATTGTACGGGTTTTTGTGTCTACAGTAGGCATAACCAGTATATCGCCAAGAGCTACCATGCCAACGCCACTGAGATGACGATGTGTAAAACCCATGATCGAGCTGTCGGGCCATTTATACCCCGCTGCATACGACCAACCGTCGTCGTAAGTATCCGGACTTAGTTGTACCATGGCAAACGGAAGTGTAGCACCCGGAAATGTATTTCCGAAATAGTTGGTACCGATAAATGGATCAACATAGGTTGCCGGACCCGCACTTGCTTCCGTCGACTTTTTCTGTTCGCATCCGAAAAATGCAACAGATAATGTCAGTAAAATAAATAGGTATTTTTTCATGTTTTATATTTTTAAGACCTGACAGGTTTTGAAAAACCTGTCAGGTCTATTAAAAAATTATTTGTAATCGTGCAATGCAACGCAAAGTGCAGCATAGTCGCCAATAGACTCACCAAGTGATGCAGGAACTATTTCGCATACTTCGGCTGCTCCCGGTACTGCTTCACGAACTATCACTTCGCGGGCAGGATCAAAAAGCATATCGCCGAGACGAACTCCCATGCTGCCAACTATGATAAGCTCCGGATTGATGATATCGATCAAAACGGAAAGACCTTTCCCTAAATAATTTCCGCTCTTTTCAACAACCTTAAGTGCCAGTTCATCTCCGGCTTTTGCCCATTCTACAACATCGCGGCCGGTAACATCACCTGCAGGCTTGTATTTTTCCAGCATTTCCTTTTTTCCTATCTCCTCAGAAAGACAAAGAAGTTCAAAGGCCATCATCTGGGCAAGACCTGTTCCGCTGCAGAAACCTTCGAAAGAACCCCGTTTGTGATATCCTATCGGGCCTTCATCTTCGAGGCGGATATGGCCTACCTCACCTCCGTAATCATTGGTGCCGCTAAGAAGCTTCGCGTTAACGATTATTCCTGCGCCAAGACCTGTTCCAAAAGTAAGAAATATAACATTGTCATGGCCTTTACCTGCACCGAACTTCCACTCTGCTAAAGCTCCTGCATTAGCATCATTTTCAAGATATGCAGGGATGTTAAACTCTTTTTCAAATATCTCCGTGATAGGCACATTGTCCCAACCCGGGAGATTAGGAGGAGAAAGGATAAGACCTTTTTTGCTGTCGAGCGGACCACCGCAACTTACCCCTATTGATTTCGCAGGAGCTTTTTCGATCAATTGTGCAACAAGACCCTTAACTCCCTCAACTGTTTCTTTCCAACCGTCCTTTCCGGTTATTGTTGCAAATTGTGTGCGCTCAAGCACCTTACCTTCTTCCGTGATAAGCAAGACCGCAGTCTTAGTTCCGCCTATGTCTATTCCTATGTAATGATCCATGTCCAAAAATTATTAACTGTATTATTTCAATGTCGAAAATTACGACGTTTAACTTATTTTCAAATATTTAATCTTAACTGATGATAACCTTTTATTAACATCCTAATGTTTACCAGATCTTGTAACTACAACGAACATATATCTTATATTTTTAGTG
>JAOZOF010000230.1 GCA_029933425.1 Marinilabiliaceae bacterium
ATGCAATCTCTCTCAACAGTAAATATCAACACCAGTGAGAGTTAGCACCGAAGCGTTAGCGTGCATCTTTGATATTTCTGTTTATAACCGATAACAATAGACCTGAAATAAAACATTATAACTATTTAAATCGATGCTTATGAAAAGAAAAACTCTACAATTGTTGTTTTTGTTTGCAACATTTGCAACCATTGCAATGGCACAAAAAACAATTACCGGTGTCGTCAAAGATGATACCGGAGTTACGCTACCGGGGGTAAATATCGTTCTGAAAGGAACTACCCAGGGAACAATAACCGACATTGACGGGAATTACACCATTGAAGTTCCCGGAGAAGATGCTATTCTTCATTTCTCATATATTGGCATGCAGGATCAGGACGTTCCTGTTAAAGGGAAGTCCGTAATTGACGTTACCATGTCAGCATCTGCTATCGCAGTTAGCGAAGTGGTTGTAACAGGTTTAGGCATCAAGCGTGAAGAGAAATCCCTTGGTTATTCCGTGGGGAAAGTTAAGGGAGAAGACTTAAACAATGTTGCTCAGGACAATGTACTGAACTCATTGACAGGTAAGGTTTCCGGTGTTTCAATTAACTCAACAGGATCATCTCCAGGATCATCAGTAAGTATGGTGATCAGAGGTGCAAGTTCACTTGCCGGCGATAACCAACCATTGTTCGTTATCGACGGAGTACCGGTAAACAACGGGTTATCAGGGAACATCTCTCAAATGGGAGATCGTAATGTTGTCGACTACGGAAATGCCATTTCTGACCTTAACGCTGCTGACATCGAGAGTGTTTCAGTACTGAAAGGCCCGAGTGCTGCAGCACTGTATGGTTCACGTGCAGGTAACGGTGTTGTACTTATCACTACTAAAAAAGGGAAACGTGATGAGAATGTAAAGATCACATTCACTTCGAATATCATGTTCGATAATCCATATCGTTATTACAAAGCACACAACCTGTTTGCCGCAGGTTCACGTACATCACCTCAGCCGGGAGTTCCCCCAGTTACAGAAGACAATGCCGATTATATGGTAGGGCTTCCGCTTGACAGAGGCTTTATGGCATATACCTGGCCTGATTACCAAGACGGCGAAATGGTAGAATTAGTTTCTCATCCTGATAATTTCAGCAATTTTGTACAATCAGGAATACTTAATGAAAACAGCCTTTCATTAGCAGGCGGTTCAAAAAAAGGATCATACAGGATAGGCTTTTCCAATCTGCAGAATCGCGGGGTTATCCCCAACAGCGATTTCCATAAGAACTTCCTGAATTTGTCAGTTGACTATGACCTTTCGAAAGAAGAAAAAAAGCTGACGCTTTACGCAAACATCAACGTTGGAAGGACATTTTCGAACAACAGACACGCAAGTGACAGAGGTGCTAATCCGCTTGATGCTGTAGTTAATACTCCTTATAATCTGGACATTCGTGACTTTGAAGATTATTGGTTGCCGGGTTTGGAAGGTATACAGCAACGTGCAATACAGGATAAGAACAACCCCTATTTCCTTGCTCATGCAGTTAACAATAATTTCTATCGTAACAGAGTTTACGGAAACATAAAACTTAACTGGCAGATACTTCCAAATCTATCAGTTTTCGGACGTTACAGCATGGATCGCATCGACGAGAGCCGCGAATCTAAAATACCATTGAGTTATACAAGAGATCCAAACGGAGTTTACGGATTGCAGAAAATATTCCAGCAGGAAACCAATACTGACATGCTTATGTCGTTCAACGACTATTTCTTTGACGACAAGCTATCGTTAAATGCATCTATTGGAGCCAATTACCTGTATCGTTACAACAATGATATTACAAACTCCACCATACCCGGAGCAGGAGGTTTGATAATCCCGAACCTTTATACAGTATCAAACATTGATCCTTTATCTCTCAACTATGAAAGTGCTTACTATAAAAAAGTAATATACAGTGTTTACGGAACAGTAAGCCTTGGTTATAAGAACATGCTTTACCTAGATCTTACTGCCCGTAACGACTGGTCGAGTACGTTGCCGAAAGATAACAGGTCATACTTTTATCCGTCGGTTTCGCTGAGTGCACTTCTTAACACCATGCTCGACATGTCGAACAATATCAACATGTTAAAAATTAGGGGAGGCTGGGCACAGGTAGGTAACGACACCGATCCTTACAATCTGTACAACACAGTACAGGCCGACGGTTTCTGGGGATCATTGCCGATGACCGTTTTGCCGGGCGATCTGCTCATACCTAACCTTAAACCTGAAATTGCCACTTCACTGGAATTTGGTATTGACCTGGCATTCTATGCAAACAGATTGAGAGCGGATGTTACGTATTACAATATGAAGAACAGAAACCAGATATTGAAAATGTCGCTTCCGTCAAGTGCAGGATTTCAGAACAAACTCATTAATGCAGGTGAAGTGCAAAGCCGGGGTTGGGATATGACCATTGGAGGCACTCCCATCAAAAACGACAACTGGGAGTGGGACAACAACTTTATTTTTACACGTAACCGCACTAAGATAGTTGAACTGGCTGACAGTGTTGATTATTTTGAACTTTGGTCAGAATCGAAAGGTGGAGCATTCTCTTTCGTAGGTGAGGATGTAGGAGTATTACGTGACCGTGCCATTGTAAGAGTTGAAGATACTAAATCAGAATATTACGGATGGCCGTTACTCGACAACTCCGGAACTTATCAGGATGTATCAAGCGATCCCGAAAAAATGGACATTGTAGGGAACTTTAATCCTAACTTCACTTTAGGATGGCAAACATCTGTTTCATATAAAAGGTTCAGGCTGAGTCTGAATTTCGATTGGCGAAACGGAGGCCAGTTTACTTCACAAACCTATCGATACACTGATTCTAATGTCATGTCAAGTGTATATTTAAACAGGGCAATAATTGACCCGCGATCGATCACCGGCAACAATGTTCTGAGTGATGAACTTGCTGATGCAATTCGTAATGATCCTGAAAAGTACATCGACGGACTTCAACAGGTTGGTGGCCCTGTAGATTATATGGGAGGATTCGAGTTGAGCTTAGGCGGCTGGGTAGCTAATGACGGAGTGTTCAACACAGGAGTTATCGGACATTATGACGATAACGGTAATTTTATAATGGAAAAGGAAAATATCGGAGGACCCGGTACTGTTCTTATTCCTACATACGACAACTACCCATGGAGCTGGATGAGAAGCTCTCTTTTTGATGCAGATTTCATAAAACTGAGAGAAATATCTATATCATATAATCTTCCGATGGAGAAAGTATTTAAGAGCATGAATTTCTCACTTTACAGCCGGAACATAATGATCTGGACAAAAGCAAAGATAAATATAGATCCGGAAAATGCTTTTCAGCCTACAAAACAGGATGACGGCAGAACTATGTTCATGCAAGGTATTGAAAGATACAATGTGAATCCCTGGACGATACCTGTAGGTGTTAAAATAACAATTGCTTTTAAATAATTAATCAGAAAAATCAAATATTATGAAGATGAACAAATATATTCCAAAGGTCCTGATCATTGTATTTACAATGATCTTTATGGCATCCTGTCAGGATCTTACAGAAGTAAATGAAAACCCTAATGCGGTGGAGCCGGATCAGGCAGATCCTAATATTCTGGTCACGACCGTGATTGCCAAAACCTCATCAAGGTACCTGGAAAATTATGGATATGATAAATTTGCCGGGGTAATGCAGCACTGCCAAAAAGATGCATGGTTCAGCGATTTTAACGATTTTGACTGGAGTTCCAACTCCTGGGATGAAGAATTCAATATCTTAAGAACTAACGAGTTACTAATGAACCTCTCATCCCAGAATGATGAGTATTATTCATTTCATCACGGTGTTGCACTTGTAATGAAGGCTTTCTTATTTGGCTTGATGGCAGATTTGTGGGGAGATGTGCCGTATACAGAAGCATTACAGGGTAACGGTGAATATTTGACCCCTAAATATGATTCCCAAAAAGATGTTTACATTAATATTATAAACGACCTTAAAGAGTCACTGAAATATTTTGTGGAATCTGAAGCTTTGGAAGCGAATACAGACATTTTGTACAACGGCGATGTTGATAAGTGGAAAAAATTTGCCAACTCTCTTATGTTGAGGTATTACATGCGGGTTTCAAATAAGATGCCTGAATATGCAAGATCGGGATTTGCTGATATTGCAAACAGCGGCAATATTTTTTCCAGTATAGATGATGATGCTGCTGTAGATTTCCCCGGCAATAACAAAGAGGATTCATGGCCTTTTAACCTTGTTTACGATGACACTCAAGGCAGTAACTATCGCAGGATAAAAGCCTGTAAAACATTTGTAGATAAATTGAAAGGATATAAAGATCCGAGGTTAGACGACTGGTTTAACATGATCGAAGTGCCGACACAGCTTTCCGATACCGTAACTATTGACGGAATAATTCATGAGATCGACAATAAATTGATACGTCTGTACAACACTAACAGTCCCCTGAAAGCATATATTGACACCTCATATGATTATGTGGGAATATCCCCGAACGAGATTATTCCTGAAAGATATAACCTTAATAATGCGCCAACCCAATCCTCATACAACAAGTTTGTTTCATTTCTGAACGATCAGTTTAAAGATCCGAACGGAGATTATCTGAGAGCAAGGATGATGACCTACAGCGAAGTCTCATTTCTGCTGGCAGAAGCAGCCCTTAAAGGCTGGATAGGAGGAGATGTCAAGACTTATTACGATAGTGGTATCCGTGCTTCATTAGAAATGTGGGGAGCCGAAGAAGAAGATTTGATAAACGACTGGCTGAACAACGAGGAAGGTGTTACATGGGGTACCGGAACATGGGATCAGCCACTTGAGCAACTGATAGAACAAAAATGGATCGCATCATGGACCTATCAGACAGAAGCCTGGCTCGATTGTTTACGTACCGGTTATCCTAAACTCAACTTCGGACCCAGTGCTAAACAAAAGCATCTGCCATACCGGTTTATGTATGGTAGTGATGAGATCTCATATAATAATAAAAATTATAACGAAGCGGTTAACAAATTAGAAATGACACAGTATTCGCAAGGGCAAAAGGATAGTCCATGGTCAAAGACCTGGTTGTATCAGGCAGGTGTGGATGAACCGTAGAAAAGAATATTATCTTATTTAAAAAAGCAGCATGGCTCAGATCATGCTGCTTTTTTTATTCCAAATGACCTTTAGATAACGAGTAACAAGCTGAATTAACCCTTACTGAAAAAACATTACGCCACTATTCTACTATCTTAAACTCTATCCGGCGGTTCAGCATATGCGCTATGCCCTGATTGCTTCGCTTCAGCCGTTTGATAAATTCAGGGGAAAGAATGTCTCCGTCTTTAAGGAAACGGTAATCACTTGCCAAATTCCGGTCAACTACCAGCGGTTTTGAGCCTCCGTATCCTTTCGATGTCAGGTTCTCTTGGGGAATACCATTTTTTATCAGGTAGTTCATGACAGTTTCCGCTCTTTTTTGGGAAAGTACCAGATTCTCAGTTTCATCACCTTTATCATCGGAATGGGCAACTATCTCTATTTTCATTGACGGATTGTCCTGAAGTATTCTCAGCAACCTGTTTAACTCAGGCTTTGCTCCTTCGGGCAGCTCATAACTTCCCTCATCAAAATATATGTTACGGAGCATTATTGCGGTTTCAGTCGGTAACAGTTCAATGTCAAATTGATAGACCTTACTCTCTGTCTGATTAAGGGTAGAGAATTTCTCTTTATGATTAAAATATCCTTTAGCGGCCACAAGCAGCACGTATTCGGTTGAAGGTTTAAGTTTCATGCTGAATTCTCCGTCTTCCTGGATCGTCAGCTTTATGTTCGTCCCGTCTGTCCCGATTAGTCTGACATAAGCACCCTGTAT
>JAOZOF010000490.1 GCA_029933425.1 Marinilabiliaceae bacterium
GGCTTGTTCCTGTGGGTGATACCGGGAGAGTTCAACATCCCGTTCAGCGGGTATTCAACCCTTGAACCATTGTTCTACCTCGCACCCTGGATCTACCTTTTCCTTGTACCGGCAGTCACAATGCGGCTTTTTGCTGACGAGAAAAAATCAGGCACACTTGAACTGCTGCTTGTCCGTCCACTTACGACCTATCAGATCATCTGGGCAAAATACCTGGCAGCTGTTATCGTCATCTCGTTCAGCCTTCTGCCCACATTTATCTACTTTTACTCTGTTTATCAACTGGGGCACCCTGTAGGCAACATTGATACGGGAGGAACGTGGGGGTCATACATCGGATTGTTCTTCCTTGCTGCTGTTTACGCGGCAATAGGCATTTTTGCTTCGTCGGTAACCGACAATCAGGTGATAGCCTTCATTCTGGCAATCATCCTTTCTTTCTTTTTTTACACCGGATTTGAATCATTAGCATCAATACCGGCACTGCACGAAATTCAAAACACGATCATATACCTTGGCATCGATGAACATTACAGCTCCATCAGCCGCGGGGTTGTCGACTCACGCGATATAATCTATTTCGGAAGTGTAATTGCGTTTTTTATAGTTGTTACCAAAACCGTTCTCGACAGCAGGAAGTGGGAATGATGTTTAAGGAATATTGTTGATTTGTTGATTTGTTGATTTGTTGATTTGTTGATTTGTTGATTTGTTGATTTGTTTACAAAAAATACTAACAGCTAAAAGCTATACAAAAATGAAACGAAAATAAACCGCTAAGGCGCAGAGGTGCAAAGAATGATCAAATAGACATTGCGACTTTGCGGTAAAAAATAAACACATGAAAAAAAGCATATTTCAACTCATCATAGCACTCGCAATAATTGTTGCCGTAAATTTCATTGCCGATAAATGGTTTTTCCGTATCGACCTTACATCCGAAAAAAGATATACACTGGCGAACATTACAAAGTCGTTCTTAAAAACCATGGATGATGACATTCTGATAAAGGTTTATCTTGAAGGAGATCTGAACCCGGGTTTCAAACGTCTTTCACGTGCCACAAAAGAGATGCTTGACGAATTCGATGTTTATTCCCCTTCTCTTCATTACGAATTCATCGATCCCGGAAAGGGAAGCCGTAAAGAGAAAAAAGCTTTTGTAGAACATCTTGAAAAAATAGGTCTTCAGCCCTATCCGGTGATCGAGACAAAAGAGGACGGCCGTAAGACCAAGAGCTTTGTTTTTCCGTATGCAATTATCTACTTCGAAGGCAAAGAGATACCCGTGAACCTGCTCGATAATATTCAGGGCATGTCGGGACAGGAAAACCTGAACCACTCTATCGAGGGATTGGAGTTTAAGCTCATCAACACTCTGCGAAAACTTACCACAAAGGAAAAGCCGTCCATTGCATTTCTCGAAGGCCATGGAGAGCTTGACGAGCTGGATGTCATCGACATCACACACGACCTGTCGGAAAACTACAATGTTGAACGAGG
>JAOZOF010000231.1 GCA_029933425.1 Marinilabiliaceae bacterium
ATCTCCCGATAAAAAAAGCCATCCGGTCAGGACAGCTTTTTAAATTTTCAGTATGCTATGTTAATGTTATTGCTTTCTGATCACAATTTTCTTTGAATATCTTTCACTACCCACAAATACATTAACGATCTTAACACCGGGGCTCCATCCCGAAACACTATACCTGTGTGTCCACTTCTGTCGATCTTTTATGAATTTATCCTCTGAAAGCAACTTGCCACTGAGATCATAAACCTTCACCAAAATTTCACCGTTTTGTCGGGAATCCAAACCTAACACAAATTTATCAGTAGCAGGATTCGGAGTAACCCAAACATCTCCTTCCGAAGAATTTACTCTGTTGAATATTCCTGAACCGTCTTGCTGAATGTTCACATTATCAATTACCCAACCCCAACCAACAGTGTAAGGATCGGAAAACAGCCTGAAACGAATAAGTATTGTATCACCGGGGGCAAAAGTATCCTGGAAATTAATATTATGTGAAACGAACATATCCGGAGAAGGAGTTGCGTTCTCGTCATCGCCCCATTTTTCTGAGTATCTAATATCGTAACCATCGGCAAGAGGTAGCCACTCAATGCCATCCTTTGACGCCTCAACAACAACATAATCGTAAAATTCTTCATCGCCAAAAACAGAGCCGGGTTCTCCCTCTTCTACAAAGGCTATGTCCTCATAAGTCATTACTGACATTTTATCATCAGCCATAACTATTACCGGATATTTCAATGTGTATGTATAATCAATCCTTTGTGGATACGGATGGTCTGAATTGATCGCATACGTGTTATCAAATTTATCACTAATGATAAAACCAGTGCCATAAAAATCTCTTTGCCTGATCTCAAAATCATTGAAATACCTCACACGAGGTAATGAATACTGATATGTTTTAGCTGAATATAAATTCGAACGGTATGCTTTACCATCTTTGTATCCCACTACCTGACATGTTACATTTCCTTCAGAATTTTCAACATCGAGTAAAACATCGTTAATACCCTGAACAATACCTGTCTTTACAAGCTGCTTCACTTCATTAAAATAATAAGCTATCGAATCATAATCAGATTTGACCTCATATCTTATCCTGAACCTGTTATCGGCAGTTGCACCTGCTCCTACCAAATATGGTTTTGACGGGACATTGGCAAGTTCAGGGATTGTGACAGACCATATTCCCCTGCCATGAGTTCCCATAACGACCTGGTCACCTACGATCTTCATATCCCAGATACAAACTGCAGGTAATCCGTTATCGGAATAATGCCATGTTTGTCCGTTGTCCTCTGAGATAAACAAACCTATCTCTGTACCTGCCCACAAAATATTTGTATCATACGGCATTACCAGCATTGAAAAAGTAGCTACATCCGGGAAACCGTTTGAGCTTGATGAATTCTCCCCGAAACCGCTAATATCCTCCCATGTCTGTCCCATATCTTTCGAGCGAATGATCTTAGGACTGTTCGCTGCAGAATTAAGAACATAAACAATACCTGGATCAAAAGGATCTGAAACGATGCGCGAAATATATTTGATGTTCACATCATAATTATTTACTGCACTGAACGATTTCCCTTTATCAACCGAGACATTGAGTTTTCCGCTGTTGTTCATTTTAACTCCTACCCATACTATTTTCGGATCAGCCTTACTTATCTCCATGTAAACACTGCCATTACTGTAACCGTAGTCATCACTGTTAATGTGAATATTGTTCCACTTAATACCAAAATTCTCTGATCTCCACAAACCCGACGGTCCCGCAATGAAGATCAGGTCAGGATCATCAGGACTGCTTGCAATCGTTGTAATGAACGGTGCCCCTGTACCAGATCCCGCATCATCAAGTCCTTCGGTAATATCGTAAAGATGTACCCAATTATCATCAGTTCTGAATAATTGATTGTAATATAACGAAGCTATCATCTGATCGGGTTTTCTGGAATGCCATACCGATCCGAAACCGTCTCCTCCCAATGCTTCGTCCCACTTTGAATCACTACCTGTCGACGCTGTGGAGTACCAGGTTCCGTTATCCTGCATACCACCAAGGTACCTGTCCTCAGTGGGATGTTTGGAAACACTGTAAAACTGAGAAGTAACATATGAGACTATCGGGCTTATCCAATTTTCACCTCCATCATCAGAGACAGCTATACCTCCGTCATTACAATCAAGTATCCGGTAGGGATTTCCATTTTTATCATCGATAACAAGACCATGATGATCGGCATGAGAATAGCTTGAACTTGAGATGTCTGCACTCCAACTAGTTTTTTTCTCTGAAGTCATTGCTTTCCCTTTCAGATCATATGTATCCACATTGATCTGAACAGCTGATAATGTTCCAGGATCCCACGTTTGTCCGGGCTGCATTACGGGAAGTACACTGTACATATTATTAACATTATAACCATTATCAACCGCAATCTCATTAACTGTATCCCCGGTATAAGTTGTTGTATGGATATAGATGTATTCATCACTGTTCTCTGTCAGATCAAAGACTCCGTTGTCGTTATCATCGATGAACGAAACATTTAGCTTAACACTGTCTGATGACTTCATTACTGCAAATGGCACATCCACCAGACCTTTAAATACATATTTATTGCCATCGTATACGAACCTGTGAGCTTTTTGGGTTGAATCTATAAGGTCAATAAAACAATTTATAAAATCATTGGTATTATCGTTCACATTGAAGCCTCCTCCAAGATATCCTCCTCCGAAGTTCTTAAATCCGATCCAGTCATATGACGATACGCCGGTTTCAAAAGCCCTGACTGCTCCTCCTGCATCATCAGTTCCTACAACAATCTTATAGACATCGATACCTCCCACATACAATATATTCGAATCTCCAGGAGAAACAACAATTGTATTGTCATACCATCCCTGTCCGTTCAGAAAATCAGTCTTGGGATCCTCAATATCCTGAACCCAGTTATATCCATTGTCAACCGACATATAAAGATTTGATTCCGACGATAATGCATAAAGAACTCCGGGAGATGTAGGGGACACAGCCATTTCTATCCTGCCTTCCTTTATATCTTTTACCTTAAACCATGTATCACCTTTGTCGGTTGATTTATAAATACCATTGTTATTTATTGTAAGATACTGATTACTGAAATTGTCCTTTTCACAAATTATCTGCTGGGCTCTGCCTGAGATTGTTCTGACCCACGAACCTCCCCCGTCAATTGACTTAAAAGCTCCTTTGTTAGTAACAGCAATTACACAATTTACATCATCAGGGTCTGTGATTATTCTGTTAACGTAATAGAAATCACTGTTATCCTTTGTCGATTGCAACTGTATCCATGTTGCTCCATTATCCGTACTCTTAAAGATCCCTGCCCCCATAATTGCGTCAACATTGTAAAAACCCTCACCTGTACCTGCATAGATCACGTTCGGGTCATCAAGCGAGATAACCACACTTCCTGTTGCCAGATTTGTGAGATCAGGAGAAATGCAAGTCCACGTACTTCCGGCATCCGTAGTACGCCAGACACCACCACTCACCGAACCGGCAAGCCAGGTATTACCTGAGGCATCTTTCGGATCAATTACGATAGACCTTGTCCGTCCTCCCACATTACCGGGTCCTCTTTCCTTCCAGGGAAACTGAACTGTTGCCTTTTTTAGATGTGCAAGACGCTGCCGGGCTTTTTTTAACTCCTCCAGTTTATAATTTCCTTTGTAAGTCTTACCTGACTCTCCTGTTTTTAACAACATCAGATATTCAGCAAACTTATCAGGATTATCCTCTTTCAGTTTGTTTTGCTCTTCTCTCTCATGCTCTTCATTCTCCACTCCGGATCGAATAGTCTCTGATATCTTATCTAATTTAGTTTTCTTGTCACTTTTACTACTATGGGTATAAAACAGATAACCCGATATTGCAACAAATATTAAGATCAAACTTCTGCTAAATAATTTCATAATTATGAGGTTTGGTTAAAGTTTTCGAACGTTTATGATTTTTTTTCCTGCTTTACGATTAATCTCCGGATCTTTCGATCTTGCTTCAGGTACTCTTTTTATCTCAATATTATCATTATCTATCCAGGCAACCGATCCATCTATAACCGAATCTTTGTAAATTATCTTTTTCTGTTTAAGATCAACAACGATGAACTCTATTACGTCTGGGAAGCCCACTCCCCTGTCCGTTTTTTTAGTTATAATAACGAAATCATGGGTATCATTGTAAACTTCATTAATATCTGAACTGTTGAAATTGTCTTTCTCTATTTTGCTAATATACTCTTCTTCTGCCAATGCGGTCTTAGTACTTTTTGATGATGAGCAATTCCACAACAAGATCAAAATGAAAAAATATAGGACGGATAATCTCATAAAAAAACTTATACAAAATTTCTAATCCAAATCTAAGAATATTCTTTGTGTTTATTCATATACTTTTATCAAAATAAAACACTAATTAGTCAATAATTAACTATAAAATGATTATTTGACATCTTTAAATAAAAACAATAAATTTAAAGTAATAAAAAATCACGCACAATGAATAACAGTAGTCTTAATTCTATCGTTAAAATATTCCTTGAAAAATTAAATGACCAAGAGGTAAAGTCTGCTCCCGATTCTTTATGGAATAAATTCTTAAAGGCAGGAACAACTCTCTGGCTTGACACTGGTGACATTGAAGGAGCAAAAAAATTATGGAATGAAAATTTCACGGCTTTAACAACAAACAACACTTTGTTGAACAAGGAAATTCAGAAAGGTATCTACGATGAAATAATATCAGAAGCTTCTGAATTATTTAGAGATATTGAAAAGAGAGACAGGATAAAAGAGATAGCACTTTTACTAAATGCCCTGCATGGTTCAAGACTTGCCCGGATCTTCAATGCAAAAGTAAGTGTGGAGTTACATACCGACCTTGCCTATGACATTGAAGGGATCGAACATTTCGGCACCAAACTTTTCAACGTAAATCCTGATCATTTTATTATCAAGGTCCCGTTTACGGCTGAAGGCCTTATAGGAGCAAGAAAACTTCATAATAAGGGAATACCTGTAAACTTTACGTTGATGTTCAGTGCACGGCAAAATGTATTGGCGGCCTTGATAGCTCAACCTGCATATTCAAATGTTTTTCTGGGAAGGATCGGTGCATTTATGAAAAACAACAACCTGGGTAGTTCTGATTTCATAGGGGAAACAGTGACAAACACTACTCAGGATAATCTGAACAGATTAAAAAAAGAAAACAAAACGCACACAAAACTGATAGCTGCCAGTATCAGAAACTGGAAACAACTTACCTATCTGAAAGAGGTTGATGTTTTCACCATGCCTTTGGCCGTAGCTGCGGATGCAAAATTTTATTTGAACAATGTTTCTGAGATTCCATTTAAAGACCCCGGTGATACAATTTTGAACAACATTACAATTTCCGAAACCGGGTTAGACAAATTATGGAGAGTAGATGATGTGATCCTTGATATTGCTAAACGTTTCAATCACAAAATACCTTCAAGCGGACACGAACTTTTAGAATTAGCCCGGGATAAAGGTCGTAATGACATCTTCCCTGAACTAAACAATTCCGAAATAAAACTAATTGAGTCCGATGGCAAAATCCCTGTCTTTAAAAATTGGGCTTCCCAAATTTCGCAAAACAAAACTGCCGTAGATTCGTTATTGAACCTTGCCGGCCTTTATGCATTCAAAAATGATCAGGCAGTACTTGATAACAGGATAAAACAGAAACTAATGGACAACAGCTAAACTGAAAATAACTTCTCAAATCTGCAATCGTTAATCGCAAATCAATTTACTCTCTGTGCCTCCGTGTCTCTGTGTTAGTCTTAAGCTGCTAGCCTGCCTGGCGTCAGACAGGCT
>JAOZOF010000491.1 GCA_029933425.1 Marinilabiliaceae bacterium
TGCACATCAACGATTCGAAAAAAGAACTCGGCAGCCGTGTTGACCGCCACGACAGTATCGGCAAAGGGCTCATGGGAATTGACGTGTTCAAACGGATCATGGCAGATCCGAGATTCGACAACATACCTCTTATACTCGAAACCCCTGACGATTCACTCTGGCCGGAAGAGATAAAACTGCTTAAAAGTTTTGCAGGGAGTTAACGGTTTGTTGCCTGCCGTCAGGGTGGGTTTTGGTTTCTTTGGTTTTTTGCTCAATTTGACGATCCAATGTCCTTCGGACGATTGAATGTCTTGCATCGCAATTCCCCAAACCTTTAAATTTCAGAAGTAAAACATATAAAATCGGTAATTGCCGGCCTATTCTCTGGCTTGTTAATTCCCGGTTCACAACAAATCTGCAATCTCAAATCTTATTGATCTTCTCCTTTTACCTTTCAACTTTCTAACTTTACCCTTTATCCTTTCACCTTTCCCCTTTTGGCCTTATCTTTGTATTACTGAACTGAAGAAAGGAATAGTGCAGAGTTATGAAACCGGTTTATGCTGTCATATTATTTTTAGTGTTGTTTTCTGCTAAAGCAGTTTCGCAGGAGGTAAAGCCAATAACCGGCACAAAACAGATATTCCTGGAAACTAAAGTGGTTCATGGAGATACATTACCACATATTACCTTGCATGAGATATCTGTTGTTCCCAAATGGAAGTTCAGGAGTAAAAAAGAGTACAGAAAATATTCCCGCCTTGTTCGCAATATCAAAAAAACTCTCCCTTACGCCAGGCTGGCAGCCAGAAAACTGCATGAGATAGATAACCACATGCAAACGCTGAAAACGGATAAAGAACGAAAAGCATATTTAAAAGAAGCTGAAAAAAAACTGTTTGCAGATTTTGAACAACCTCTACGCCACCTGACCGTTTCTCAGGGACTTCTGCTTATCCGCCTCATCGACCGCGAAACAGGCGACACTAGTTACAACCTTATCAAAGAGTACAAAAGCGGATTCGCCGCATTCTTCTGGCAGTCGGTGGCAAGGCTGTTCGGATCAAACCTTAAAGCCGATTATGACCCCGACGGGGATGAAAAAATGATAGAACACATAATTATCCTGCTTGATAACGGAATGTTGTAAGAAAATGTTATTTTTGAAATAACATGTTAAACAATATTCCAATACGATTAAGATACAACTTTCGGTGGGGTCACCTCGAAGCATGGTTCTGGTTTCTTGCCTTGCTAAGTATGGCACTGACCACACCTACTCATGAAACTCATTTTTCATTTTGCATCTTCAAACTTTTAGGGATAGATTTTTGTCCGGGGTGCGGCCTGGGACATTCAATAATTTTCCTTTTCCATGGCGACTTTGCAGAGTCGTGGAACTCTCATCCTCTGGCAATTTTAGCCGTAGCTGTCCTGATACACAGAATTTTTACTATATTGTACAAAGACATTAAAATTTACAAACTAAAACCTTCCAAAAATGAAT
>JAOZOF010000040.1:0-2744 GCA_029933425.1 Marinilabiliaceae bacterium
TTTCTTTTTGCGGGATACAGCCTGACAGATAATAAACTGCAAATAAAAATAAAACTGGCTTATATATTGATAAAAACCTAATCTTGTTTCTCTTCATATAATGATCATTTTAACAATAAAGTGACATAAAATGATAAAATCCAAAAATAATCTTTTCTGCTGTAATAATTAAGTATAATTATTGTTTTTTGTCTTTAAGAGTTAAATTAAACTGAAAGAATAAAAATATTTAAGTAATTTTGCATTATTAAAGTCACGGCAATAAAACGTAATGTTGCAACCGTAGTCCATGGCGGATGGTTGATGGTCTATGGCTGTCAACAATCAGCTATGAGCCATCGGCCATCAACTATCGACTGTACATTAAAATTGCGTTTATTTGCTGTCGGGTTAATAAGAATTGATATCATTTAACTGATGAACGATTACACTATACGGCTGTTAATTCCATTTGCTGCGATTATATCATTTTTCATGGTGTTCTTTTCAATACCCACCATACTGAGAGTTGCACACCAGAAAAATCTGTTCGACGTTCCCGGTAAAAGAACAGTGCATAAAGGCAGAATACCAACATTGGGCGGACTTGCCATTTTTATCGGCTTTTTGTTCACTTACTCTCTTTTTGTCGATTGGTTCGAATTTACAAAGATACCTTTCCTTATCCCTGCCATCCTTATTATTTTCGGGATAGGTATAAAAGATGATATTCTTGTTACGGCCCCCATTGTAAAATTGCTTGGTCAGATAATTGCCGCATTTATAATTGTAGGCATGGGTGATTTGCGTATTACGGACCTTCATGGTTTTTTCGGAATAAATATAAATTACCTTGCAAGTGTGGTCATCTCCATGTTCATCATGGTATTTATCATCAACGGTTTTAACCTTATTGACGGAATAGACGGACTTGCCGCGATAACAGGGATCATTACGATAATTTCGTTTGGAATATGGTTTTACATAAATGGCAACTATCATATCCCTATCATGAGTTCCGCATTGGTTGGAGGACTTATTGCATTTGCTTATTACAATGTATTTTCCAGGCACCAGAAGATATTCATGGGTGATACCGGTTCATTACTATTGGGATTTTTACTTTCGGTAGTGGCAATACATTTTTCAGAGTTCACAATTCCCTCCAAGCATCCTGAACATGCTTACATTATGAACTCCGGTCCGGCAGTTGCACTGGCAATCCTGATCGTACCTGTTATTGATACCACAAGAGTGTTCTTTTTACGTATATCACAAGGGAAATCCCCTTTTACCGCTGATAAGAACCACATTCACCACCGAATGCTGGCACTTGGTTTCACTCATCTACAAACGAGTCTGATAATCGGAGCCATCAACATTGCTTTTGTAATATTGGGATACTCTCTGCGAAACCTGGGTATGCTGAAATTAACACTGTTGATATTCATTCTCGGTATCATAATTGCATACATTCCTTCCCTGTTCCTTTACTGGAAAAGAAAAGATGCAATGAAAAGGTTGAATTCAATAAATAAATACAAAGATCAATAGCTAAACAGGCATTCTGTAGATATACTGACCTTTTAAATTCTCTCCGTAAAATACCTCCCCGTCATAAGCCATTGTACCTTTTACAAAAACAAACTGAGCTTTTCCCTTAAGTTTTGTTGAGGAGATCTTTTCGTCATGACTGCTGGGATACGAGCAGTAAAGGTTCCTGTCTATATCAGGATCCCAGATTATTATATCGGCGTCAGCCCCTTCCCTGATAACTCCTTTTTGAGGATATAATCCCATTAGTCTGGCAGGCTTTTCAGAGATAATGTTACAAAAGTCTTTTATCGTGATATTTCCGCGGGCAACACCGGAGGTAAACAGTACCGACAATGCATTTTTAAGTACAAAATATTCATCAGGTCTGTTGAACACAAGATTATCGGGACTATCATCAATATTTGAAACCCTGAGTGTAGGTCTTGAAACCAGGAACTGATCGTCTTTTATCAATGACCAGAATCGTGAGTATGGTATCAGGTTCAACCCTTCGGAAAGAGAAAACCCGTGCATTGCAGTCTTTTCATCAATCACAAAATCCATACCTTCGCCTATATAACATGGCAATATCATTTCTGCATAGATAGTATGTTTTTTCTGGGCCTCAAGGATCAAGTCAACCTCTTCGTTAAAACTTATATTAAAAAAACAAGCATTACAACCTGTCTCTACCACTTTATCCAGTAAAAGCCTGAGTTGCTCAAGGTGCTCCTTTACCGATTGTTCATACTCATGACTAATTCCCGTGTAGCCGCTCCCCCTGAACTCAGGGTGACTGACCTCGATCAATAACAATAGGTTTTGTTTTTCGATCCTTAGCATAAATTCCGTGAGCAGATCGACATCTAAACCATGCTCAGCGAATCCATGTGCAAAAAAAGAGGTCACTCCCTCGTGTGCAAAACAGTAAACAAGGTCTTTCTCCGAAAAGTCTGACCAACCTGCAAGTGATAGATGAAATCCAAAATCCATCAGGCTGTCTTTCGATCTGTTCTTTGAAAGATAAAGACCTTCAATGCAATTCATCTTCTTTTTAGACTCAAGGTTCTCAAGCATAAAAGTGGTCCCGCCAATTATCTCAGCTCTGCAAAGCTTTATCATTTTATCTTTCAGAACTAACCCGAATTCACTGAATGTACGATTTGTATCTATGGCACCGGGCAAGACATATTTCCCGGAAGCATCTATAACAGGTGTTTCAGGATCAG
>JAOZOF010000040.1:2844-20017 GCA_029933425.1 Marinilabiliaceae bacterium
GCACCGGGCAAGACATATTTCCCGGAAGCATCTATAACAGGTGTTTCAGGATCAGGCCTTGAAATTTTTTCAGAGACCTCGATTATTTTATTATTCCCAATAAGAACATCAGCTACCTTAATTCCGGAAGAACTCACAACAGAGCCGTTTCTGATAAGAACATAATTCATCAGGAGAGTATTTGTTTTAAATATAATTAAAAGAGTCTATTAAAACAAATTATCAACATGCAATCGGTCAAAGACAATACTTCACCAAATCCTGCTTATGTAAGAAAAAGAATTACAACACCACCCACTGCAATAACTGCACCGATTATCTCTTTCAAAGAAACTTTTTCCTTGAAAAATAAAACAGCAGGAGGTATGATCAGAACAGGCACTATTGCCATCAGAGTAGAAGCAATTGCTGTTGTTGTATATTTTATTGACAGAAGAGATAACGAGACCCCAAGAAAAGGACCAAAAAAAGCACCTATTGATATTCCTGTCATTGCTAATTTATTTTTCAGGGCATTCATCACATTCCTCCAATATCCTGAAATTGTGAAGATAACCGTAAAACCCGCAATGCCGGCAATTACCCTGATCTGAGTTGCCATGAAAGCATCGTGATCACCCATACCAAGTTTACTCAAAACCAGTCCTAGTCCTTGACCCAAGGCTCCTCCAAGAGCAAGAAATATACCTTTTACCGGATAATTCACCATTTTAACTTTCCTTCCCGAAGGACGATTCAGAATAACCAGTGCTATTCCTGCCAGCGTTATCAAAATACCCAACACATTGAATAATGTCAAACCCTCGCCTAATATCATCCACCCGAACACACCTGCAAAAACAGGAGCTAACGACATCATAAGCATCGATATTCTGGCCCCTACAACAACAAAAGCCTGGAACAACATCAGGTCGCCGACAACAAACCCCACAAGTCCCGATAACAATAACCACATCCAGCTGTCAAAAGAAAAGCCGGCAGGAAAAAACTGATGAGAATTAATCCTGATCAACAAACTCAGAAACAGAAATGCCAGTACCAGTCTGATAAAGTTTACGGCAAGAGAACCTACCTTCTTACCTGCAAATTCGAAGGCCAGGGATGTAAATGTCCAACAAACAGCAGTGAGTAAAGCTGTAAACTCTCCGATATGAGATGTGATAAAATCGTTCATAAACAAAAAGGAAATAAAAAACTATCAAAAGTGTACCAAAGGAATAAAAAATAAAGATATTTGCAGTCGCTTAGCAGGAAATTATATTTTTTATCGACTAAACGTAACAACCTTTAATATTCGAAAGATAATGAACAGAAAGATCAGAGCCTCTTTAATCATAATTTTATTAATAGCCGTTGGAGTTTTTATGTTCAAATGGCTAAGCACATTTAAAAAGAACCCGCAAATAAAGACACCCCCGGCAGTCACAAGATACGTTAAAGCAAGTCCGGTAAAATACGAAGATCTTCCGGGGATAATCCAGACATCAGGCAGGCTGAGAGCTTTTGATGAAATAAACATAAGCTCGGAAGTAGGCGGAAGACTTGAAGACGGGAATAAACTTTTCAAACCCGGACAATATTTCAGAAAAGGAGATTTGATAGCAAAGGTCATCAACGATGAGTTCACATTTCAGCTTAAAGCCCAGAAAAGTAACTTTCTTAAATCGATAGCCAACATACTACCCGATATGAAAATCGATTATCCGGAATCCTATCCAAAATGGATGGCTTTCTTTGAGGATATCGACATTGAAAAACCTCTGCCTGATCTTCCAAAAACATCTTCATCAAAAGAGAGAATATTTCTGGCAACAAGAAACATCCTGAATGAATATTACTCCATCAAAAGCAACGAAATAAGATATACAAAATATTTTATCCATGCACCTTTTGACGGAACACTCAAGGAAGTAGCTATCCAGACAGGCTCGGTTGTTAATCCCGGAGTAAGACTGGCTGTATTCACCCGGAATGATCTTTATGAGCTTGAAGTGCCGGTTCGTGCCATAAATGCCTCTCTGATCAAAACGAACATGAAAGCTAAGATAATAAACGAATCGGGTGAAAAAGGACAAGGGTACATTACACGTATCGGTGAAGTTATTAATCCGGCAACCAACACTATCAATGTTTATGTTGCGGTACGAAACAGTAATACGTTTCCTTTATTCGACGGAATGTACCTTGACGTGATCCTTTATGGCAATAACGTTCCCGATGTAATGGAAATGCCTCGTAATGCCGTTTACAACGGTAGTGAGGTTTATGTTATCGAAGATCATAAACTTGTTAAGAAATCTATAAATGTTCTGAAACTTAATGATGAAACACTTTATTTCAACGGACTTGAACCCGGTGAAATGCTGGTAACCGAATCGATAACAGGAATTACCGGTAATGCAAAGTTCAAACCATTAAGCGAAAAATAGTTACGGACAGATCTGGATCATCACTGTTTCATTAAATCAATCCGTAACATACCAGGCGTCGTTAAAAGCAAACAACATGCGAAAAATAATAGAGACTTTTGTAAAATATCCTTTTTATGCAAACCTGATGGTCATCGTAATACTGGGAGCAGGTGTTTCCAGCTTTCTGTCGATGAAAAAATCATTCTTCCCCGAAAGGAAATCACGATTTATCACCGTATCAGTTGCATATCCGGGAGCATCACCTAAAGAGATGGAGGAAGGTATAACCGTCAGGATAGAAGAAGCTATTCGCGGAATACCCGGCATAAAAGAGATAAACTCCACATCCTCGGAAAATGTCAGTCGTGTATCGATAGAAACCACAGGCGAATACGATATCGACCTCACACTTCAGGAAGTAAAAAATGCGATCGACGGGATTACCAGTATGCCAACAGGAGCGGAACGACCCATTGTTTTCAAACAACGATCGATAACCCCTGCCCTTCGGCTCGGACTTGCAGGCTCGGCCGACCTGATGACCCTGAAGGAAATGGCTTATCACATCGAAGACGACTTCATGGCTTCGGGATTGATAAGCCAGATCAACATAAGCGGATTTCCCGCAACAGAAATATCGGTCGAGATACCTGAAGAGAACCTTCTTCGTTACGGTCTTACACTGAATGATATCAGTAAAGCCATTTCAAGTGCAAACAGGGATCTGTCGGGTGGAGAAATACGAAATGAGAATTACATGGTAATTATCAGGGTAAGGAACAGGTCGGTAAATCCTAACGATATATCCAACATTGTTATCAGAGGTGAAAAAGGAGGCAGCCTGGTAAAAGTTGGAGACATAGGAAAAGTTAAGATACAGTTTCAGGATGTCCCCAATTTTACACTGCTTAACGGAGAACCTGCTATCAGCATTTCGATAAACAAACTGATCAGCGAAGACCTTGAAAAAATATCGGTCTTTGTAAATAAGTACGTTGAGGAGTTCAATCAGAAGTACAACAATGCCGAACTTTTCATCACATTCGATTACTCCAACATGCTACATTCGAGGCTTGACCTGTTGTACACGAACGGATTTTTCGGATTGATACTTGTGATCATCATCCTTGCCCTTTTTCTCAGTTTCCGGCTTTCGTTATGGGTGGCATGGGGTATTCCGTCAGCTTTTCTCGCAATGTTCGTAGTTGCCAATATGTACGGGATCACTATTAACATGGTCTCTCTTTTTGGGATGATACTTGTTGTGGGAATTCTTGTGGATGACGGAATTGTGATAGCAGAGAATATATTTTCACACTTCGAAAAAGGCAAATCGCCGATGAAATCAGCCGTTGACGGCACCATGGAAGTACTGCCTGCCGTTGTTACATCAGTACTCACAACTATCATTGCATTTACTCCGCTTCTGTTGATACAGGGACGAATGGAAATGATGTTTGAAATGGCATTTGTGGTAATTTTCAGTCTGACATTCTCACTCCTTGAAGCATTTTTCGTACTGCCTGCTCACATCGGAACTCCGCACATCCTGAAACGCTCTACCGATGCAGTGAATTTCGGCAACAGGGTAAGGAACAAACTTGAAGACCTGGTTGCATATTCACGCGACAACCTTTACGGCACTTTTTTAAAAAAGGTTATCAGGTATCGTTACATCGTTCTTTTTATCCCTTTGACACTGACTTTAGTTACAATAGGTTTATTCCGTGGAGGATTTATCAAAACAACTTTCTTTCCAAATATTCCACCGGACAACTTTGATGTAAACATTGCATTCACTCCGGGGGAAGGCGAAAAACAGACTCTCGATGCTTTGTATGATTTTGAAAAAAAGGTATGGCAAGTAAATGATGAACTGAAAGAAGAGTATAACGACACAACCGATTACATAATATATACTTTCCTATCACTGGGAAGCGCTTTCAACGGGGAAGAAAGAGGTTCTCATGCAGGGCATATTTCCGTTCTTTTGCGTAACCTTGAAGGAAGTCCAGTATCATCTTTCGACATCGCGAACATGGTAAGAAAGAAGATCGGAAAAGTACCTGAAGCAGATAAGATATCGGTTGCAGGCCGCAGCCACTGGGGTGCTCCTATTTCTATAAGCCTGATGGGAACGAACCTGACAGAGCTTTCTGCAGCCCGCGATATGCTGATGAAAGAGATAAAGGAAATGCCTGCCATAACCGAGGTAAAAGACAACAATCCGCTCGGAGCACAAGAGGTCAGACTTAAACTGAAACCAAAAGCATATTTTCTCGGACTGGATGATTTCACGGTGCTGAACCAGGTAAGGAACGGCTTTTTCGGTTCACAGGCACAACGACTTCAGCATGGAAAGGATGAGTTAAGAGTATGGGTACGGTATCCGCGATCTGACCGTGAAGAGCTTGGACAGCTGGAACGAATGAAAATAAAAACACCTAAAGGTGAGTATCCGCTTGCTGAGATCGCAGATTTCCATATCGAACGGGGACCGGTAAACATACACAGATACAACATGAAGAGAGAAATACGTATCGAAGCCGATGTTGTAAACCCTGATGAACCAGTACCTCCGCTATTGGAATATATCGAGTCAGATATATTGCCTAAGGTCAAAGCACACTATCCGGGAATAAGATACCTGTTCCAGGGACAACAGAAGAATGCCGCCGAGAGCCAGAGCTCAATGATGCATTACTTTATTCCGGCATTTATCCTTATGACCATAGTAATAATGATCCATTTCAGATCATTCGGCCAGGGATTGATAATACTGTCGATGATTCCGCTTGCATATCTCGGAGCAATCTGGGGACACATGTTCCACGGAATACCGTTATCAATACTTAGTGCTTTCGGAATGGTTGCTCTCTCAGGGGTAACAGTGAACGATGCTGTAGTATTCCTGCAAAAATACAACAGATTGCTTGCCATTGACAATCTTAAGGTCAAAGAAGCTGTATTCCAGGCAGGTATCGCCCGTTTCCGCCCCATTGTCCTGACGACACTTACAACAACCATAGGATTGTTCCCCATAATTTTTGAAAAAAGCCGTCAGGCACAGTTCCTGATACCCATGGCAATGGCACTGGCATACGGAGTATTTTTCGGGACGATCTTCATACTGACAGTTTTCCCTGTTACCATATTATTCCTCAACGACATAAGAGTATGGACAAAATATCTGATCACAGGTAAAAAGCCTGTGCCTGAAGAGGTGGAAAAAGCAAACATTTATAAAAAAAGAAAGATAGAATAGAATGCAATACATAATAATTGTAGGAACGTACGGCCGTACGTTCCTACAATAAATTATTAACCATAATTTTGATATGAAACCAACACACATATTTCTTATATTTTTAATGATGATGCAGGCATTCTCAAATGTATCAGCCCAGCAGGCTATTACATTACAGGAGGCAATAAGCATAGGGATGGAAAACAATTACGGCATAAGGATCGAAAAAAGTAATGTCGAGATCGCTAAAAAACAAAACAACTGGCAATACGCAGGAGCCTATCCTTCACTAAATCTCGATGTCGGGTTCAACAATTCCTTCAACGAAAGAATTGATACTTACAACGAAACTGCCTTAATACAACCATCATTAAGAATGAATTGGGTACTGTTTAACGGATTTGCTGTCCGGATAAACAAAAGCAAGTTCGGGCTATTGGAAAACCTTTCGGAAGGAAATTCAGTTCTGGTAATTGAAAATACAATTCAGGCAATAATTTTAGGATATTACAAGATTGTTCTTGAAAAAGAACGACTACAGGTCATGAAAGAGGTAATGGATCTGTCAAAAGACCGGTACGATTACATTGAGAACAGGAAGAATATTGGTGCAGGAACAACTTATGAACTGTTACAGGCAAAAAATGCCTGGTTAACAGATAAATCAAACTACCTGAATCAACAAATGATTTATCGTACATCGATGCGTGAACTCGGATATCTGTTAGGTAAAAAGGATGTTACTGAGTTTGCACCTGTCGATACTCTTGCTCCCGTCTTGAATGATTACGTGCTGGGCGATCTGAAAAACAAAATGGAATCAAACAACAGGACACTTAAAAATCAATACATTAATCTTGCCCTGCTCGAAAAGAATATCAAGATGGAGAAAAGTTCCCGTTATCCGGCCCTTTCCTTTTCGGGTGGAGGAAATTACAACTTCTATCCTGAAGGAATGAATGACAATTATGATAATCTGCAAACACTCAATAAGAAATTATCTTTTTATGCCAACTTTGCTCTGTCAATGAATATCTACAACGGGAACAGAGTTCATACAAACATTAAGATCGCAGAAATAGAAAAAGAGATAGGAGATATCCGTCTCGAAGATATGAAGCATCAGCTCAATAACAGGTTACTTGATATGTATGATCTTTTTGAAGTGAGAAAAGAGCTTGCGGTAGTTGCTCACGAAAACCTTGAAACGGCAAAACTGAACCTCGAGATAAGCACCGAAAAATACAAGAACGGGACTATCAACTCTTTTAATTTCCGCGATGTTCAGCGTGGATATCTGCAAACAGCATTGTATGAACTTTCAGCTGTGTACCAGTTGATAGCAAGTCATGTTGACCTTATACGTCTTACCGGAGGTATAATAACTGAATACGATAACAATTTACAGTAGCGGAACTATTACCTGCAAACTGATTATTATTTTATCAGTTACCCTATTTCAGGAGGCCGGATTCCAAACAGTGTTTTCCGGAGGATACAAATCTATTCTCTCACCATTCTGCTTACCTCCTTTTCATCTTTCTTCAAAGAATATTTCAGCAGAAAGTAACCTGCTACTCCTGCGAAAATAGAACCTGCGAAAATACCTATCTTAGCCTGATTCAGAAGATCACCTTCATATGCCAGACCTGCAATGAAGATAGACATCGTAAATCCGATCCCTCCTAAAATACCAAGACCTGTAAAAGATAACCATGAAGTTTTCTTCGGTTTAACAGCGATCCTGAACTTAACGGCTAACCATGAAAACAAAGTAATTCCGATCGTTTTACCTACAATAAGGCTGAATGCAATTGCAAATGAAACAGTCGTAAACACAATCTCTCCATTCTTTCCATATAGGGTCAGCCCTGCGTTAGCCAAAGCAAACAGAGGAAGAATAAACAGGTTTACAAAACCATGGAACTGATTCTCCATATACTGAAGTGGACTTTGAACTTCTTTAACCGAATACTCTATCTCATTTATCACCGATAACTGCTCGTGGGTGAGTATCATCTTATTGTTCTTTTTCGACAAATTATAAAACCTGAAAAGTATATGTTTAATATCATCAATAAAATCTCCTGCTTTCACTCTTGGATGCGCCGGAATTGTAAAAGCCACGAGAACACCGGCAATAGTTGCATGAAGACCCGTTCCCGGACCGTTAACACCCGACATCAGGAAGAAATACCATATGATAAATCCAACAAAAGTATAAATACGAAGATCCTGTACCTTCATTCTATTGGCAATTACAAGAATCCCAAGCAATCCTGCCGCGATGGCCAAAGCTGCCCAGTTAAGTTTTCCCCCGTAAAAAAGTGCGATTACCAAAACAGCACCAAGGTCATCCACAATTGCCAGAGCAGTAAGGAAAACCTTCAAACTAAGAGGCACTCTTTTTCCCAGCATAGCCAGGACTCCGAGTGTAAATGCAATGTCGGTTGCCATCGGTATCCCCCAACCATGCGATGCTTCACCTTCAAGTCCGAACATTTCAAACATAAGGACAGGAACAATCATTCCTCCAATTGCTGCTATTATCGGGAAACTTGCCTGACGAAATGAACTAAGCTCCCCCGTAAGAAATTCACGCTTTATCTCCAGTCCTACAACGAAAAAGAATATGGCCATCAAGCCATCATTGATCCAATGAAGTACACTCATCTTTACAAAAAAGATCTTGGCATCAACGGAGAAATATGTATGCCATACTGTTTCGTACGATTTATGGTCAATATTTGCCCATACAACTGCAAATGTTGCCGCAAGTATCAACAATACACTACCCCCGGAAATAAACTTAAGAAACCTGTCAAATGGATCGGCTGTTCTGCGTTGATGTAAATGATTTACGCTACTCATTGTAAATTATGTTGAGTTTTTAATGTGAACAAAGATTAAATTAAAAAGTTTCCCACTTTATTAATCCATTTTTAAAATCCATAAAAGTTATTAAAAAATATTGAAGACACCCTTAAATAAGATATAAAAATCTACTTCTGCACATTCTTTTTATAATAATCCTCTGCCTCCTTTAATTTTTCAACACTGCCTACATCAAACCAATCATTACCCTTTTCCAGTACAAATCCTACTACTGATCTTTCAGCTCCGGTTTCAAGATAGCCCTCAATTATTGAGAATTTACGCACACTGCCGAGAGATGCTATGTAATCATAATTCATAATGTGAATACCGCAAAAGCCCATGTCTTTCTCTTCTTTACAATACCTGAACATTATCTTTTCACCGGTTTGCACATTTTTCCATCCGCAAAGCTTCAATCCATTATCAAAAATCAGATATCTTGACGATTGTCGTTCCATAACAAGTAAGGAGGCATCACTTCCACTGTTTTCATGAAGATCAATCAATCTTCTGAGATCGAACGAGGTAACGATGTCCGCATTCCTGATCAGCACAGGTTCGTTGGGAATGAACAGAGACAGGGCCTTTACAAGCCCCCCGCCGGTATCCAATAGCTCATCCTGCTCATCAGATATCACAACCTCACTGTCCCATTTCTCACTTTTTATGTAATTGATGATAGTATCGGCAAAATGATGAACATTCACAACAACCCTTTGTGCGCCTGCCTTCTCAACACTTTTTATTGCATGCCACAACAAAGGTCTGCCCATAAAAGACACCATAGCCTTCGGCATTGTATTGGTAAGAGGTCGTAAACGTGTGCCGAGTCCGGCAGCAAAGATCATTGCATTCATTTAATTAAATGGTTAAAGTGTTCTATGGCTCTAGTGTTACAGTGTTTTATGGTTATATGGCTAAACAGTTATGAACACCTGGAACTTGCAAACCTGGAACAACTAAGAACCTACAAACCAAGAACCAAAACTATCTCACCCTGCATTCTTCTTTGGCTTACAAAGCTTCTTCTCCTTGTGGGCATAGGCTCCGCATTTACTGCACACCAGCTTCATTCCTTTTGCTTTTTCAGTAGAGATCTTCTTTTTCTTCTTCTCTTTGCACCTTGTTGCCATTATCCCAAGCTATTTAAAATCATTCTTAATTAGAACGATCCTAACAGCAGATTGTTCAACAAATCAAAGTTACAAAATGCCTGCTTTAAATGATCTATAAGCAAACCACTCATCACTTAACACTTAATCACTATTCTCACATCCCTTTCATCTCCTGCTCAACATGCTTCAACACAACATTCACATCATATTTATCTTTAAGATAAGCCGCAAGTTCTTCCGCACAGAATACAGAGCGGTGCCTCCCTCCGGTACAACCGAATGACACCATAAGATTCTTAAATCCCCGTGACATGTATGTTTCAACCGACTGAGAAACAATTTTATAAACAGCATCAAGAAAATCCTCAATATCAGGTTCTTTACTAAAGAATTCGATAACCTCAGGGTCTTTACCTGTTTTATCCTTGTATTGAGGATATTTACCCGGATTATGCAGACAACGGCAATCGAAAACATGACCGCCGCCGTTTCCTGAAATATCGACTGGAATACCGCGCTTGTATGAAAAACTATTGACCGAAACAGTAAGCTGTGCTGCCGACTTACCGATATTTATCAGCTCCTCCGACTCCGTAACATTTCTTAAAGCCATAAACAATGCAGGTAATTCTACCTTGAAAGTAACATTATCGAGCAGATATTTCAGATTTTGTATAGCATAGGGAATACTTTGCAGAAAATGCTCTTTCTTCTCATAAAAGCCCCTGAATCCATAGGCTCCCATTGCCTGCATCATACGGATAAGTACATACCCGTAATAATGAGAAACAAACTCCTTCCGGTCGTAATCAATGTACCCGGAAAGATTATCCATGTAATGAGACAAAAGTTCAAGCCTTACATCATCGGGGATATCAGCCTTCGCATCGTACAACAGTGATGCCACATCGTACTGCAGAGCGCCTTTTCGTCCCCCCTGATAATCAATAAAAACAGGATTATCATCAACTACCATCACATTACGGCTCTGAAAGTCACGATACAAGAAAAAGTCATGGTCAACCTCAAGCAAAAAATCTATCAACTTATGAAAATCATCCTCAAGCGACTGTTCATCAAATGGAATTCGGGCAAGTTTCAAAAAATAATATTTAAAATAGTGCAGGTCCCATATCATGCTTTGCCTGTCGAAAGCATCACGAGGATAGCACTTTGAATAATCGAACCCCTCGCCTCCTTTCACCTGGAACAGGATCAGGCTTTCTAAAGTCTTTTTGTAAAAAGTCTTTAACTCATCCGGAAAATCCTTACCTGTACGCATCCCTTGTATAAAAGCATAAAGAGAAATATCACCAAGATCTTCTTGTAAATAAACATTATCATCCAGCTCTTCAGCATAAATTTCCGGTACAGGCAATCCTTTACTCCTGAAATATTTTGACATTTCAAGAAAAGCAATATTCTCCTTCCTGTCGGCATTATAGGTTCCTATTGCACTTTTCTCCCTTCCCGAGATACGGTAATACCTCCTATAGCTTCCCGATAATGGCAATGCAACATACGATCTCGCATTCTCACCCGCCCAATCCTCAAAAAGTTTTATCAGCAGTGTTTTAGTATTTTGTTCCAATTTCTTAAGTTTAATTCTTGTTTCTCAAAAATATCGGCTAAAATAAACAAAGCTTAAGCAATTATGAAGAATTACATGCAATCATCAAAAATCTTTTCACAAAACATTTTTTATTTTTAATACGTCTAAATAAGAAATATGTTTATTTTTGTGCCGGTATGAAAAAACCTGCCAGTAACATATCGCTGAGAGCAATTGCCATTTTGTTGGTTGGCTTAATGAGCCTTATGATCCTCGATAAGGCATTCTTTCTTCATACCCATAAGTTAAGCGACGGCACAATCATTGTTCATGCACACCCCTACAACAAGTCAGCAGATTCAAAACCGTTCAAAACACATCACCATTCGGATACAATATTTCATTTTTACCATGTGGTAAACATACTCTTTCCGGCAATAATCTTAACGTTTACATTAATTGCTTCTTTCAAAAAAACAAAGCGTCTTTTTCTTCAGATAAAAAGAATTTCATTCTCATACATTTCTCACAAAAAAGGCAGAGCGCCTCCAATCTATTCCTGTCTGTAAATAATGGACAGATTCATTATCATTTATCATCAATAAGGATCAAATCATCCGGAGTTATCAAATATAGCTCTTGTAACATCCATTTTCTGTGTGTATTAGCAGTGGCTTATACCTTATTGAACAATGATTATTACAATTACATCTCACAATGAGATAATTATCTCATTCAATTTCAATACTCTAAGAAATATAAAAATGAATAAACTGTATTTTATTCTTATATCTGTATTTCTGTGTACGATAACTATTAGTGCCCAGAATCAGGTAAGAAAAAGAACAAGGAAACAGACAAGACAGCAACAGCACACTAAAAGTGATGCAAACATTAACGGACACGTTGTTTGCTGTGATGAGCATATCCCTTTTGCCACTGTTAGTGTAAAAGGAACGACAATTGGGACAACTACTGACGAAACAGGACATTATCACCTCCTGAACCTTCCCGAAGGAAACCTTACTCTTGTTGTTCAGTCGTTGGGATATAAACCGCAGGAAAAGAAGATTACAATAAAAAAAGGAGAGACACTTAACATTAAATTTGAACTTCAGGAAGATGTTCTCGGATTGGAAGAGGTGGTTGTAACAGGCGACCGGAACGAGACAAACCGGATAGAAGCATCAACTATTGTAAACTCCATCACACATAAAATATTTGCTACCACGCAATCAGTAACCCTAAGCGAAGGGCTGAATTTTTGCCCGGGACTGAGAACCGAAACCGACTGCCAGAACTGCGGGTTCACACAGGTAAGAATGAACGGCATGGAAGGGCCTTACTCCCAGATCCTCATCAACAGCCGGCCTATCTTCAGCGGACTTGCCGGAGTGTACGGACTGGAGCTGATACCGGCAAATATGATTGAACGTGTAGAGGTGATACGCGGCGGAGGTTCTGCCCTGTACGGCAGTAATGCCATTGCCGGCACTATCAATCTCATCCTGAAAGATCCCATAAACAACTCTTACGAATTTGGCGCTAACACAGGACTTACTGGTGCCGGTTACTCCGATGCTTCACCCGACTACTCGGTAAATTTCAACGGATCGGTTGTTTCTTCCGATAACAAAACAGGAATGTCCTTATTTGGTTTCTTCCGTCAACGTGACCCGTTCGATGCCAACGATGACGGCTTTTCGGAAATAGCAATGCTGAAAAATGTAACTATCGGATCAAGACTCTATCACCGTTTCGGGAAACGAAGTAAGCTGGCAGCCGATTTCTTTCACATAAACGAAGACCGGCGGGGCGGCGACAGATTTGACTACCCTCCGCATGAAGCAAATATTGCCGAAGCTGTTAGTCATAACATAACCACAGGTGCATTAACCTACGACCAGTTTTTCAGAGATATTGATATGTTATCGGTTTATGCATCAGGGCAACGGGTAAACCGTGATTCGTACTACGGAGCGAACAAATCGCTGAAGGATTACGGAAACACAGCCGATTTCACATACACCATAGGAACACAGTACAAAGCACAGCTCGGAACTTCAAATCTCATTGTCGGTATCGAAAATGTGGGTTCATCTCTTATTGATAAAAAACTGGGATATGCAGATATTGAAAATGCAGTGATCATCGGTGACTCTATCATCAACATTCCTCACACAAACAACGTTACAGTTGCCGACCAAACGATAAACACAACAGGAATATTCGCACAGTACGAACTGAACTGGGATAAGCTAAAAGCTTCGGTCGGGGCCCGTTTCGACCACTATCAGGTACACGACAAGGAAAATCCTGACTCCGACAACTCAGGCAATGTGCTCAGCCCGAGAGTTACCCTGAAATACGATATAAAACAGTGGCTTCAGGCAAGGGTCAGTTACTCACAGGGATACCGTGCCCCGCAGATCTTCGACGAAGACCTGCACATTGAAACATCAGGTTCACGCAAGGTTATCCATAAAAACAGTCCTGACCTGAAACAGGAAACAAGTAACAGTTTTATGGCTTCTCTCGACTTCAACAAACAGATGGGCAAAACATATTTCGGATTTTTAATGGAGGGTTTCTACACAAAGCTGAACAATCCGTTTGTTATGGAATACAGCGAACCCGATGAAGACGGAACGGTCATTTACACAAGGATAAATGCAAAGGACGGAGCAAGAGTGACCGGCCTTAACACTGAACTGAACGTTGTGCCTTCGAATCAATTCTCATTAACAGCCGGCTACACCATACAAAGCAGCAGATATGAAAAACCACAGGAGTTTGACGAAACAAAATTCTTCCGCACTCCTTCTAATTATGGTTATCTGACACTGGATTGGAAAGCAGCAAAAAACCTTGGGATATCTTCAACCGGAAATTACACAGGAAAGATGCTTATTCCGTACTTCGGCCCTACAATCCCCGACCCCGATGCCGGAGTGCTGAGAACATCACCCAGCTTTTTTGACCTTGGACTAAAGGTAAGATACAACATCAAGATCAACGGAGCCACATTGCAACTATTCGGAGGAATAAAAAATATATTTAACTCCTACCAAAGCGATTTCGACACAGGCATTAACCGTGACCCGGGATACATCTACGGGCCGGCAGAACCCCGTTCTATTTACTTTGGGCTGAAAATCGGCAATCTCGTTAACCTGTAACGAAATGATCTCTAATTCCATTTTTTTCGCAAATCCCGGCCTGGTCGTAACACTTCAGGCCGGGCTTTTTAATACCTTATTACAATTCTTTCCTAAAAAAGTTACCGTTATCTTTCAGTTAAAAAAAGATAATTCTATTTTTGTTTCGTTAACATTTAACCCAAACCTTACTAAATGCATACTGCATAAATCGGATTTAACGTGATAAAATTAAGATTTTTCCAACAGGCATTTGAACAATAATAACAAATACATCAAACATTTTCTGCTGCTGCTGTTTATAATATATTACATAAACAGCACTTTGTTTTATCATTCACATGTTATTAACGGAGTCAAAATATCCCACTCACATTTCTACTGGTCGCATAACGATTCAAAAGACAAATCTGCTAAACATACACACACCCGGGACGAATTTTTTACGATAAATATTATTTCACATTTTTTATCTACATCGCTTACGGGCACTATTTTACTTCCAACAATATTTATTCTTCTCGGGTCTCTTCTGATTCCTGTAATTACGGGAATACCGCAAAAGATCATTTTTTACAATTACTCTCTGCGGGCTCCTCCCGTATCTTAAACATAAAACATCCGGCAAAAACATTTACAGAGCATTTATTATTTGTGCTGTAACACTCAGGATATTGTAAATGTGTTTATTCATGCGTGCCGGTAATTATCTGTAAAATCTCACACATAATCATATCTTGAATAATGAATAAATATATTTTAATCGCATCTGTGATACTGCTATTTGCTTGTGGCAATGAGAAAAAAGAACCGCAAAATATTAATCCGGAAATCAATGGGGATACAATAATTGTTCCCGGTCATTCACCGTTACTTGAACGCATAAAGATAGTAACAGTAAAAGAAGAACCTTTTAAGAAAAACATCTCGACTTTCGGAATTGTGCAGGCTATTCCCAACCAGTATGCAGAAATAGCCTCACCGTTTCCGGGGCGTATCATCGAGTCTTTTGTAAAACTCGGGCAGCATGTAAAAAAAGATGACCCTGTTTTTGCAATAAGTTCACCTGATATTTTCGAAATCGAAAAAATGTATTATCAGGTGAAACAGGAGATGATGCTGGCCGAGAAAAACCTGAAACGTCAGCAGGACTTGTACAAAAACGGCGTTGGTGTACAGAAAGACCTTGAAGAAGCAGAGGTAAACTATGAAGTTACCAAACGTGATTACGAAAACGTAACTGCAAGTCTGAAAGTTTACAAAGTAAACCCGGAAAAACTTGTCTTGGGCCAGCCGTTGATCATACGTTCACCAATATCCGGTGATATAGTTGAAAATAAGATCGTACTCGGGCAATATCTTAAAGAAAATGCTGATCCGGTTGTAATCGTTGCCGAACTTAACAAAGTGTGGATAGTAGGACAGGTAAAAGAGAAGGATATTAACTCTATTCACGAATCGGAAGAGATAGAGATAACAGCTTCATCTGTTTCCGATAACAAGATCGAAGGAAAGATTTACTACATAAGTGACCTGCTTGATGAGGAAACACGGTCGGTACAGGTATTCATTGAGTGCGATAACCCTGATCATATTTTAAAACCGGGCATGTACGTTTCAGTAAATTTCATCGACAAACTAAACAAAAAAATAATAGTCCCGTCAACTGCTGTTTTTCAGGATAAGGACGGCAGTTATGTTTTCATTGCGGAAGCGGGTAACACTTTCATCAGGCAGGAAGTTGATGCCACTGGTGTTGAAGATGACATGATGCTCGTAAACGCGGGACTAAAACCCGGTGAACGGATAGTTGTTAACGGAGGATTCTTTTTACTTGAGCAAAATTAAACAGAGATGAGAAAAATAATTATTGCTGCGATAAAACACCGGTGGATAATGGTGGCTCTGTTCGTTTTGCTTGCCATTTTCGGATATTACTCATGGAAACAACTGTCGGTTGAGGCATACCCCGATATTGCCGATGTTACTGTTCAGGTGGTAACACAGGTACCGGGGCTGGCTGCTGAAGAGATAGAACAACAGATTACCATTCCCCTTGAAAGAGCTTTGAACGGATTACCCGGTCTGCATGTTATGCGAAGTAAGAACAGCTTCGGCCTGTCGGCCATCATTCTGGTTTTTGAGGACGGCGTTGATGATTACTGGGCACGTCAACGGGTACAAGAACGCATTGCCGAAGTTGATCTCCCTTACGATGCATCTCCCGGGCTAAACCCTCTTACATCCCCTACAGGAGAGATATTCAGATACATCATCGAAAGTAAGAACCACGACCTGCGTGAACTTACAGAGCTGCATAAATGGGTCATCATACCGCGGCTGAAACAGGTGACAGGTGTTGCCGACGTTAGTAATTTCGGAGGTATCACCACACAGTTCCAGATCGAGATCGACCCTCTGAAGATACAGCAGTACAACCTTTCGCTTTCCGACATCATTGAGAAAATCGAAAAAAACAACTCAAACGCGGGCGGCAGCATGCTCAACCGGGGCGACCTGAGTTATGTTATCAGAGGTATCGGACTGGTTAAAAACCTGAAAGACCTAGGAAACGTAGTTGTGAAGACCGAAAACGGCGTACCCGTTTATCTCAGCGACCTCGGAAAACTTAAGTATGGCAACTTAGAGCGAAAAGGTATTCTCGGGTTTACCGACCACGAAAGAGATTACACCGACGGCGTGGAAGGTATCGTTCAGCTTCTGCGTCATCAAAACCCGTCGAAAGTACTTGCCGGAATACATGAAGCTGTTGATGAGCTGAACAACGAGATACTTCCCAAAGGAGTAAAGAT
>JAOZOF010000232.1 GCA_029933425.1 Marinilabiliaceae bacterium
TATAAAATGGATATTGTGGGTGACGCGCCCACACCTTTCGAGGGAATGATGCTTGGTGCAGGTATTCCGGTCGATGTTGAGCATTTTGAAGTCGGCACCTTTGGGATTGGAAGTACGGGGAAGGTCAGGCTAAATGAAAAAGAGGCATCGGTATGGAAGAATAGTAGCAACGGTCTTTGGCAGCAATGTGGTGTGTGGACAATGAAAAAAGGAAAGCCTGAGGTATCGAATAAGTCTTACTTTTCAGAAGTGAACGGAGAAAAGGTTGATTTCAATGACCGGTACTATGCGCCGTTCGCCAAAAGATATGCCGATTCCATAAGGTCGGTAAATCCCGGATGGTTCATCTGCGTTGACAATATCCTTTTCCCCGAACCTCAATCTCTGCCAGATCTTAAAGGATACAAGGATGTTAATTGGGTGAACGGCTCTCACTGGTACGATGACATTACGTTGTTCAAGAAAAAGTATGTTCCCTGGCTGGGTTATCTTGACGGAGAGATCGTTTGGGGTCCGGGAAGAGTAAAAAAGGCTTTTGAAATGTATTTGAAAGAAAAGATGATAACAAATACCCGTGAAAAGTATGGAGATGCTCCGGCTATTCTTGGTGAATTTGGTATTCCTTTCGATATGAATGACCGGGAGGCATACAGGACAGGCGATTATTCAGATCAGATAAAGGCTTTGGACCGCAGTTTCAGCGTGATAGAGAAAAATCTTCTAAACTATACCTTGTGGAACTACACTGCAGATAACACGAACGAAAGAGGCGATAACTGGAACGGGGAAGACCTGTCGGTGTTCAGTCTGTCGCAACAAAAGGACCCCGAAGATATTAATTCGGGTGGCAGAGCATTGATAGCTGCAATTAGACCTTATCCGAAAAAGATACCGGGAAAGCTCACTTCGTATGAATATTATTACAAAAACAGGGAACTGTGTGTTGGGTTTGATGTTTCTCCAAAAGCAAAAGGTCCTGCCGAGATATTTATTCCTGAATACATTTATGGAAATGAGTTTGATGTTTATGTTACGAACGGAAAACTGTTCTTTGATAAAAAAGAGTGTATTCTGATGTATTATCCGTCGGGAAAAGGGGAACATGTAATTGTAATTAAGAAGGGATTGTTGGAAAATTAAAACAAATAGTTAATTTTACATTCAATTTAACTTGTATATACAAGTTTGCGTTCAGTGATTAATTAAAATATCAAAAAATTATGCTTAAAGGAATTTCCCCCCTGATAAGTCCGGAACTGCTTGCAATTCTTGCCCGTATGGGTCATGGCGATGAGATCGTTCTGGCAGATGCTCATTTTCCCGGAGAAACATTCAATGACAGAATTATCCGTGCCGATGGTCTGAGGATACCTGATCTGTTGAAAGCTATCCTGCCTTTGTTCGAGCTTGATGCGTATGTTCCTGCGCCGCTTATAATGATGGCAGCAGTTGAAGGTGATGAGCTTGACCCTGCAGTTGAAGAGTCGTACATGAAAAGTATCCTGATAACAAACCCGGATATTCCTGCTATCGAGCGTATCGACAGATTCGATTTCTACGAAAGGGCAAAAAATGCATTTGCTGTTGTAATGACAGGGGAAACTGCAAAGTATGGTAATATTATCCTGAAAAAAGGGGTTACACCTGTTGAATAGTTTATTAATATTAATTATTAACTGATAAAAATATGGAGAAGATCAAAGTTCCGGTTGTTGAAAAGAAATACTTGTTCCCGTTCATTGTTATCACGGCATTGTTTGCTTTATGGGGATTTGCCAACGATATTACCAATCCGATGGTTGCAGCATTTAAAACGGTAATGGAAATACCTAATGCTGAAGCAGCTCTTGTGCAGTTCGCTTTTTATGGCGGATATGGTACCATGGCTATTCCCGCGGCATTGTTTGTTCAGAAATACAGCTATAAGAAAGGAATGTTACTTGGATTGTTGCTTTATGCCATCGGGGCTTTCCTGTTCATCCCTGCGGCCAAGTATGAGGTGTTCGGATATTTCCTGGTTTCCCTATATATTCTTACTTTCGGACTGGCTTTTCTTGAAACTACGGCTAATCCGTTTATACTTTCACTCGGAGATCCCCGAACTGCAACCCGTCGTTTGAACCTTGCCCAGTCATTCAACCCTATGGGTTCTATCCTGGGAATGTTCGTAGCATCACAGGTCGTTCTTCCTGCTTTGCTGTCAGACAAAAGGGATGCGGCCGGTAATCTTATATTTTCTACTTTGGATGCATCCGAAAAGGCTGCAATACGTACTCATGACCTGATGGTAATTCGTGATCCTTATGTTGCACTTGGAATTGTTGTTCTGATCATGTTCGTTGTTATTCTGGTTACTAAAATGCCCCAGACAGGACATGCCAACAGTATACATCCTATGCAGTCGTTCAGGCGTTTGATGAAAAATAAGATATTCAGAGAAGGTGTGATCGCACAGGTTTTTTATGTTGCGGCTCAGATCATGGTATGGACGTTCATAATACAGTATGCTGATAATCTCGGGATTGACAAGGCTACTGCTCAGAGATACAATATCGTAGCAATGTCGTTGTTTATCGGAAGCCGGTTTATCAGTACAGCTCTGATGAAATATTTCAATCCGCGTATATTACTAATGGTCTTTGCAATAGGTGGTATGGTAACAACATCTTTGGCTATTCTGGTTGAGGGAATGTTCGGACTTTACAGTCTTATCGCAACTTCAGCATTTATGTCGCTTATGTTCCCTACAATTTACGGTATTTCACTTCGTGACGTGGGACAGGATGCAACACTGGGTGCTGCTTTGTTGGTAATGGCCATTGTTGGCGGAGCATTGATGCCTCCTTTGCAGGGTGCTATAATTGACCTTGGAAGAGTAGCATGGCTGCCGGCAGTTAATGCTTCATTTATTCTTCCGTTCATCAGTTTTATTGCGATAGCAATATTTGCATACCGTGCACATAAGCATGAACAGCTGATAGCAGTAAAATAGATGTTGGTATATGATATAACAAAAGGTGTTGTAATAAGATTATATCGTGGCACTTTTTTTGTATATTTATGAACAAAGAACTCTCTTGAGAACATAATAGCAAAAGGTTTGTTAAAAGAAATAGTATTAACATCTAAAATAAAAGATATGAAAAAGATAGGTTTATTTTTAATAGCAGCAGTGGCGGTATTATTCTCGTCATGTAGTTCAATAAAAGTTGTCAGTGATTATGACAAAACAGTTGATTTTACTAAATACAAAACATTACAGTATTACGGCTGGGCGAAGAACAGCGACCAGTTGCTTAACCGTTTTGATAAAGAGCGTATCGAGAAGGCTTTTGCCGATGAATTCAAAAAGCGCGGAGTAGAAGTGGTCAAGGATAATGCTGACATTATTGTTGCATTGTACATTGTTACTGAAAATAAAACTGAAAAAACTGCTACTACCACACATATGGGTGGTGGCTATGGTGGTGGTTACGGTTGGGGTTATAGTCGTTGGGGATACGGTCCTGCATGGGGATGGGGCGGTGGAACCTCATACACTACAGTAAGTGAGGATGACTATACTGTCGGGACTCTTGTTGTAGCTGTTTATGATGCAAAAGAGAAAAAACTGGTTTGGCAAAGTATAGGAAAGAAAACGTTAAGTGAGAATACAAATAACAGAGAAGATCGTATACAGAAAGGGGTTGCAAAGATAATGAGTAAATATCCTGTTCAGCCCATTGAAAAATAGATGATATTTTAGTTTTTGTTAAAAAGCTGTCCTGATCTTCAGGATGGCTTTTTTTATTCAATCACGTTTTGTTTTTTGTTAAAAACTTTTGAATAAGACGGCTGTTAATATGTTGATAAAACGATATATTTGTAAAAGAAATTCATTTAGTTATGTCAAAATTAAAAGAAGGTGATAAGGCTCCCGATTTTACGGGTGTGATACAGAACGGTGAAACGATCAGACTATCTGATTTTAAAGGAAAGAAAGTTGTTCTTTACTTTTATCCTAAGGATAACACTCCCGGATGTACAGCAGAGGCAAAGAACCTGAATGAGAATCTTGAGGATCTTGCATCAAAGGGGTTTGTTGTGATAGGTGTCAGTCCCGACAGTGAAGCATCGCATCAGCGTTTTATCGAAAAGCACGGGCTGAAGTTCAATCTGATCTCTGATCCTGATAAGGAAATACTTGAAATGTACGATGCCTGGGGGTTAAAAAAACTGTACGGGAGAGAATACATGGGAGTTTTGCGTAAGACCTTCATAATAGATGAAGATGGAAATATTGAGAAGATAATTGAAAAGGTAAAAACAAAAGATCATACAAATCAGATCTATAAAGAATTAAATATTTAAGAATAATACGAAAATGGCAGACAAGCAGGAATCAAACGTAAATAAAGAGAAGCTGAAAGCACTTCAGCTTACAATGGATAAAATAGATAAGGCCTATGGCAAAGGAACCATAATGAAGATGGGAGAGAATGCAGTTGTTGATATTCCGGTCATTCATACCGGCTCTATCGGTCTTGATCTTGCCCTTGGCGTTGGGGGATATCCTCGCGGAAGGGTTATTGAAATCTACGGTCCGGAATCATCAGGTAAAACAACACTTGCTATCCATGCAATTGCCGAGGCACAGAAAAGTGGCGGTATCGCTGCGTTCATCGACGCAGAACATGCATTCGACCGTTTTTATGCCGAGAAGCTTGGTGTGGATGTGGAGAACCTTCTCATCTCTCAGCCTGATAATGGTGAGCAGGCTCTTGAAATAGCAGATCAGCTCATCCGTTCATCAGCTATCGACATCATTGTTATCGACTCGGTGGCTGCTCTTACTCCTAAGGCCGAGATAGAGGGTGAGATGGGAGACTCAAAAATGGGACTTCAGGCCCGTCTGATGTCACAGGCGTTGCGTAAGCTGACGGGAAATATTAGTAAGACCAACACTACCTGCGTTTTTATTAATCAGCTTCGTGAGAAGATAGGGGTGATGTTTGGTAATCCGGAAACTACAACCGGTGGAAATGCACTTAAATTCTACGCATCTGTTCGTCTTGATATTCGCCGTATATCTCAGATAAAAGATGGTGAGCATGCGGTAGGAAATCAGACACGTGTAAAGGTGGTCAAGAACAAGGTTGCTCCTCCGTTCCGTAAAGCAGAGTTTGAGATACGTTACGGTGAAGGTATTTCCAAGATAGGTGAGATAATCGATCTTGGCGTTGATCTTAATATCATAAAGAAAAGTGGTTCTTGGTTCAGCTACGGAGATACAAAACTCGGACAGGGACGTGAGGCCGTGAAAGGGGTGATAAAAGATAATCCCGAGCTTGCCGAAGAACTGGAACAAAAGATTATGGAAGCTATAAAGGAGAAGAAATAGTAAGTAGTTGGTTATTTGTTGATCTGTTTATTTGTTTAACGGTTAACATAAGTTAAAACACAAAAATGCAGGGCCGTTGGTCCTGCATTTTTTGCATCATGACATTCGGGGCTCTCTAATCGCTCTGTCTTGAATTGATCAGCCATTCAATATGCTTTCTGCTTTTCTTGTTTTTTATTTGTTTTTCCCGGATTAAAGCTTCAGTTTTTGTCCTGAAAGTTTCGGTATGAACAATCTTCCATGGCCTTCCAGGTCGGGTAGAGGCCGTTCCCCCAAAATTGTGTTTGATCAGTCTTTTTTCAATATCGGAAGTGCTACCGATGTAATATTTATCAGTCTTTTCACTGTAAAGTATGTAAACAAAGTAAGCCATACTCTAATTTACAAAAAAAGGGAACAGACGTCAATCCTTTTTTTTGTGCAATGAGGCGGGCTTAGCCTGT
>JAOZOF010000233.1:0-3039 GCA_029933425.1 Marinilabiliaceae bacterium
CCTTTCAGAACCTTTTCACGATTCGGGAGATTCAGCATCTCTATTTCAGCTCCTACCAGATCGATATGCGACGGTAATATGCTAAGACCCTCAATGTCAGTTTTAACAACTGCCTCTTTCGGATCGATACCGTCAACGATACACTCATAAATACTTTTATCAATATCCTTAAGATCAAATCCCAACCCTGACGTTGCATTAGCCTGCGGGTCTGCATCCACAATCAACACTTTATATTCCAATACCGCAAGACTTGCTGCAAGATTTATCGCAGTTGTCGTCTTTCCTACCCCTCCTTTTTGATTTGCTAAAGCAATTATTTTAGCCATAATATGATTGTTTAATTATATTTCTTAAAACTCCGAAAGTGGTATTTTTTTATTTTCCCCAAAGATAAACTTTTATAAAAAATTCTTTATCAGATACAACACAAAACCATGAGTTTTTTTCAACCTCCATGTTCTGCCTGATATTCCAGGACTTTTTTATCCATACATTCCTGCAACAAAAGCTCTTTACTTACCGGAACAACTCCGGGTATCTCACAAACAAGTCCGCCCGCCATGTTTGCTATCCTGGCCACGGCTTCCGTTCTCAAGCCGAAAGCAAGGCATAAGGCACTAACACTGATCACCGTATCACCTGCACCCGATACATCAGAAATATTACGCACCTCAGCAGGGATGAAAGAATGACCATTGTCGTCGGAAACAAAAACACCCTTCTCTGCAAGGGTTATCATCAGCACCCTGATATCATGTTCCTTCCTGAATTCTCCGGCAGCTTTTGCCAATTCCTCTTTGTCAGAGGCTTTGAGATCAAGGTTCAGTCCGGTTAAAAATTCTTTAAAATTAGGCTTAAAGAATGTCACACCGTCATAATGGTTGAAATTCCTTTTTTTCGGATCAACAAGTGTCGGTATCCCCCTTTCTTTAGCAAACTGCACTGTCTCCTCTATCAATTCCGGCGTGATCACACCTTTATCGTAATCTTCAAAGATGATCGCATCGATCTTGTATTCTGACAACAATTTTTTAATACGTTTAACAAGTGATTCTGTTACATCTTTTGCCAGAGGTTGGTCAATTTCATCATCAATTCTCAGTAAATGCTGATTCTGACTTATGATCCGGGTCTTTACTGACGTTTCTCTCTGTGGTGAAAAGACTATGCCGTCAGTGATCAGGCCTCTTTTTTTCATCAGCTTCTCAAACACTTTCCTGTGACCATCGTCACCTGCCACACTGCACAACAACGGAGTTGCCCCGAGAGCCTGAACGTTCAAAGCTACATTTGCAGCTCCTCCCAGCCTGTGCTCCCTTTTTAATGCAGTGATTATCGGCACCGGCGCCTCAGGTGATATCCTTGACACATCGCCCCACAGGTAAGAATCGATGATCACATCGCCGATAACAAGCACATGAACATTTTTGAATGACTCAAACAGTGTTTTAGTATCCATGGATTTTTCAGATTCAGGCCTCAAAGATATTAAAATTAACTAAATATATTCAGGGATATTTTGTTTTGTAATCAGATGCTTCCAGCCTCAAAAATATCTTTATCCGAAGCTGAATTCCGCCTACATCGGATCAACATCGATATGGAAGATAACAGACCTCAGCTCCTCGTTCTTTTTAACAGCTTCGATGTAATAGGCAATGGCATGTTTTACTTTCTTTACTGACAACTCTTTCTCAATCTTTATCAGCAGCTTGTTCAGGAACATATTCTGGATTCGGCTTACAGGCGGCGGCTGAGGACCAAGCACCCTGTCACCCAATGAATGACTAAGATATCCGGCAAGCAGACGTGCAGCATTGTCACATTTATATCTGTCTTTGTGTTTCAGAGTAATACTTATCAGCCGGTAATAGGGCGGATATTTGAACATCAGCCTCTCCTCAAGCTGTGATTTATAAAAACTCAGAAAATCATGTTTTATCACATCCCGGATCACCGGATGTTGCGGATCGGATGTCTGAAGTATCACAAGTCCCTGTTTCCCTTTACGGCCGGCCCTGCCGCTCACCTGTGCCATCATCTGAAAGCTGCGCTCGTATGCTCTGAAATCAGGATAATTGAGCATGTTGTCGGCATTAAGTATCCCCACCAGGCTTACAGAATCAAAATCAAGACCTTTGGTTATCATCTGTGTGCCTATCAGTATCCGGATCTTTTTTTGCTCAAATTCGCCGATGATCTTCTCATACGACCTCTTGTTACGCGTGGTGTCAAGGTCCATGCGTGCAACGGGGGAATCCGGGAAAAGCTCTTTGATCTCCTCTTCTATCTTTTCCGTACCGAACCCCATTGTTCCTATATCCATTGACCCGCATGCAGGACATGCCTCGGGCATAGGCACCGAATGTCCGCAGTAGTGGCATGTAAGATGATTCAGATGTTTATGGTAAGTGAGACTGACATCGCAATATTCGCAACGCGGCACCCAGGCACACTGACGGCACTCAACGTAAGGGGCAAATCCCCGCCTGTTCTGGAACAGAATTACCTGTTCATTGTTATCCAGTGCCTCTTTCATTTTTTCCAGAAGTACCGGATGAAAATGTGAGCGCATCTGCTTTTTCCTGTATGCCTCTTTGACGTCCACCGGCATAATTACCGGCATCTTTATTCCCGTAAAACGTTCGAACAGTTCAACAATACCATATTTTCCGAGCTCACAATTATGGTACGTCTCAAATGATGGAGTGCCCGTCCCAAGCAGTGTTTTTGCTCCCGACATGTAAGCAAGCATGATTGCCGCATCACGTGCATGGTAACGCGGAGCAGGGTCAAACTGCTTGTAACTTGTCTCATGCTCCTCATCAACGATGACCAGACCGAGATTCTCAAATGGCAGAAAGACCGATGACCTTACTCCGAGTATCACTTCGTAACCCTTTTTGTTCAGGAGATTGTTCCATACCTCCACCCTTTCGGAATCGTTGAACTTAGAATGGAAGATCCCGAGTTTATTGCCAAAACGCTTTTTCAGCCTTGTGGTTATCTGGGTAGTAAGAGCTATCTCCGGCAACA
>JAOZOF010000233.1:3139-4481 GCA_029933425.1 Marinilabiliaceae bacterium
CCGTGACACAAGTTTCCCCGACAAAGCTTTTTCCACACCTCCGGTCTCCGATAGCAATCCCATCAGAACAGCAAGTTGTTTGGGAGCTCTTTTCAAAACCTCAAAAGCCTCATGTAGTTTTTCTTCCGAAATGATCTTTTCCGAGAGTTTCAGATAATTCTCTGTTTTGGGTCTATATCCCTCTTTCAGCTTTTCGTTCACATAAATGGCTCCTGTTTCCAGAAGTTTTTTCACAACCGGCAAACTATTCTTTAGTCCCGATAGTTTGTTCAGTTCATGAATAGTACATTTCTTCTTTCCAGCCACAATGTCAAGAACGATCCCTTCCTTTTCCGTCAAAGGTCTTTCTGCCACAAAATCATCGTTGTAAAGCACATAGGATTCACTTTCAAGCTTCAATCCCGAAGGAAGAGCTGCTTTGTAAACCTCGCCCAGTGTACATTGGTAATATTCGGCTATCCATTCCCAGAACCTGACCTGCTCCTTTGTTACCACCGGCTTCTCATCCAAAACGGAAAGAACAGGTTTCGTTTCGTATCCTTCGGGCTTTTTGTTATGCATAGATGCAATAATACCCGAATAAAGTTTCTTCTTGCCAAACGACACAACAACCCTCTTCCCAACAGCCGTTTCTTCTGCAAGATCACCGGCTTCGTACGTGAACAGTTTTGGCAAAGGAACGGGAAGTATTATGTCAAGAAATTTTGTCATCGATGTAAATTTAAAAATTAGAATTCAGAATTTGCTCTTCTTGATTTTTTATTTGATTTTTTTCGCTTCGGTGTACGTATAAAACAATCCTGAATTGTCCAATTAAGAGAAGGCACATCAATTATTTAAGATCAAATTGATATTGTTCCGGCAGGGACGGCTTAAAGCCGAGGGAAAACAAACTAACAAAAGGGAGAGATATGTTACATTACAAAGAGAGTTTACTGAACAACAAGAATATTGAAAAAGAGGTTTTAGACCGTATATTCAGCAAAAAAAGAATAACTCCGGAAAATTTTTACCGGACGGGATTTGAATATATCCCTTTTTCGAAAGACCGCGTTTTTGCAATTGAATCATTACTCTCCTCTGTAATCCCTTTTGACAAAAGACTGATCATCGTAAATTCAGGTGAAGATAGTATCATTCCGGTTGAGATTTGTCTTGATCACGATATCGAATACAGAATAACAGAAATTCAGGATACAAATTCGTTAGAAGATCTTCTATCCGGATCATCTGCTTTTTCGCACATTTTCATAACCCTGTCGGATAAAACATTGAACAGCGATGATTTCATCAGAATAAAAGATATTGCCAGAGAAAACGATCTTGACATCATCATTGATTA
>JAOZOF010000233.1:4581-5822 GCA_029933425.1 Marinilabiliaceae bacterium
ATGATACACAACAACAGCAACAAAACCCTGCTGATAAGCGGTGACAAAAAGATCTCCTATGGCCTCTTTCATTCAAAGGTCTCTCTATTTGCAAATCTTTACCAGAACATCAATCCGGATAAAACGGTCATCTTCTCCGAGAACAGGCCGGGGTGGGTGTATGCCTTCTATTCGGCTTGGGTGAACGGTGCCATTGCTGTTCCCATAGATTTTATGTCATCGGTTGATGACATTGCTTACATTCTGAACGACAGCAAACCTGAGGTCATCTTTGTTTCGGAAGATACTAAAAAAACTATGGAGGAAGCTTTGAAAAAAGTTTCACACGAAACAAAGGTTTTTGTAATAGATGAGTATGAAGACACAGAAACTGACCTTTTAAAAGAACCTGTTAAGATAGATGATGATGACAACAAAACGGCGGTGATAATTTACACATCGGGGACTACCGGAAATCCTAAAGGTGTGATGCTCTCCTACCGGAACCTGAAAGCTAACATCGACGGAGTTTACAAACACATAAATATCTATACCGAGGATGACATTATCCTTATGCTTCTGCCAATGCACCATATTTTTCCGCTCATGGGAACAATGATTATCCCTGTCTTCACAGGTGCTACAATAGCCATCTCACCGTCGATGACATCAGAGGATATCATCAAAACACTACAGGACAACAAAGTTACAATGATAATCGGGGTACCGCGTCTTTACTCTGCTATCTTCAAAGGGATAAAATCCAAGATAGCCGCAAGCAAGGTAGCTACGGGCCTGTTCAACCTTGCCCGTAAGGTTGATTCTTATGGTTTCTCAAAAACATTATTCAAATCAGTGCACAAAAAATTCGGTGGAGCCATACGTTACATGATCAGCGGAGGTGCAGCCTTAGACACCGAAACGGGTTACGGTTTCAGAACTCTCGGATTCAAGGTACTTGAAGGTTACGGAATGACCGAAGCGGCCCCGATGATAACTTTCACCCGTCCGAATAAGATCAAGGTCGGCAGTCCGGGACATGCATTGCCCGGTGTTACCATTGAAATAATCGACGGGGAGATCGTTGCATCAGGCCCCAATGTGATGCAGGGATACTACAACAGACCTGAAGAAACTGCTGACGTACTTAAGGAAGGCCGTCTTTACACAGGTGACCTGGGCCACCTTGACGATGAAGGGTTCCTGCACATCACAGGCCGCAAAAAGGAGATAATTGTACTTTCAACAGGTAAGAACATCAA
>JAOZOF010000041.1:0-9668 GCA_029933425.1 Marinilabiliaceae bacterium
TTGAACAAGCCGTGCTTCTCTCATTTTGTTTTTGCAACCCGGTTGCATGAACTTTTTCCTATATTTGTCGTTAATCAATAAAGGACATTAGTTTTTTATGGGACATAACGGCAGAAAAATAGCATTAACATTTGTATGGCTGGCAGGACTGGTCATATTTCTGCATGCTGTTATCCCTCATCACCATCACTATGCATCGGATGACAATTGTTTCGGTAAGGAAAAGACAAATGTTTCTTTAGTTGCAGATATCTCCCACAGCTGTCATGCTTTTAATGTGCTTATCAACGAAGAGAGTAAAAGCAGGCAGCTGAAATTCAATGAAATATCAGATCATTCTCAGATCTTAATGTCATTGGATAACCGGTATGATTTCCCGGTATGTGTTAAAGAAACAGATCATTCAATTTACAGGGACGATCTGAAATCATTTCTGCTTTTCACAGATTGTCAGCCTGTCAGGGGCTCACCCGCTTAAGAAGAACTCCCATTTTTACTATTCTGCAAACAGCTTTTTCCTGCATTATTGGGGTAGGAAACTCTAAGACCATCATTGTATGGTACGTCTTTAATTCTTATTCTGTTTAATTTTCCGGGATCCAGGGTGAATTGTAGAAGCACATTTTCTGTTAATACTGAAAATTAGCAGATATGTCATTAGGGCAGGGAGTTCGACGTATCGCATAGAATAAATCACATAAACTTTACTTTTTCAGAAGTTCGAAATTATTTCCTTTTAAGAGGGAAACGGCTTCCTAAAAGAAATCAACAATGATCAATAAAATAATTTCATTTTCAATAAAGAATAAGGCGCTGATATGGCTGATGACCATCGGGCTGATCATAGGGGGTATTTACTCCATGACCAAAGTTCCGCTGGATGCCGTACCTGACATTACCAACAATCAGGTACTGATCATCACTACTGCGCCAAACCTGGGCACCGAGGATATTGAGCAGTTTGTGACATATCAGGTTGAACTGGCCGTGGCAAACCTGCCCGATGTAACTGAGATAAGAAGCATATCACGTTTCGGGCTTTCGGTGGTTACAATAGTTTTTAAGGATAATGCGGGAACCTATCTTCCACGGCAATTGGTAAGCGAGGCTCTTGCAGAAATAAAAGAGAGAATCCCCGACGGTTTCGGTGAGCCGTTTATGGCTCCGATAAGTACCGGTCTCGGTGAGATATTTCAGTATACTCTTGAGGTACAGCCGGGATACGATACGGTGTACAACGATATGGACCTTCGAACAATGCAGGACTGGATTGTTAAGCGTCAGATGGCGATGCTTCCCGGAGTTGTTGAGGTCAATTCCTTCGGTGGGCGTAAAAAACAGTACGAGGTAGCGATAAATCCCGACAGGCTGCGAAGCCTGGGGCTTACGATGTCGGATGTTTTTGAAGCTCTGGAAGCTAACAACCGCAATACCGGGGGTGCTTATATCGAGAAAAATTTTCAGGCGAACTTTATTCGGGGTGAAGGTTTGATGCGTTCACTTGATGACATAAGGAACACTCTGGTTAAGAATGTTGACGGAAAGCCGATCTTCATCAGGGATGTGGCGGATGTTAAGTTCGGCAGTTTTGTCCGTTACGGGGCATTTACCAAAAATGGTAAGGGTGAAGCTGTAGGAGGAATTGTGATGATGCTCAAAGGAGAGAACTCCAATGAAGTCATAAAGCGAGTTAAAGAACGTGTTGAACTGATACAAAAGTCGCTGCCCGAGGGTGTGGAGATAAAACCGTTCCTCGATCGCAGTAAACTGATAAAAAGTACAACAACTACGGTTGCCGAGAATCTTGGCATCGGAGCACTAATCGTGATCTTCATTCTTGTCATATTCCTTGGTAATCTGCGTGGTGGGCTGATAGTGGCATCTACCATTCCTTTGGCGTTGCTGTTCGCATTTATCATGATGAAAATATTCGGGGTGTGGGCAAACCTGATGAGCCTCGGCGCCCTTGATTTCGGAATACTTGTGGATGGTGCGGTGATAATCATCGAAAGTATGATATTCTACCTGCATAAGAAAGAGTTCATAGGCACAAAGTTGTCTGCTTCGAAGCGAAATGAAATGGCCTACAATTCGGCAAGTAAGATGATGAATTCGGCATTTTTCGGGCAACTGATAATCCTGATAGTCTTTATTCCTGTGATGGCTTTGCAGGGGGTTGAAGGTAAGATGTTCAAACCAATGGCAATGACATTCGGTTTTGCCGTTCTTGGCGTTGTGATACTTTGTCTTACCTATATTCCGATGATGACAGCATCGTTCATCCAGCCTCCCAAAACGGATAAAAAGTCTTGGGGTGAACGGGTGATAAACAAACTGGAGAATGCGTACAGGCCTGTCATTAACGGGGCATTAAAACATGGCAAGTGGGTTGTTTCGTCATCAGTTGTTCTTCTGATCGTGGGCTTTTTCCTCTTCTCAAGGATGGGAGCTGAGTTCATGCCAAAGCTTGATGAAGGCGATTTTGCTTTTCAGGCATTGCTGAAGCCGGGAACATCACTTTCGGAAGTGAAAAGGGCATCGACAAGACTTGAACAGATAGTTCTGGATAATTTTCCCGATGAGGTGGAGGCCATACAGAGTCGTATTGGTGTTGCTGACCTTCCGATGGACCCTATGCCAATGGACATAGCTGATATTTTTGTGATACTTAAACCGAAAGATCAGTGGAAAAAAGCAAAGACAAAGCAGGAGCTGATCGATAAGGTTAAGGATGCTGTTAGCGTTTTGCCGGGGATCAATTACGAGTTCACACAGCCCATTGAGATGCGTTTTAACGAGCTGCTTACCGGTATCCGTGAGGATATTGCCGTAAAACTTTACGGCGATGATCTGAACGTTCTTGCCGACAAAGCACAGGAGATTGTGAGGCTCATTTCCGGCATTGACGGTATTGCGGGCATTAAAGCAGAAGCAACCCGGGGATTGCCGCAGATAACTGTTAAGTATGACCGTAATCGGATGGGACGATACAATTTAAAAATAGAAGATCTTAACACGATCATTGAAACAGCTTTCAGCGGCGGGGTGGCAGGTAGCATTTACGAGGGTGAACGCATGTTCGATCTTGTAGTACGTCTTGATGAGGGGCACCGCAGAAGCATAAACGACATACGTAATTTGTATGTTAATCTGCCTGACGGTAATCAGGTGCCTTTGAAAGAGGTCGCTGACATCAGTTATCAACCGGGTCCCATGCAGATAAGTCGTGACAATACACAGCGCCGGACCTATGTGGGGATAAATGTAGAGGACAGGGACATAAAGTCACTTGTTGATGAGATTGAGAAGACCCTTGATGCGAAACTGAAATTGCCGCCGGGGTATTACATCCGTTACGGAGGCGCGTTTGAGAATCTGGAAAGGGCTTCAAAAAGATTAACTCTTGTTGTACCACTTGCCCTGGCTCTGATATTCATACTTGTATTCTTTGCAGTTCGCTCAATCAAGCAAACTCTGATGATCTACATTGCAGTGCCTTTTGCCGCTGTTGGCGGTATCTTTTCGTTATGGCTCAGAGGTATGCCTTTCAGTATTTCGGCAGGTGTGGGGTTCATTGTTCTGTTTGGTGTTGCCGTACTGAACGGATTGGTACTTATCAGCGGGTTCAATGAACTGAAAGCAGAGGGTAGATTACACATTAACGACATTATTGTTAAAGGTTCAATCCGGCGTATCCGTCCTATTCTTCTTACAGCTTCCACCGATATTCTCGGGTTTCTGCCTATGGCAGTATCCATGTCGGCAGGAGCAGAGGTGCAGCGGCCGTTGGCAACAGTAGTTATTGGCGGAATGTTGACATCAACAATGCTTACACTGGTGGTACTTCCGGTTTTGTACAAGTGGGTTGAGAAGGAGAGCTTACAAAAAGATTTTTAAAGTTAAGGATAGAACAAATTTAAATACCATGAGATCAAAAATATCAAAAACAATAATTCTGCTACTGATTCTATATGCCGGACTACCTCTGATCGCAAATGGTCAGATTCAGGTTGTGACACTCAGGCAAGCCGTTGAAAGGGCGAGGGAAAACTATCCTGCAATAAAGGCAGCGGAGCTTGAAGTGGAAAGACAAAAAGCTCTGAAAGCTACTGCTATCGACTTAGGGACAACATCTCTTTATACGGGAAAAGAGGAGGTCGGTAACGGCGAGCCGGGCATTAACAATCATATTGGCATCAACCAGAATGAGATCGACCTGCTGGGAATTCCTGCAAAAAGTAAACTGGCAAAAACCCGTACCGAAAGTGCAGTGTCAGGTCTGGATCTTACCGAGGCATCGGTGGTGAAGGATGTGCGCAGTGTATGGTACAAGGCTGTTTATGCAAAAGAGCAGTGGTTACTGTTAAGACAACTCGACAGCCTGTATGCCGATTTTCGTAAAGCAGCGGAGCTGAGGTATAAAACACAGGCTACTTCAAAGATCGAGTATCTGTCGGCGTCAACAAAATATCAGGAGGTGAAGATCGGCATTAAAACAGCCGAAAGTAATTATCTTGCTTCTTTGCAAATGCTGAATCAGTATCTGATGCTGGATGGTGACTTTGACATTGAGACAGAAGTTTCAGAGAGTGATCTTTTCCCTGTTGCTTCAGCAGCCGATTCGCTGAATAGCAGTCCTGAACTAGGATACTTTTCATCATTGATAAAAGTTTCGGAGGCTGAATGGAAAGCTGAGCGGGCAGGGTTTCTGCCTAAGTTCGATGCAGGTTATGCAAGTCAGTCGGTTGACGGTAACAGGGGATATAATCTCTGGCAGGTAGGCATTTCGGTTCCTTTGTTGTTCTTCTCCCAGTCGGGAAAGACAAAGGCATCTAAAATAAATTATCAGATAGCGAACAAACAGTATGAACAAAAGGTCATTGAGGTTAGTACAAGGTACGATCAGCTGTTGAGCAGATACCTCATTCTGAAAGATGTGATAGGATACTACAACGAAAATGCCCTTCAACTGGCAAATGAACAGATCGAGGCATCCAACCTGGCATATCGCCTGGGAAGTATCGATTATGTACAGTTCATTCAGAACATCGAATCGGCTATAAAAATAAAGCAGGAATACCTGATCAAAAGGAATGAGTATTTCGAACTCTCTGCTCAGCTTAAATATTTAACGGGGAAATAACACTTTGATCCTTCATAAAAGACGGTAATTAAACAAGTTATCAGAAAAATTTAAACAAATGAAAATAAGATTAATAATATCAATATTTGCAACAGCGATACTTTTTGCATGTAACAATCCTTCCAAAAAAGAGGAAGGAAACGGAGAACACGAACATGAAGGGCAGGAAGGTGTTGTGGTTCTGAATGAAAGGCAGATGAAAGCCATTGACCTTAAGCTTGGCAGCCTTCAGATGCGCAATCTGACCACAGTGGTGAAAGTAAACGGGCAGATCGCCGTTCCGCCCGGAAGCAGTGCGGACATAACTGCGGTTATTGGAGGCAATGTAAAATCGATTAATGTCTTTCAGGGCGATAAGGTCAGGAAAGGACAATTGCTTGCTGTGCTGGAACACCCTGATTACATTGCAATTCAGGAAGAATTCGCAGAGGTTGCCGGAAGGCTTGATTTTCTGGAACAGGAGTACAAGCGCCAGAAGGAACTGTTTGAGAATAATGTGGGTTCAGGCAGGGATTTTCAAAAGGCCAAATCGGAATATCTTACCGCAAAGGCAAAATATTCGGGGCTTAAGGCACGCCTTAATCTGTTGAACATATCGCCACAACAGATCATTGACGGCAATATCACAGGCTCGGTAAGGATATTGTCGCCCATAAACGGGTATGTCAATCAGGTGAACATCAGGGTCGGCACCTATGTCGATGCTAAGGATAAGATGTTAACCATTACCGATAACAGTGCTATACACGCCGATTTTCTTGTGTACGAGAAAGATGTTTATCTCGTAAAAAAAGGTCAGAAAGTGCATTTTACAGTTTCGAACAGGCCTGATGATGAATATACGGCTACGGTTTTTGCAATAGGTAAGGAGTTCGACCCCGACACCCGTTCCATTCATATCCATGCAAAAATAGAGCAGGATGTGTCCGGACTTATTCCGGGGATGTATATTTCAGGGCATCTGCATACTGATAAAAAATATGTGCCTGCACTGCCTAACGATGCCGTAGTGACCGAAGGAACTAAGTCGTATATTTTTGTTGAGACCAAAATTGCCGAAGAACATGAAGACGATAAAGAGGGAGCTCATGCGGAAGGCGATCATGAAGAAGATGACGGGAACTCTAAAGCATTTAAGTTTACTGAAGTTGTGACAGGACAAAAGGATGACGGTTATACCGAGATAACTCCGGTTGATCCTCTGCCTGAAAATGCTAAAATAGTTCTGAATGCGGCATATTACCTTCTTGCCGATCTGAAGAAAGAAGAGACTGAGCATGAACATTAAAAATTATTACAATGAAAGAGATTAAAGCTTTTATACGACCGAACAAAGTAAATGAGATAGTGACCGGTCTGAAAAATGCCGGGTTTGCAAACATGACTATCTCCGCGGCAGAAGGAACAGGAAATTTCCAGGATGAAAATGCTTTTGTTTCCCGGAAATATTTGGTCACAGATAGTGAGATCGCAAAACTGGAAATGGTGGTGGAACAAGATGAAGTGGATCGTGTGGTTAAGATAATATCGGAGAACGGCAGAACGATCTATCCGGGTGACGGGATAATCTATGTCTCCGATGTTGGAAATGTTTACCGCGTGAAGGCCGGATTAGATAACGGTAAATAGGTGATCGTTCATTTTTGCAACCCGGTTGCACTTTATATTCCGTAACTTTATATCATAATTAAAAATTAAAAACAGAGATCATGAATTACTATTTTGAAAAAGATACAAATTATCCTTTCGGCAAAGCTGTTGAAAGGATAACAGAGGAACTGAAAAAAGAAGGTTTTGGAGTTCTTGCAAAGATCGACATGCAAAATACGCTGAAAGAGAAGTTGGGTGTTGATTTTCGCAATTATACCATCCTGGAGGCATGTAATCCGCCGTTTGCCTACAAAGCGTTACAGGCGGAGTCGAACATCGGGATAATGCTTCCGTGTAATGTCGTTGTTCAGCAAACGTCAGAAAATACAACCAAAGTAGCAGTTGTAAATCCGGTGTCTGCCATGCAGGGAGTGGATAATGCTGAAATGGGTGATATTGCCAAACAGATACAGGCAAAACTGAAAGTAGCTCTTGAGAGTGTTTGACGGGAGATTCACTATCCTAAGAACTGTGTAAACAGGAATAGATTCACTCCAATTTAGGGTGGATCTTTTTTATGAAAATATCTTTTTGTGGTTTCTTAGTTTGGGTTTGTTTAATTTTAAGATTGATTGTTTGATATTTTCTTTTGTTTCGTTTTGTAAAAAAGGAGGTATTAATTTTTCCAGATCAATTTTCAAAACATGATGAATGATTAACAAATCTTTTAGCGAAAACTTTGAAACACCATTCATCAGCTCAGAAATATATGTTTTTCCATGCCCTAAAAGCTGACCAAGTTCTTGTTGATTCATGTCAAAACTTTTAAGCTTTTTGAGTATTATATCTTTACGCTGCCTGATAAATTCCTGTTCGTTATTAACATCAGATTCCGCTTTTTCTGCATCCAGGAATTGTCGGTCAGTAATTTTAGTACTATCAGACCAATGCTTATCCTCATAGTCTTTAATTAGTTTTCTTAATCTTTTTCGAACGGGCTTTAGGCTTTCATCTTCTTTTATCATTAAACGTAATTTCCGATCCAGTAATAATGCTTTTTGCAAGTCATATTCGGTATCTAACTTTTCAATACTGTTAATTTCTCTAATATTTTTTAGCTCTTTCATTTCTATCTTCTCCTTAATTTTTAAATCCATTCGTTATCACGAAGCCACTTTTTAATTGTGCTTTTGTTGTTTTTAAAAGTTTTATCATATTCCTGGTGAGACCCGGCCCAAACAACAGTAGCTTCGCCATCTTCATCAAATTCAATTAGTATCATTGTCCGGTGAATGTTGAGGTTAAAGAAGTAAAAACCATCACTGTGAACAATATCAGCATCCGGTCTTGCTTCTTTCAATTCAATCGGAGTTTTCCAATTTGATTGTTCAATCTCAGTTATAAGTGAATCTACCGCTTTTTCAAGTTTTTTATTGCCGCGATTTTTCCTTTTTAATCGCTCTAACTTATTCTTGTTTATTAGATTCACAATAACATGTTTTGAACAAAGATAAATAAAGTTCAGATAAATTCCGAACTTTATTTGTGCTCAATTTAAGATGGTAAATTGTGTTGCACCTTTGTTTTTTATGATATTTCAGAGTTTATGCTCGCCTCCGAAAGCATAATAGAGGCTGAACACTAAAACGTTGTTGTACTGTCCGGGTTTACGGCAGTCCCAAAGATCGTTCGGATCATAAACAGGAATTTCACCATTGAACGGCTCTCTTACTCTGGCAAGTGAAACCGTATATCTGCCATTGATCCAGAGTTTAGGGTTGAAGTGATAGTTGATACCGAAAATGATGGAAAACTCCATAGACTTGAAGGGGTTGCCGCCTTCTGTTTCGTTGAATATCTCTTTGCTAGACAGAAGTGTTCCGATAGAAAACCCGCTTTCCAGTGAAACGTGGCGCATGTTGTATCTTGCAATGAGAGGGATCTGAATGTAATTCAAAGTAAGCTTGTAGTCATCTAAATCTCCGGTTTTGTAATCAGGAGTTTTTCTTGATCCTTTCTGAATATATTCGATCTCAAACTGGAGGTCCCACCGCTGATTTTGGCTGATAGTCCTGTAAACGAATGCTCCGAGATTCAGGCCAACTTTGTGATATCCGCCGTATCCGTCACCATCAAGCTGTGTAAAATCGAGTCCTGCTTTAGGTCCGGCATGGAAATTCTGGGACAACACTGTTGCTGAAAAAAGAAAAAATATCAGAGGTAAAATAAGCTTGGTAAATGATTTCATAAGTTCAGTAAAGATTTGAGTTCGACAATGCCTTCTGAGGCTTTCTTTTTAATATGTGTAACATTTAAACTTTTATCTATGTTCATATCGCCCGGGTCGATAAGGTAAACCGGCACTCCGGCAGGAACACTCCACAGAAGTCCTGCAGCAGGATACACATTGAGCGATGTGCCGATAACAACAAAAATATCGGCTGTTCTGACGATCTTTTCCGCATCGGCAATGGCAGGTACGGGCTCTCCGAACCAAACCACATGCGGACGTAATTGGGAACCCAACTCACATTTGTCGCCTATCTTCAATTCCCAGTGATCAAGCTCGTAAACAAGGTTCGGGTCTGCCGTGCTGCGTGCCTTTTTCAGCTCGCCGTGCAAGTGGAGTACATTTGTGCTTCCGGCTCTTTCATGCAGGTCATCAACGTTTTGTGTGATTATTTTTATGTTGAGATCTTTCTCCATCCCGGCAAGCTCAAGATGCCCTTTGTTCGGTTTAGTTTCGAAAAGTTGTTTTCTGCGTTGATTGTAAAATTCAAGTACAACCTCCGGATGTTTTGCCCATCCTTCAGGACTGGCAACCTCCATAACGTCATACTGCTCCCACATTCCTCCCATGTCGCGGAAAGTTTTAATTCCGCTCTCTGCGCTCATTCCTGCTCCCGTGAGTACAACGATAGTCTTCATCTGTTTA
>JAOZOF010000041.1:9768-16400 GCA_029933425.1 Marinilabiliaceae bacterium
TCGTCACTGTTAAAATGAATTGCCAATAGATCAGGTTCTGTTTGTTTAACCGTGATCTTTTCTGCCGATGAATTAACTTTTATCTTTTTAGTGTCATAGCCGTCGGGGACATAAACATAAAGGATGTATTCATCACCCGGAACTATTTGTGACTTACCACTGATTATCTTTGTTTCTTCATCCCATTTGCTGAACCTGATGCTGTAAGCGGATGATATGTGCCGCGATGTGGCCATAACCTGCGGATGTTTTGTTTCGGGACGGATGATGAGAGTAAGTGTCCCGTGAGCGGGAATAACCTGATCAACTTTATTTGATGAGACATCAACCATTTTTGTGTTCCAGAAATCAAATGCCACATATTTTCCGCCTTTTACAAGTCCGAGGTCGCTGTACAGGTCAATTGTATTTACTGAATCATTGTCGGTCCAGTTGTAGATGGACACTACATCGTATTGTCCTGTGGCTGCATTGACTTTCAGATCTAGAGCTTTGGGGAACGATTCGGGTTTAGGACAGCATTTGGCTTTTGTTTTGAACGGATAAAGGTCCATAGCTCTGATCGGCATTGCAGGCATCGTCTTTCTGTACAGTTCAAGTTTCTCTTCAGGCAGGGGCTTTACCAGGTCAGGATAGTTTTTTGCCCAGCCGATGTTGTATTTACTGTTAAGAAATTGTTGAAGACGTTCTTTCGAGAAGTCAGCCACAAAGTCAGAGAAGACGTAAGCCTGTCCGGCAAGTGAAATGGTACTGACTATCGTTTTGCCCTCTTCCAGTGTAAGCGGGTCACGTACCATCACATCATCAGGGTCGGACCACCAGGCAATACCGTTAAGGTAATTTGCTCCGAAAAGTGAATTGAAAAATGTATGCATTCCGCCTGACCAGTGGTTCTTTCCGTACCAGCTGGCATAATCGTCGCCTCCGGTGCGGGATCCGTCGAAATAATCAAAACCAACGCCTATTTCATGCATTGCACATCCGAGGAGATAGCCGTCGTCTCCTAAAGCATTTCGCACTGTTTCCAGTGTTTTGCGATAAATTTCGCGGCTGTTCATTTTTGGGTTGAAGGCATTCTCTTTGTTCTTTTCGAAGAAGTCCATCCAGGTACCCCATCCGCCGGCTTTAACATATCCGAGTCCCCAGTCATTCACAAGAGTTTCGAACAGAGGTTTCAGGTGCTTCTCAAAAACTGCGGGATTGGTGTAGTCAAGTCGCTTGACGGTCTTGTCAGCCGAACAGCAAGCACCCGAAAGTTTTCCGTCTTTGTCTCTCAGGTAGAAATTTTCTGGATATTTGGTGTCTGACATTGCAGGATTTTCGTAATTAGCCCCGTAGATGTTCATCCACAGTCCCGGTGTAAAACCTTTGGAAATAACATGATCGAACCATGCTTTTCCGCCACTCGGATAAAGTCCTTTGAACCATTCGAGCCAGTTTGCAGAGTCTCCCCTTGTGTATGCAGCATCAAGCTGGATGTATTTTATTCCGTACGGTTTCAGTTTTTCGGCAATAGCATCGGTTTCTTTAAAAAGAGTTTCTTCCGTAGGGCTCATGTAGTAACAGTACCAACTACTCCAACCGGTAGGAGCTGTCTTGAACCTGTCGGAGATAGGTGAGTATTGAGGCTTGTAATCCTTGATGTCGTATTTTGACAATCCTACAACTTCATCGTAATAATTACCGACCAAAGTCACATCGATACCTTGTACAGGATTAAAAGTAACATCCATCATTTCGGGATCATCTTCGTTTCTTGTCAGATTACTGTTTTGCGGGAATCTGATCATGATGTCAGTTTTCATGTCGAACAGGTTATGGATATTGGTTGCCGAAACGAAACCCATCTGAGTGTACATAACATCATTATCCTGTTCCGCAACCCGCGCAGGTATTCTTTTTTCGGGAGCAGGGGCAACAGCTGATACCGTTGCATTTGAGATGTCAGTGGAAAAGTCAATTCCGGTTTCATTTGCTATGATCGTCCATTTCGACTTAGGTCTTTTTGTGGTAATGCTCAGAGTGCCGTTCTCTAATTTGTATGACCAGCGTTTAAGTCTGACGTCCTTATGATTTTTTACAACAAGGTTCACATCATTAAGAACAGCTCCGAGTTCTTCATTTGCGAAACTTAACGTTCCTTTCGACGGGTTGATGTCCACTGTCCATCCATTGATGCTGAGCGTTTCCGATCTGTCGCACGATGTGGAAAGAACAAGGATCCCCATTAGTAAGATTATGCCTGATAGTGTTTTCATAGATCTGTGATTTATGTTAATATGATTGTCGGTTCTTAGTTTCAGGCGTTGTGCAATGATGTGATGTTTGTGAAGATACCTAAAACATACATTTCATTAACAAAGCCCTAGTTATATTAATATCCTTTAAAAAACGAATGCACCTAAAAAGATCATAAAAAAAGAATATCCATTTCGTTTCCGAGTATGCCGGGTTTGTTTGAAGTGCCTGTCCAGAGGCCTTTTTCTACAAGGAACTTTTTCAGGATCAAAAAGTACGTTAACGGGAATTCATCATTCTGCCAGTGTTGTTCGTAGTTCAGCAAACCTGTTTCTTTAATAAACCTGTCCAGTTCAGCAACTATGCCTGCGTAAAAATCAATTGATGAGCAGACTTCGTTCAGCCTTGTTACTCCCGTTGAAGAATCAAAAATGTCGGAATACTCAACTATCTTTATGTGGGTTACTTCCCCGTTACCGGTAGAAAATATCCATTTGTAGCTTTTCTCTTCACCGTACCATTCTATCACTTGAACGTTTTCTTCACCCCAAATGTGTGAGGGCTCAAATATCATAGATACCATGCCCCTTAAAAGGTCGGTTATGGGACTGCTTGTATTGGAAATGCTGAAATCAACAGCGTTGCCGTTTATGTCCAGCATGCATCTTGCTGAACCGGGGTTCGATAAGTTGTATTTGAACGTTACCGGGTTATTCATCCAGTGAATATGAGTTTTGGTCAGGTTAAAAACCGGTTAATCGGTGTATAAAAATATAAAAAACTGAGGATTTAGAAAGAACACGGAAGATTTTTTTGTCATGAAAGTATGTCATCAATACTGTATCCAAGCTTCATCAATGCCTCAGGCGATAAGATACGTTTCAGTTTTTCGTCTTCTATCAGGTTTAATTCCCTGTTAGCTTCGAAGACATTTTTTCCGGATGATTGCATTTTTTTTGCGAGCTCTGAGGCTTTGTTGTACCCGATGTAAGGGATCAGTGCTGTTACTATGGATGGGCTTAGCGACACTTCTTCGAATGTATCATCTGCTTTAGGAGTTTCAATTCCTGAAAACAAGTTTTCGGTAAGGGTTTTGTTTGCCGAGATAAGCAATTTCAGTGTTTCAAGCATAGCATGGCCGATCACGGGAATGTATGCATTTAGCTCAAGGCAGCCTTGTCCCGCAAGCTGGGTTATCAGCTGATTGTTTGAATAGACCTTGTGTGAAACGCTGATCACGTATTCTGAAATGACCGGATTGATCTTTCCCGGCATTATCGAACTTCCAACCTGCTTTGCTGGTATCTTAATGTTCTTATGCTTGAACAGATCAGAACCTAGCAGACGCATGTCGGAGGCTGTCTTCTCCAGGTTAACGGCATGGGCATTCAGAATGGAGTGAACCTCCACTAATGAGTCAAGGTTCGATGTTGTGTCCGGCAGGTTTTCGCCGCGAGTGACGGGAAGGCCTGTTAATTTTTGAAGTTCGCTTACAGCCTGAAGAATGAAAAAACGCGGTATCGACAAGCCTGTCCCGACGGCTCCGCCTCCGAGGTTAACTTCCTTGATCCGTTCGAAACATTTTGAAACACGCCACCAGTCGCGTGAAAGAGCATTGTTAAAGCTGCTGAACAGTTTATCGAATGAGGTGGGCACTGCTTCCTGCATCTGGGTGTAACCGTGTCTGATCACGTTCCGTGTTTTTCCTTCAACAGATTCTATGGCTTTTCTCAGTCTGTTGATCTCTTCTTCCAGGTCATCCAGCAATCTCATTACTGCCACCTTCAGTGCTGTAGGAACAACATCGTTGGTCGACTGGAAAATATTTGCATGTTCAATGGGATCAACAATGTCGTGGTTGCCGGGTTTCTCACCCAGGGATAAAAGGGCTGAATTTGCAATTATCTCATTTACGTTCATATTTATCGATGTCCCGGCGCCACCCTGTACGGCAGGCACAATGAACTCATCGAAATGTTTTCCTGAGCCCACATCGGCAGCAGCCCGTTCAAGGGCTGATATCACTTTGTCGTCAATGAACTTGTGGGGCAGTTTTTCAGCATCGTATTTCTCATTCACTGCCTGTTTGAATTTCCGGTAAGTGATGTAGCATGCCTGCTTGACCGTTCCCATGGCTTTGTACCATTCGATGTGAAAAGGAGTTGTGTCGGGAAAGTTCTCTTTTGCCCTCAACGAATGAATTCCGTACAGGGCATTCTCAGGAATATCTTTTTCTCCGATGTAGTCCTTTTCTTTTCGCATGGTAACCTTGCTTTTACAGGATTGATCTATGCAATGGGTTTTGCATAGGCTTCCACATCATCAGCAGTTATTTTTTCGTTACAAAGAATGATCAGCCGTTCGATCACATTGCGGAACTCCCGTATGTTCCCCGACCAGTTGATCTCTTTCAAAGCCTCGATGGCGGAATCATCGATCTCTTTTGGTGCAATTCCCAGCTCATTGCTTATCAGTTCGTTGAAGTGCCTGGCAAGCAAAGGAATGTCTTCCTTACGTTCGTTCAGTGAAGGTACATGGATAAGTATCACGCTGAGCCTGTGGTAAAGGTCTTCGCGGAAGTTCCCTTTTTCGATCTCTTCTTTCAGATTTTTGTTCGTGGCAGCCAATACCCGCACATCTACTTTTATCTCCTTATCGCTGCCTACACGGCTGATCACGTTCTCCTGCAAAGCACGAAGTACTTTTGCTTGTGCGGCAAGGCTCATGTCGCCTATCTCGTCCAGAAAGATCGTACCTCCGTTTGCTTGCTCGAATTTTCCTTTACGCTGCTTGATGGCGGATGTGAAAGCTCCCTTCTCATGACCGAACAGTTCGCTCTCAATAAGTTCCGAAGGTATGGCGGCACAGTTCACTTCAACAAAAGGACCTTCGGCACGGTTGCTTTTCTCATGAAGCCAGCGGGCAACAAGCTCTTTCCCTGTTCCGTTGCTGCCTGTTATCAGCACTCTCGCATCTGTTCCGGCCACCTTGTCGATCATCTCCTTGACCTTGCTAATGGCTTCCGATTCCCCAATCATGTCATAGGTCTTGCTGACCTTACGTTTCAGTATTTTTGTTTCAACTACAAGATCTTTTTTCTCAATGGCATTCCGTACTGTGACCAGTAACCGGTTCAGGTCAAGAGGTTTTTCGATGAAGTCGTAAGCACCTTTTTTAATTGCTTCCACGGCAGTGTCGATATTACCGTGGCCTGAGATCATTATCACAGGAGCATCATGAGGCATTGACATAATCTTTTCCAGCACTTCCATGCCGTCCATGTTAGGCATTTTTATGTCGCACAGAACAACATCAGGCTTTTCAGATTCATACATCTCAATGCCCTCTTCGCCGTTTTCTGCTGCGATCACTTCATGTTTTTCATATTCAAGAATGTCTTTAAGCGTGTTTCTAATGCTTCGCTGATCATCGATTACCAGTATTTTTGACATAGTTTTGGTTACAGTTGATTGTGAATTAATTGGTAAACAGTTCCTTCCTTAAGTGCAAATGAGCACTGCCAAACCTCTTTTATGTTTAGCTCCCGCAGTATGAAGTTAATAAAAATACCGGCTAAAACAATCGTATCTATCCTGTGAATTACCATTTTTTTCATTTTCAGCCGCTCTTTGTAGGACGACTTCAGCAGTCTCCGGTTCAGTTCGTGAAAATAATTCAGTGGAATGTGATACGTGGTAGCGAGCATGATGTCGAAATAGGGATGATACTCTGCGGCTATCATGGCAGCAATGGTGTCGAACGAGCCACTGGCCCCTATCAGTGTTTCCACCGGCTGTTCCCTTACGGCATCAAACAATGGTTTCAGCTCTTTGCGGAAATGAGCTTCCAGAGCTTTGATCTCATCTTTTGTAACAGGATCGGACGGCCGGAACATGTCAAGAAGTCTGGCAACTCCCAGGTTGAAGCTGTGCTTCCATATCACGCCGTTGCTATTCGCGATGATCACTTCATTACTACCTCCGCCGATATCAAGGATAACAACGGGCTGCCTGCCGATAGGAGTAACCTGCTTCACTCCATCGAAAATGAGCTGAGCCTCCTTTTTGCCGTCAATGATCCTGATGCCAAGACCAAACTCATCGTGTACCTTTTGGATGAACTCCCTGCTGTTGGTTGCATCCCTCATGGCTGATGTTGCAATGCAGACTACCTTTTCGGCATGGTATCTTTCTATGGTTTCCAGGTGGATCTTCAATGCGGTCATCCCTCTCTCCATCGCGTCAGGCAGGATTTGTTTGTTGGTGATTCCGCCTTTACCGAGCTTTGCCGGATAAGCCGTTTCCAGAATGATATTGTATGTATTGTCCTGCCGTGTGTCGGCAATTAACAAGTTGATCGTGTTAGTCCCTATGTCGATTACTGCTACCCGCATT
>JAOZOF010000041.1:16500-19988 GCA_029933425.1 Marinilabiliaceae bacterium
TTATTTCCCTGAATACCTGAACCACTTCCATATCTCTTTGTAGGTGACTTTTTTACCATACATCAAGATACCTGTGCGATAGATCCTTCCTGCAAACCATGTGGTGAAAATGAAACTTGCCACAAGAATTGCCATTGAAAGGATCACTTGCCATGTCGGTATCTGGAACGGTATCCTTGCCATCATCACAATGGGAGAGGTGAACGGTATCATGGAGAACCAGAAGGCAATGTCGCTGTCGGGAGCGCGGAATGCCACCATGGCGATGTAAATGGAAAGTATCAGCGGCATGATTATCGGCATCACGAACTGCTGACTGTCCGTTTCATTGTCGATCACAGCACCCACTGCAGCGTAAAGGCCTGCATAAAGAAGATATCCGCCAATGAAGAAAAAGAAGAATGCCAGTACCGAACCGAGCAGGTCAAGACTGTTAGCCTTCTTCATGATCTTAGTGAACTCATCGGCAAAATCGGAGTTTTGTGCAACATTTGCATTTTGCCCGCCTGATGCCTGTACCATTTCGATCTGGTCGTCCATCCTTGTGGGCATTTCACCGTTCGGGAATAGCGCGAACTTGATGCCCGTAATGATAATGATCGTAAATACCACCCAAAGCAGGAACTGTGTCAATGCCACCATGGCAATGCCGATGATCTTTCCCATCATCAGCTGGAACGGTTTTACCGAGGAAATGATCACCTCAATGATCCGGTTGGTTTTTTCTTCAACAACACCCCGCATGACCTGTGTTCCGTACATCAGCACAAAAAAGTAGATGAGCATTGCAAAAACAATGGCTACGATCATGGTCAGCTCTGTCGAGCTCTCTTCCTCGGAGCCATGTTCTCCCAGTTTGATAGTTGAGATATGAACCGTTGTGTTGTTGATGTTCGAAATGATGTTATCCAGACCGTCGATGTTGAAGGACTCAAGTTTTTCTTTTTCCAGGTATTTCTCGAAATCTCTTTTAATGTGCTGCTTCATGTCGATGGTCACGGGAGCATCGGAGTAGATCTTTATTGCATCCGGATCTTTCAGAAGGTCATCACTTATCACAACATAAGCATCATAACCCATGTCTTTGTATTCTGATCTGATCTTCTGTTCCTTATCACTTTGAAGCATGGTGAACTTCAGTGATTCTGTATCTGTAATAACGTTGTCATACTTATTGGTTTCATCAATGACAGCAATATGTTTTTTTGAGGTGGTTCCCATAGAAGACAGCCAGGCAGGCAGTACGAACATTGCTGCGAACAGCAGAGGTCCGATTATCGACATTACGATAAAACTTTTCTTTTTTACTCTGGTGGTGTATTCCCTTGTTATGATTAATCCTATTTTACTCATGATCTGATCTGTTTCAGGTTAGTTAAATATTAAGGTATTTTTTATGCATGAATTGCATCGGCGGGTCCCGTCTGATTGCTTTCGTTCACAACCTTTATGAAAATATCATTCATGCTCGGCAAAAGCTCTGTCAGGCCGTTTATTTCAATGTCATTTACCAGCGTTTTCAATAACTGATTGATGTTGCCTGTGTCGCCTAATTCAATGAAAGCCTTGGTGTGGCTGTTCAGATTTATCGTATTGCGCAGACTAAAGGGCTCAGTTAGTTTCGATCGTAACAGGCTCTCGTCGCCTGTGAAGGTGAGTTCCACAATGTTGTCCTTGAAATTCTGTTTTATCTGGTCAACAGCTCCATGAAGAATTGTTTTAGAGTTGTTTATCAGTGTGATGTGGTCACACAGTTCTTCCACCGATTCCATGTTGTGAGTGGAAAAAAGTATTGTTGCTCCCTTTTCTTTCAGTTTAAGTATTTCCTCTTTCAGCAGATTTGTATTTATCGGGTCGAAACCGCTGAAAGGTTCGTCGAAGATCAGAAGTTTTGGTTCGTGAAGGATAGTAACAACGAATTGTATCTTTTGCTGCATCCCTTTCGATAGTTCTTCAACTTTTTTATCCCACCACTCTTGTATCTCAAATTTTTCGAACCAGTATTTGAGTTTTTTGAGCGCATCATTTTTGGTCAATCCCTTAAGACGGGCAAGATAGAGGGCTTGTTCCCCTACTTTCATTTTTTTATAGAGTCCGCGTTCCTCGGGAAGATAACCGATGTGGTGCACATCGTCGGGTTGTAAAGGGCGCCCGTTGAAAAGTATCTCTCCTTCATCAGGCCCCGTGATCTGATTGATTATCCTGATCAGTGTCGTTTTTCCTGCTCCGTTGGGTCCGAGCAGGCCGTAAATTGAATTTTCAGGCACTTCCATGTCAACTTTGTCAAGTGCCGTGTGGTTAGCGAATTTCTTTACGACTTTTTTTGCTTCAAGAAAGTTCATAATCTGGATAGGTTTTGATAGTTGAATTAAAGAAATTTTTCCACACGAAGTTATTATTATTTGGGAATAATTCAATCCAAATTTTGATAAGTGCTTGCATTAAATATGTCAATTGAGTAGATTTGTTGTACTAAACAGATTTAGTAATGAAAAGCATTTCTCTTCTTCAGTTAGCCCGTCTCGCAGGAGTAAGTAAAACAACGGTTTCGTTGATCCTGAACGGGAAATCAGACAGGTATAAAATAAGCAGTTCCACTAAAAAGCGTGTTTTAAAACTTGCTACAGAAAACAACTACAAACCGAATATCCTTGCCCGCAATCTTTCGATGGGAAAGAGCATGACCGTGGGTGTCATCGTTCCGGATTTGAAGGATCATGACAATTCAGTACTTGTAGGAACTATTGAGCAGGAGTTGTTTGCCGCCGGATATCAGATGGTTCTGGGAATATCGGGCAGTGATGAAGAAAGGACAGAGAAAATACTGTTGGAAATGACAGAAAGAAAGGTTGACGGTATATTGTATGTTTCGCCGGGGGATAAAATATCTGATGCATCTGAGCCTGAGATCCCGTTGGTTTCTGTTGGTGATATTTCAGAGGATCACCCGTCGGTGACCATTGATGTCGATGCCGGGATGAAAATGATCATCGGTTATTGGTATCCGCGTGGCAGGCGTACTATGGGATATGTGGGGTTAACAAAACGGAATGAAGATATCAAAAAGAGTTTTCACGAGAATTACATCGAACGTTTTTCGATGAAAGATGACCGGTTGTTTCTTGTGGCTGATCAGTTTGATAAGAAAAAACTAAAGCAGCATCTTTTGTCTATCGCAAAAAAAGGGATCAATGCAGTCTTTTTTGAAACTCCCCTGTTGGCTTTTCAAGCTCTTAAAATTTTGAAAGAGCCGGACATGTACGGGTTTGAGGATGTTGCCATTGGAAGTTTCGGGTATCATCCCTCGTTTGATGTTGTACAAAAGGATATCATCTATGTTTCAAAGCCATTGGAAAAGATGGCGAAAGAGAGTACCGGCATGTTGTTTGATCTGATGTCAGGGAAGCAGCATGAGGTCATTCATAAAAAAACAGAACCGCAGTTTTTGTTTTGAGATTTAGATGTTTAACTGTAGCTTTGCGCGCTTT
>JAOZOF010000234.1:0-1584 GCA_029933425.1 Marinilabiliaceae bacterium
ACAACATCACTCGAAATATAGAATCCGTAACCGGATTTAAGCCGGCGTGAATAGTGGTCGTAAGTTTCGATACTTACTATCGCTTTAACATTTGAAGCATACGATGCCTTTGTGAAAACTTTCTTCCGTTTCTTTTTTGTGCTTTTCCCTCCTCCGGAATTACATCCGAAGATAAAAACTGACAGCAGCAAAAGAACAGTGTAACGAAGCATCTTATTTCAGTTTTACTATTTCAACTTTAATAGTAACATCCTTGTAGGGGCGATTGTTTTTATCAGTTTTAAGAGCTGCTATCTTATCGATCACTGACATTCCCTCAACAACTTCACCGAACACTGTGTATTCCCCATCAAGGTCAGGTGTTCCCCCTACGGTTGTGTATGCTTTACGCTGTTCTTCAGTAAATACCTTTTTGTCCGAAACAGCATAGTCTAAAGCTATCTCATCCTTTATCTTTCTCAGAAGTTTGTTAAACTCCCTGGGATCTTCCTTTTTCAGTTTTGCGAGCTCCTCTTTACGAGGAAGGTAATATTTTCTTTTTAACCTGATCATGATCGGATTGTTCACTGATTTTTCTATCAGGTCAAGCTCTTCGTTTGTGTATTTTTTCCCCTGCACAATGTAAAACTGCCCGATGTCCGACATCTTGAAATGATTGATATCCTCAGGCTGACGGGGAGCACACAATGCCCCTTTTTTATGAAAACACTTATCGTTGAACTCCGAATCAATAGTGATAGCCGTTCCGTAACCGATATGTTTTCCCGGAGGTGCATTCCGCGAGTCGTCCGATCCTCCCTGGATCACAAAGTTCTTTACAACCCGGTAGAACAAGGTGCCGTCGTAATGTTTCTTTGCTGCCAACTCAAGAAACATATCCCTGTGATGAGGCGTTTCGTTGTATAACTTTACTTTCATGGTCCCCATGTTAGTGATTATGTTCACGTAAAACACGGGTTCCTTACTTTGTGAAAAAACTGATGTGGTTGTTTCCTGAATAATTATACCTAACACAAGGAAGATCAATACTTTCATGTAAAACGTTCTTTACTTAACAACTTCAACTGTCATTCTGATATCTTTCACCGGCCGGTCGTAACGATCAGTCTGAACAGCAGCAATACTGTCAACTACATCCATGCCTTCGATGACTTCGCCAAAAACGGTGTAGTTTGAATCGAGATGCGGTGTCCCGCCGACCGTCTTGTAAACCTCACGAATATTCTCCGGAAAAGAAAAAAGATTCTTTTGCAGCTCTGCATTGGTAAGTTCCTGAACTTTTTTTTGCATCGCATAGAATTCATCGAATTTTTGAGCTTGTTGCAGAGCGATCAAAGAATCTTTGTACTGCGACATCAGTTTGAAATATATCTGTTGCTTTCTCATGTTATTAACCCTCATCTCTGCCTTATCCAATTCCTCATCAGTAAACTTTTTCCCCTGAACAATGTAAAACTGGGAACCCGATGACTTCTTTTCCGGATTCACCCTGTCACCTTCGCGTGCGGCAGCTATCACTCCCCTTTTATGGAAAAGCTCAGGAAAATGTATCTCGGCCGGAATTTTATATCCGGGCCCGCCGTT
>JAOZOF010000234.1:1684-3169 GCA_029933425.1 Marinilabiliaceae bacterium
TTGAGCTTTACATCTATCTTAGTATCAAGCGGCAAATACAGATCAACTCTCGAGCCGAATTTAATAAATCCCAACTGCTGACCTTGATGCACTTCCTTACCCACTTCAACATAACTTACTATCCTGCGTGCCATAGCTCCTGCAACCTGACGGAGCAAAACCAATATACCGTCATTGTGTTTTATAACGACAGTTGTACGTTCGTTCTCCGTGGAAGATTTCGGAAGGTATGCGGCACGATAGCGCCCCTTATGATGTTTAAAATATTTTATTATTCCATCTACCGGAAACCAGTTGATATGAACATTTGTCGGTGACATGAAAATTGAAACCTGAAGACATTTGGCTTTCAGATATTCAGGCTCGTGAACTTCTTCGATTACAACGATCTTGCCATCGGCCGGAGCAAGTATTGCATCTGTATTGTTGTAACTCTCACGGCGAGGGCTCCTGAAAAAACTCACTATTAAAAAAAACAGAATAACAGTAATAAGAGCGGATATCTTTAATGTATGCATGTTCCCGTTACTTGCATAGTATGTGATCACATTTACTATAACAACAAGCAGGAATGCCACTAAAATAATTTTATATCCTTCTTTATGTACGGCCATGATGATTATTTTTAACCATAAAGGAAAAACAAGATACTCATTACCGGGGCTGCAAAAAGCGCTCCGTCAAACCTGTCAAGGATCCCGCCGTGTCCCGGTAACAATTTACCGGAATCTTTAATATTCACACTGCGTTTAAGCATCGATTCCACAAGATCACCCAGGGTTGCAAATATTGAAACCAATGATCCTGAGATCAACCAAAGGGCTGCATTTCCTTGTTCAACCCATAAATGCAATAAGTATGCCACAATTATAGTCAGTATCAGGCCTCCCCAAAATCCTTCCCATGATTTTTTGGGAGATATGCGTTCATACAATCTGTGCTTGCCAAAATTCACTCCTACCAGATAAGCTCCGGTATCATTCACCCATACCATTACGAAAAATGAAAGTAAAAGATACGGATCATAGCTGCCTTCGGCAAATGCTAGAATATTCAAAGAGAACATCGGTATTGCTATGTACACTGCTAATAAAAGATAAAATGCTACTCTGCGGAACGGATTCTCCATTGGCTTGAAAAGAACCACGAGAAAGATCGCCCAAAGCGGCAGGATCAGAAACAGCATCCATTTTGACGGCAGATCATCATTGAAATGCAAAAAACTCATTACAAAGATCCCTGTTCCAAGAAGAACAGACATGAACAGAAGAAGTGAACTTTTTTTCTCACACAACATATCCTCCAGTTCACGCATCAGCAACAACGTACCCAAGGCAAACATCCCCATGTAAGTATAAGGATGAACTGTTATTGATGCCACAACAGCCAAGACGATTGATACTCCTGTTAATGATCTTGTAACGAAATTATTCATCAATGCAAATTGTGGTACAAAGGTATAATATCTTTGCCAATTTGAAAATA
>JAOZOF010000234.1:3269-5815 GCA_029933425.1 Marinilabiliaceae bacterium
GTTTTATTGGGATAAACAAGAGGAATTGATTAAAATTGTACTTCAGAACAAACAACACCAATGATGCGACGTATCTTTTATTTTTATACGGTTTTTTTACTGCTTCCGTTATATGCCGGCAATATCTTTGCACAGCAGATCATCAATGGACCATACCTTGCAGAACCGGGAGAAACATCCATGACCATAAGATGGGAAAGTGATTCAAAAGGGGATTTTCATCTTGATTACGGGAAAGGGAATAAAATGAACAGACCGGCCACGGTGAAGCTGATCGGTCAGAAAAATGATCACTTTCTGTACGAAGCAACTCTTAACAATCTGAGATCAGGAACGAAATATACCTACTCCATCAGGCCGGGAGACGGGTCACATTCACATGTTTTTAAGACCATTGCATCAAAGCCGCCAATGACCTTTGCTGTTCTTGGCGACAGCCGTTCAAAAGCCCGTATTTTCTCGGCAATCGCATCTCAGATCTGCGACATAGACCCGACAGTAATAATTGCTAATGGTGACCTGGTGGCAAATGGAGGTAACCCCGGGCAATGGCATTCGCAGTTCTTTGAGCCATCTAAAGAGATGATTGACCATATTCCGTTCCTGTCTGCTGTTGGCGACCATGAATCTGATAATGTGGACGGTGACAGTGCAAAACTTTTCACCTATTATCTGTTTCCCCACAAGGATAACATGAAATTGTGGTTCTCGTATGATATCGGCAATGCACATTTCATTTTTCTCGACTGGCGATATCCCGACAGTAAAGAAATGGAAGATTGGTTTAAGAAAGATGCTGCCGCTTCAGACAAAAAATGGAAATTCGTTGTGATGCATCGTCCTCCGTACAATCTTGGCGGGCATCATGTGTCGTGGGGAAAGAATATATGGCCTGATCTTTTTCAGAAATACCGAATTGATGTTGTCTTTTCGGGACATTCACATTTGTACGAACGCTTCTTTCCCATAAAACCGGAAACAGGAAAAGATACAACATGGGCCGTTTCTTACATTACCACCGGAGGAGCAGGAGCATCCCTTTACGAAGCAACTCCAGGTCCGTCTCTGGCTTACACTAAGTCGGTGAACCATTTCCTAAAAGTCGATCTAGGTAAAGACAAGATAGAAATCAAAGCAATTGGAGTAAAAGGTGAAACTCTGGATTCGGTATCATGGAGTAAGAAGAAGGGACACATCGATGCAAAATATCTTTCCACTTCTTTCCCCAAAGAGGAGATTGATATCATAAATATTTTCAATACTTCTATTTCTGAAAGGATTGACCGGATACCGATGGTTCAGGTTCCATATGCACCGGTCATCGAACTCGACGGGAGAAAGATCAAAGAGGATGTGAATTTTACCATACATCTTGCCAAAGAGTCGGAAGGAAAATACAAAATGGAACCTGTTACAGGAGTTATGAAAGCCGGAACGATACTTAAAATTCAGCCAAAAATATTCGGAAGATCCACCATGACCGTATCAAAATGGGGAACATTAAGCCCTGTTCTAAGATTGATTGCGGATTACAAAACCCGATCTTTCAGCGGAAGTGTTAAAGGAGTGAGACTGGAGTACATTTCATACTAACAAACCATGAAGAAACTTAAAATATTAATTGTAACCATAATCATTGCCCATGTGGCAATTGCCTTCTGGCCTCTGCCGGATATCCCCCCTGTAAAATACGTTGACAGAACTACAGGTGAAGTAAAAACAGAAAAGATAGAGGGAGGGGGATGGCTCAAATGGCTATACTACAACCCTGTAGGTGAGATGAGCCTTCGTGGGATCGTCAAACGAAAATTAATTTCGGAATGGTACGGAAAACTGATGGACAAACCTTCATCAGCAGAAAAGATAATGCCTTTTGCTGAAAAATACGGCATTGATCTTTCGATAACAGAAAAACAGCATTTCGACTCATTCAACGATTTTTTCACCCGCAAACTAAAACCGGATGCAAGACCTGTGAATATCGATTCTGCCGTGGTCATCTCCCCTGCCGACGGAAAGATATTTGTTTTTGAAAATATCGGGAAAAAGGATTTCTACGTGAAAGGTTACCGTTTTAACATGTACGAATTTTTTGAAGACAGCCTTCTTGCTACAAATTATATGAACGGAACCATGTTGATAATTCGTCTTGCCCCATTCGATTACCATCGTTACCACTTCCCTGTTGACGGTACCATTGTTCAAAAGAAAAAGATAACCGGTGATTACTTTTCTGTTTCGCCCCTGGCTTTGCGTAAGATCGCAAAAATATTTTGCATGAATAAACGGGAATATACTGTTATCGACACCAAAGAATTCGGCAAAATGGTGATGTGTGAAGTGGGAGCAACTATGGTAGGAAGCATCATCGATACCTACAAAAGTGATACCATTAAAAAAGGTGAAGAAAAAGGATACTTCAAATTCGGAGGGTCAACTGTTGTGCTGCTGTTTAAAAAAGGTATTATCTCAATTGATGATGATCTGCTGGAAAATTCCTTCCGTAATCTGGAGACTACTGTTCAAATGGGCGAAAGGATCGCTGT
>JAOZOF010000235.1 GCA_029933425.1 Marinilabiliaceae bacterium
TGATAGCTGTTCCGTGGTTGACCACGGCTTCAAGCATGTTGAGCATCATGTAGGCGGTCTGCTCATTGATAGCCTCTTTTTTTCTTGGTCGGAATTCAGCTATAACGTTTCCGTAACGGTCCTCAATGCGGGTTACTATCAATGGTTCAATATGTACACCTTTGTTGGCAAAGTTGCAATAGGCACTTGTTAATTCGTAAAGGCTGAAGTCAGGTACTCCGAGGCAAAGTGCCGGGACAGGATCCATCGGGCTTTTTATGCCCATGCTGTGAATGAAGTTCACAAGCGGCTGCGGCTTCAGTTGTTTCATCACCCACGCAGTGATGTTATTGTTCGAGTTTGCAAGACCCCACTTCAGCGATACCATTTCGCCTGCCCGTTTGTTACCGCTGTTCCGGGGAGTCCATGTTGTTCCGGTAGGCAGGTAAAATGTTTGCGGTATGTTCGGCACCATGTCGCACGGTGTCAGTCCCGACTGCATTCCAAGGGTGTAAACAAATGGTTTAATGGTCGAGCCAACCTGACGTTTGCCCACAGTGACCATGTCGTACATGAAGTGTTTGAAGTTGGCTCCTCCCACATAAGCTTTTACATGTCCGTTGTGAGGATCAATGGAGAGCATACTTGAGCGCAGGAAGAACTTGTAATAGATGATCGAATCCATCGGAGTCATCACGGTGTCAATCTCTCCATGCCATGAGAAGACCGTCATCGGGTATTTCGTGTTGAATGCCTTTTTTATACTGTCTTCCGAAGCTCCGTTCTTTTTCAGACTCCGATACCTGTCGGTGTTCTTCATCGACATCAGCAGTATCTTTTTGTAGTCCTTCCGTGATATTTTACTTGTGAACGGTGCTCTCGATCTTCCTTTCTTTTCTTTGAAGAACTTAGGTTGCAGGTCCTGACTCAGGTGTTCTTTAATTGCCTCTTCGGCATATTTCTGCATCCGTGAATCGATGGTGGTGTATATCCGTAGCCCGTCCTTATATATATTGTATTTTGAACCGTCGGCTTTCAGGTTTTTGTTTATCCATCCGTAAAGCGGGTCGTCAGCCCATGCTGTACTATCCTCAATGAACTTTTGCTGTTGCCATGATGCGTAATGTTCGCGTTCAGGGTGTGGTGCATTCAAAATAAGCCGGAGATGTTCTCTGAAATAAGGCGCCAGACCCTGTTTGTGGTCGGCACGGTTGAAATGAAGGGTAAGCGGCAATTGCGACAAAGAATCATACTCCGCTTCATTTATGAAGTTTGCTTTAAGCATCTGCCCCAGAACTATGTTACGGCGTTTTTGGGTAAGTTCAGGTCTTCGCATGGGATTGTACAGAGCAGGATTCTTCAGCATCCCGACTATCACTGCTGCATCTTCAATGTTGATGGAATCGGTTGTGGTGTTGAAGAATGTTTTAACAGCCGATTTTATACCGTAAGCATCGTAGATGAACTCTGCACGGTTCAGATACATTGCAAGTATCTCTTCCTTTGTATAACTGCGTTCGAGCTTTATGGCAATGACCCACTCCTTGAGTTTCTGGAAAGCCCTCTGCCAGATATTCGATGCTCCCTGTCCGTGGAACAGGAGTTTTGCCAGCTGCTGGGTGATGGTCGAGCCACCGCCTGAGCTTTGTTCCTGCAGAAGTAGTGTACGTACAAAAACACGTGCCAGTCCGCGTGCGTCTATCCCCGAATGGTCGTAGAAACGCACATCTTCGGTAGCCACTAACGCGTTGATGAGGTTAGGGGATATATCCTTGTAGTCAACCGGGCTCCGGTTCTCAATGAAGAATGTGCTTAAAAGAACATGGTCTGCCGAATAAATCTCGGTAGCGATATTGCTTTTAGGATTTTCAAGCTCGTCAAACGAAGGCATAAATCCCAGAAAACCGTTTGAGATGAGAATAAAAAGAAATATCACGAATGCAACGCCACCGGCAAAAAGCCCCCACATCCAAAGTACGTATCGTCTGTATTTTTTATTTTCAGCACCCATTTTGAAGAAAAATTTTGCGTAAAAATAGTAAAATTTAGGTTATGCTTTTGGACATATAAACGTAAAGCATTGATATTTTTTAATTAATTGGCAATTATTTTTCTACTTTTGCCCCTCAGAAAAATGTTTTGAAATTTTTAATATTACAAAGGCGATGGCGAAAAAAGATACGGGAAGTGTTGAAAATCTGGTTATTGTTGAGTCACCGGCGAAGGCTAAGACCATTGAGAAATACCTTGGTAAGGATTATCTGGTAAAATCGAGTTACGGACATATCCGCGACTTGTCGAAAACAGATTTTGGAGTTGACATAGAAAATAATTATAAACCTGATTACATAATCTCGAAAGATAAAAAAGAGGTTGTGAAAGAGTTGAAGTCTTTGGCAAAAAAAGCAAAGACCGTATGGCTGGCGTCCGATGAAGACCGTGAGGGAGAAGCTATAGCCTGGCATCTGTACGAAGTGCTGGGATTGAATGATGAGAAGACAAGGCGAATTGTTTTTCATGAGATAACAAAGGATGCCATTTTAAATGCCATTGCAAATCCGAGGAAGATAGATTTCAATCTTGTGAATGCCCAACAGGCTCGCAGGGTGCTTGACCGGCTAGTGGGTTTCGAACTTTCACCTGTTTTGTGGAGGAAGGTTAAGCCGTCGTTGTCTGCAGGAAGGGTACAGTCAGTTGCTGTAAGATTGATAGTGGAGCGTGAACGTGAGATATTTGCCTTTGAGCCTAAAGATTCATTTAAGGTAACTGCATTGTTCACCGTTGAAAACGAAAAAGGTGAAAAGCAGGAGATAAAAGCTGAACTGTCAAGACGTTTTGAAACTTATGAGGAGACACTCAAATTTGTTTCTTCCTGTAACAGTGTTGATTTTGTTGTTTCAAAAGTTGATAAGAAACCGGTAACAAAATCACCTGCACCACCGTTCACCACATCAACTTTACAACAGGAAGCAGGCCGTAAGCTTGGTTTTTCGGTAGCCCAGACCATGTCGATAGCTCAAAAGCTTTACGAGGCCGGTAACATAACCTACATGAGAACCGACTCTGTTAACCTTGCTAATGTTGCAATGAAAAGTATCAGCGGACTGATAGCCGGTAAGATGGGCAGTGAGTATGTTAAGACCCGTAAGTACAAAACAAAAGCTAAAGGGGCGCAGGAAGCTCACGAGGCTATTCGTCCCACATACATGGACAAGGAAACTATTTCAGGTTCGGCTGCCGAACAGAAGTTGTATAACCTGATATGGAAACGTACCATTGCATCGCAGATGAGCAATGCAAAACTTGAGAAGACCATAATTACCATTGATGCCGGAAATACAGGCGAGAGCTTTGTTGCTACGGGAGAGGTTATCAAGTTCGACGGATTCCTCAGGGTTTACATTGAATCTACTGATCAGGAGCAGGAGGGTAATGATGAGGATACAAAAGGATTGCTTCCGGCTGTGGACCCGGGCCAGCAACTTGCGCTGGAACAATGTGAGGCACGTCAGCGCTGGACACAGAAGCCGCCGAGATATTCGGAAGCAAGTCTTGTACGCCGCCTTGAAGAGTTGGGGATAGGCCGTCCTTCGACTTATGCACCAACAATCTCAACTATTCAGCAGCGTGGTTACGTTGTTAAGGAGGACCGTCCGGGAGTGGAGCGCAAATATAAATATGTACAGTACAGGAATGGCGATGTTGTTGAGGGTGAAAAAAGTGAGATCACCGGAGCAGAACGCAGTAAGCTTTTCCCTACCGACATAGGTATGGTGGTCAATGATTTTCTTGTGAAATATTTCCCCGATATTGTCAGCTATGACTTCACAGCTAAAGTAGAGAAGGAGTTTGACGATATTGCCGAAGGTAAACTGGAATGGGATGCCGCCATCGATGAGTTTTACAAACCATTTCACAACAAAGTTGAAGATACACTTGAAAAATCGTCGAAAAGTACCGGCGAAAGGATACTAGGAAAAGATCCTGAGACAGGAAAAACAGTACTTGTGCGTATCGGACGTTTCGGCCCGATGGCACAGCTTGGTGATTCGCAGGAAGACGGAGAAGGAGAGAAGCCTAAGTTTGCATCCCTTCAGAAAGCACAGCATATCGAAACCATTACACTCGAAGAAGCACTGGAGCTGTTCAAACTTCCGCGTAAGCTTGGAGAGTTTGAAGGAAAGACTGTTACTATTGGCATTGGACGGTTCGGGCCGTACATCCGTCACGACAATAAGTTCACTTCTTTGAGAAAAGGAGAGGATGATCCCTACACCATTAACCTTGAAACAGCTATTGAGAGGATCAAAGAGAAGCGTGAGGCTGATATCAAGAAGATAATAAGGGTGTTTGATGAGGAGCCTGAACTTAAGCTTCTGAACGGCAGGTGGGGTCCGTACATCTCGTATAAAGGAAAGAATTTCAGGATACCCAAGAGTGTGGATGCAGAAAACCTGACCGCAGAGCAGTGTATGGAATATGTGGAAAAGGGAAGTAAGGGTACCAAAACAAAGAAAAAATCCACTGCCAAAAAAAGTTCAGCGAAAAAAAGTACCAAGAAAAAATAACAGATAGCTTGTGGAATTTGAGTATTATTTTGATCCGGTAAAAGCAGGTTTAAGAAAAGCATATCAGCGAAAAGGCGGGGAAGGACGCCTCGGAAACAGTGTTGCTTTTTATAAAAAAGGGGGCAAGCCGTTAACTAAGGGACTTGATGTTGCCATCATTGGTGTTGGCGATTGTGTTAACAGTACCGGAAATCCCGGTTGTGCCAAAGCTCCGGATGCCATTAGGGACAACCTGTACGGGCTGCGTGTTTTTGACCGTGATATCAGAATCGCGGATATGGGAAACATCCGCGGAAAGACTACAAAGGACAAAATATTCGCACTTACTGAAGCCTGTTCCTTCCTGATGGAAAACTCAGTTATTCCTGTCATTTTAGGAGGAAGCCAGGATTTTACGATCGCACTGGCCGATGCGTTAAGCAGGAGTGTGAACGAATGGAACCTCAGTCTGATAGACTCTTCGATCGATCATGTAAAAGACGCGGATGAACTGACGTCGGGAACTTTTTTGACAAGACTTTTTTCAGTGAATAAGGATAGGATTGACAACATTACTCTCATTGCAGCACAAAAGTATCTTTACACTGCTGAGCAGGAGAAGTTCTTTGCCGACAATTACTTTAATATTTTAAGGCTTGGAGAGATAAAGGGGGATGATCTGAAAAAAGCTGAACCCATGCTACGGGATACGGATATCCTTTCACTAGATGTGTCAGCAGTGAAAAAGGCAGATATGCCTGCGCAATCAGGAGCCATGCCCAACGGGCTTTTTTCGCATGAGGTTTGTCAGCTTGCCTGGTATGCAGGAATAAGTGACAGATTGAAAGGTTTCGGTCTTTTTGAGCTTGATACGGATAACGATGACAGCAGCGGAAGCGGAGGTGCTCTTGCAGCGCAGATGATATGGTATTTTATTGAAGGATTATCCATGAGATTTGGAGACTATCCGTTACGTGAAATAGAAACTTACAGTATATATATTGTACATCTTGAGGATTACGATCTGGATATAAGATTTTTTAATAATCCTCAGAACGAAAGGTGGTGGGTTGAGGTGCCCGGGAAAGATAACAATATCATTGTGCCTTGCAGTAAGGATGATTATGACAATGCCCTGAAAAATGAGATGCCCGAAAAATGGATTTTTTTTACAAAAAAAAGTGGCTCAAAATCAGGCAGTAAGAATGATTCTTTATCAGATATTGGCTAAAATTGAAACTTTTACGTTTAAATATAGTATACAATCTCAGCTTTTTGTCTGA
>JAOZOF010000236.1 GCA_029933425.1 Marinilabiliaceae bacterium
TTGAAACTTACTCAGGACCTGATGAAAGAAGTAAACATGATGCAGCAGACAGCGGTTACATTACCGGGAGCACAGGCAAAACTTATGCCTGCTCTTAACAAGGTCAAAAAAGAGCTTGACGATATTCTTTTCAGGTTTAACGGATTGAAAGCTAAGGCAAGCAGGGAAGAAATACCGCCTGAAGATGTACCTTTGATGAACAGGTTATACAATATTATTTATACCCAAATAAACAGCACCTCTGATATAACATCGACTTCACGTACAGGATATGAGATACTTAAGGAGGAATTCCCGCCTGTATTGGATAAAGTTAAGGAGATAGCAACTAAGGAGATGCCGGAACTAAGGAAAATGATGGATGCGATGAACGCGCCTTATACACCATGCAGGATTCCGGAGTGGAAATAAAAATTAAAAAATATAAACCTGTCAGGACTGACAGATTTTAAAAAATAAATTTATAAAATTATGAAAACAATAATAGTACCGGGTGTCGGTTTCGGCTACCTGAAGTTTGGGATGAGTGAAGAAGAAGTGGTTGACCTGTTGGGTAAGCCTGATGAGATCGAAGTACAGGAAATGGACGATGATGAATCAATAAATATCTATTATTACGATAATATTGGTGTTTCAATGTCGTTCGACTCAATGGAGGAATTCAGACTCGTAGAGTTTGCTTTCGATGACAGCCGTTTTACAATGGAAAAAGAATTCTTCCCCGGAATGTCAAAAGAGTTATTTCTGCAGCATGCAGAAGAGCTTGGGGATTATGATGTTGATGATCTTACCGAAGAGGATTCTGACGTGACGGAGTTGTATGTTTTCGAGGATAAGAATATTAATGTCTGGATAAAGGATGGAGTAGTGGATACTATTCAGATAGGACCTTTCTGGAGCGATGATGAGAATATTTCATGGCCGGGATAGCATGTTCTCTATTTAAGATTAGTGTAAAAATGGTGTGGTTTAATATAAAAAAGTGTATTATTCCCCAATAAGATTTAAGAAAAATGAAACTTAATAGCTTATTTTACGTTGTAGATGTATAGATAACTAAGCTGTTATCCCGAAAAGAATTAAAATTTGAATAACGTATATTAAGAAAAACAGATCATGAAAAAGTTTTCAGTTATTGCAGCAGTATTGTTTTTGATGGCATTAGGTTTTAGCTCATGTAAAGGACAGCAGGATTGTCCTGCATACAGTAAAGCCAAGACAGAGCAGCCGGCAGTAAGAGCATAAGGGAATATTTACATGTTGGGCTGAGGTTTTTTAGTATCGATATCAGATTTTCAAACCTCACATACGCTTAAAAGATTCATGAATATCAGGTTTATCATCATGTGATGATTTGCCTGATATTTTTTTAACATTTGTTGAGATTTATTCAGAAAATCAAATTATAGAATATTTGACAATGAAGTTATGATTGCTTACTTTTGTGGCTCGTTTAAAAAGACATTATAAATACAATCACTAAAAAAGCAATAAAATGTCAAAAATTAAAATTGGTATTAATGGATTTGGCCGTATCGGACGTTTCGTATTCCGTCAGGCTGTCGCAAAAGGAACTATTCAGGTTGTTGCCATCAATGACTTGATCGACGTTGATTACATGGCTTACATGTTGAAATATGATTCTACTCACGGTAGGTTCAATGGTACTGTTGACGTAAAAGACGGGAAACTGATTGTAAACGGAGATGAGATCCGTGTTACAGCAGAAAGAAATCCTGCCGACATCAACTGGGGTGCTGTAGGCGCTGAGTACGTTGTTGAGTCAACAGGTCTTTTCCTTACTAAAGAAAAAGCACAAGGTCACCTTGATGCAGGCGCAAAGAAAGTTGTTATGTCTGCACCTTCAAAAGATGATACTCCAATGTTCGTAATGGGTGTTAACAACACTTCTTACTCTAACGATATGGACTTTGTTTCAAACGCTTCATGTACTACTAACTGTCTTGCTCCTGTTGCTAAGGTGCTTAACGACAAATTTGGTATCGAAGAAGGTTTGATGACCACTGTTCACGCTACTACTGCTACACAAAAAACCGTTGACGGTCCTTCTTTGAAAGACTGGAGAGGTGGTCGTGGTGCAGGACAAAACATTATCCCTTCATCTACAGGTGCTGCTAAGGCTGTGGGTAAAGTAATTCCTGAGCTTAACGGCAAACTTACAGGTATGGCTTTCCGTGTTCCTACTCCTGACGTATCAGTAGTTGACCTTACAGTACGTTTGAAAACTCCTACTTCTTACGAGGAAGTTTGTGCTGCAATGAAAGAAGCTTCAGAAGGCGATTTGAAAGGTATTCTTGGTTACACTGAGGATGCAGTTGTTTCTAACGACTTTGTTGGTGATACACGTACTTCTATCTTCGATGCAGGTGCAGGTATCCAGTTGTCTCCTACTTTCGTTAAGATCATTTCATGGTACGATAACGAAATGGGATACTCTGCAAAAGTTTGTGAACTGATCGAGTACATGGATTCAGTAAAGTAATTCATACAAAATAAAAGCGCTTTGCGCATGCAAAAAAGCATCTCCGTTACGGGGATGCTTTTTATTTGTTCCGTCCCCATAAACGAGGCTGTCCAAAAAGTCGTCATTCCGAATGAAATGAAGGAATCTCAAAAAGCTTTATTGCTTAATATCAATAGATTGCTTCGTCGTAACTCCTACCAATGACGGAATTGCTTAAGATGTTGATTGTCAACAAGACTTGTGCGTCATTGCGAGCCCCATTTTATGGGGTGAAGCAATCTTAAAGCGGTTGAGATCGCTTCTTCGCTCCCGCTCATCGCGATGACGCCGGTATTCCGTCATATCCTCATTATGCCACAAAAATTTGGGGTGAATTCTCGCAATGACGTCTACCTTTTACTTTTTGGACACCCTCGTTTTATAATCCTAATACTTTTCAACAATTTCTTTCCATGTTTTATCGTCCTTGTCAATTTCGGGCAGAACATAGTTGTCGTACCGGCTGAGGTTATTGTGTTCTATGACATTTCGGAGTGTTATGACGTATTCAAGTCTTCTCTCCGAATAGTTCTGCAGGAACCAGATAAGGCGGTAAGGATTTTCGGAAATATCCAGAACATCCCTGAAATCAGTGAAAGCATTTGATCTTCCAATAGTATAAAAATAGTCAAGTATCGACTCTAACGGGGAATCATATTTGCGCAGATATATTGTTTTCTTATCTCTTCTTTTTCCTGCGGGAATTCTTTTCTCATTTTCATTGAATGACCAGACACCGAAAAGGTTATTCGCTTCACGGCAGAATCTTGATCTTCCCCAGGCACTTTCGGTTGATGCCTGAGCTAGGACTATACTTGTCGGGATCGGTTTCATACGGAAAAGCAGATCTTCAATGTTTTTAGCTTTGAATCTGATAAGCATATCAATCAGAAAAGTGCTGTCTTCCGGAGTCAGTTCTTTTTTGTTTTTAAGTTCGATGATCCTATCTTTTTTATCTTCGATAATTTTTTGAGCCAGTAATGTCGTTGGCAATATTACTTCAATAAATTTCTTCTTACGGTCGAGAATGTTAAGAGTATCCAGTTCAGGTATTCTTTGATACAACACCGGAGTAACGATGCTATCATTTACGGGAATTACCGAGTCAGGAGAATTTGTATTGAGTATCGTCACTCTTTGCGGTCGGGGAGTAAAGATGTAAATAGCGAATAAAGTAAGGTAGAAAATTACAGCAAGAAAGATTATTATTGAAGCATATTGCTCTCTTTTCAGGCGTAATTTTTGCAGATCGATCTCAAATTTCATAGAAAGGACGTTTGATATTCTTGCCGAAATTTACAAAAACTATTTTTAGTGCTGCATTTTAGTGTAAAATAGAGTCAGTGAAATTGCTTTTAATTATGAATTTCAATTGTGTTTTGTTCCTTTTATATTGAGATTAATGAAACTGCCGTTAGGCAGGTTATATTCTAACAAGGGATGAGAATCCCTTGTTTTTTCATACTGCAACAAGGTAGTTCCATAGGAACGAAATATACTCCTTTTGAGATAAGGTTAATATCGAGACCCTTGCAAATAGAGTTTAAAGTTTGTTTATTGAGGTTTAAATAATTGGTAATTCCTTTGCGTTTAATTATTTTTGGGGTCTTGTGAAATTTAGATATATAAATAAATAGATTTATTATGGCTTTTGATATTGAAATGATTAGAAAAGTGTATGCCGGATTGCCGGAAAAGATTGAGCAAACAAGGAAGTTGCTTGGCAGGCCGCTTACACTTACCGAGAAGATCCTTTACGCACATCTTGCAGACGGAACTCCTGAAAAACCTTTTGGGAGAGGTCAGTCCTATGTTGATTTTAAACCTGACCGCGTGGCTATGCAGGATGCCACAGCACAAATGGCTCTTCTGCAATTCATGCAGGCAGGTAAAGATAAAGTTGCAGTGCCTTCAACAGCTCATGCCGATCACCTGATACAGGCTAAAGAGGGTGCAGACAAAGACCTTGAGACCGCAAAGTATACTAATCAGGAGGTTTACGATTTTCTGTCTTCTGTTACAAGTAAGTATGGTATCGGTTTCTGGAAACCGGGTGCAGGGATCATTCACCAGGTGGTGCTTGAAAACTACGCTTTCCCTGGTGGTATGATGATAGGTACCGATTCGCATACTGTTAATGCAGGTGGTTTGGGTATGGTTGCCGTTGGTGTAGGAGGTGCTGATGCTGTTGATGTGATGGCCGGAATGCCGTGGGAACTTAAATTCCCGAAACTGATAGGTATTAAGCTTACAGGAAAACTTAACGGCTGGGCTGCACCTAAGGATATCATTCTTAAGGTTGCCGGGTTACTTACCGTAAAAGGAGGTACAGGCGCTATTGTTGAGTATTTTGGTGAAGGTGCAGATTCTCTTAGTGCTACAGGTAAAGCAACCATTTGTAACATGGGAGCTGAGATAGGTGCAACAACATCTAATTTCGGTTACGACGAGTCAATGGAGCGTTATCTGAGGGCTACTAATCGTGCCGATGTTGCTGATGCAGCCAATGAAGTTAAGGAACATCTGAAGTCAGACCCGGAAGTTATTGCTAATCCTGAGAAATATTACGATCAGCTTATCGAGATCAACCTTGATGAACTTGAGCCGCATTTGAACGGTCCTTTCACTCCTGACCGTGCAACTCCTATTTCAAAGATGCGTGAAGAGGCAGAGAAGAACGGTTGGCCTTTGAAAGTTGAGGTTGGCCTTATTGGTTCATGTACAAACTCATCGTATGAAGATATTTCACGTGCAGCTTCAATTGCAAAACAGGCATCTGAAAAGAAACTTAAAGTTGCAGGAGAATTTACGATCACTCCGGGCTCGGAGCAGGTTCGTTACACTATCGAACGTGACGGTTTGATCGATATTTTCGACAAGATCGGCGGTAAAGTATTTGCTAATGCCTGTGGTCCGTGTATCGGAATGTGGGCCCGTCCCGGTGCCGAAAAGGGAGAGAAGAACACTATCGTTCACTCGTTCAACCGTAACTTTGCCAAGCGTGCCGACGGTAATCCTAATACTCACGCTTTCGTAGCTTCGCCGGAGCTTGTAACAGCTCTTGCCATCGCCGGAGATCTTGGTTTCAATCCCATAACCGACACACTGGTTAATGAGGAAGGTAAAGAGGTAAAACTCGACGAGCCTAAAGGATACGAACTTCCTCCTAAAGGATTCGATGTTGATGATCCCGGATATCAGGCTCCTGCCGAAGACGGATCGGATATTGAGATTGTTGTGAAGCCTGACAGTGAGCGTTTGCAGCTCCTTACTCCTTTTGAGCC
>JAOZOF010000237.1 GCA_029933425.1 Marinilabiliaceae bacterium
TTTTTATGTTATCGATAAGCTCGAACTCTCCGGACAAAACCTCAATACCGTTCTTTTCTATTGCAGCAGAGTCCATTCCTGAACGGTAGAACATGGCTATTTTACTTTCTATGCCCTCTTTTTTTGTCTTTGAGTTCAGTAGATCATCGACAAGCTCTTTCAATTGCTTTTGATTATTGTCCATCAGTTGGTCAAAAGCTCCGTAACGGCTCTTGTCTGCAGGAATGGGATGAGTCTTCATCCAGCCTCCGTTGGCATACTCATAAAAATCATCACCCGGCTTGACCGACAGATCCATATTGGCAGGATCGATTGCTTTCACTTTGTCCATTTCCTTTGTGTTATTACAGGCCTGTGTAATTATCAACACAAGTGCAGGTATCAATAAATACTTTACTGTTTTCATCTGTTTCTGTTTTAAAATTTTGGCAATATTAGTTATTCTGATCGTATGTATGAAATTTATTCTGAACAATGGATCAAATAGCTACATTTTCAAGTTAATAAGTTATGTAAAAAGGTTAATAATAGAATAAATATTACGGTTTACTTTTTATTATTTCGTAACAGATGTAATTGCGGATTTTTTTAACGGATCCGGAGTAGCAGAAAAAAGAAAAGGGAATGAATAATATTAAACTTACGGATAACTGGAAAGTTCAGATTTCAGAAAAAATACATGCTTCAGGCGCTGAACTGTCATCACAAAAAGCAGATACGGATGACTGGTACCGGGCGGTAGTGCCTTCAACCATAATGGGAACACTTGTTGCCAACGGAGTATACAGTGATGCGTACATAGGTAAGAACATGGAGAATATACCAAAGGAACAATTTGAAGTTCCATGGTGGTATGTTACTTCCTTTGAACTAACTGCAAAGCAGGCTGATAAAACCGTTCAGATGATCTTTGACGGAATAAACTACAAAGCTAATGTATGGCTCAATGGCAAACAGGTTGCCGGAAGTGACAAAATAAACGGAGCCTTCCGTCATTTGAAATTCAATGTGTCGGATCTTGTTCAGGAAGGAGAAAACAGAATTGCAATAGAGGTTATACCTCCTCAAAGAGGTGATTTTAGTATAGGCTTTGTTGACTGGAATGTGTGGCCGCCCGATACCAATATGGGTATTTTCAGAGATGTTACCCTGTATTTCAGTAATGAAGTATCAATCGATAAACAGTATGTTGAAACAAAGATAGACAAGGATACACTTGCAAGTGCTGAGTTAAAGATAACAGCTGAACTTATTAATCATTCGGAGAAGTCTGTTACGGGAACCCTCAAGTGTGATCTTGGAGATCATGTTATCTCAAAGGAAGTGACCCTTGATGCAGGAGGGAATGCAGAGGTGGTATTTTCACCGGAGGAATTTCCGGAACTAAAGATCTCTGATCCGGAACTATGGTGGCCTAACACTATGGGTGAGCCGAATTTGCATGACCTTGATATCTCTTTCGAAAGTGATGGAAAGGTGTCGGATTCTGTGCATGTCAAATACGGAATACGGGAGGTTGAGGATTACATCAATGAGGACGGACACAGAGGTTACAAGGTTAACGGTAAAAAAGTTCTGATTAAAGGCGGCGGTTGGACTGATGATCTGTTCCTGCAGGATACTCATGATAGTTTGAAAGCACAGATCGATTACGTTAAGCACATGAACCTGAATACCATCAGGCTTGAAGGTTTTTGGGGTAAGGATCACAAACTTTACGATCTGTGTGACGAGAACGGTATCCTGATCATGGTAGGGTGGAGCTGTCACTGGGAACATGAGAATCATCTCGGCAAACCGGTTGACCCGCGATATGGCGGCGTTGTTGAACCTGATGAGATCGATTTGATCGCGAAGTCGTGGGAAGAGCAGGTGATATGGCTTCGTCAGCATCCCTCGATCTTTGTGTGGGCTGTAGGAAGTGATTTTGTTCCTCATCCCGACCTTGAAAGAAGATACATTGAAACATTCAAAAAATATGATCCTACACGGCCTTATCTCAACTCCACAGGCGGAGTGGGAAGTGAACAGGGAATAATCAGTACAACAGAGATCGTCAGTGAGATCAGTGGTTCATCATGTGTGAAGATGCTCGGGCCTTATGCTTACACACCTCCTGTGTACTGGTACACAAATCTGAACCTTGGAGGTGCTTACGGTTTTAATACCGAAACTTGTCCCGGGGCCAATGTGCCTCCGTTGTCTAGCCTGAAAAAGTTCATTCCCGAAGATCATTTATGGCCGGTTGATGATGTGTGGGAGTACCACTGCGGAACCAATGAGTTCAGAACGCTCGACAGGTTCATAAAAGCGATAGACAAGCGATACGGTGGTGCCGATAATGTGGAGGAGTTTGCTTTTAAGGCACAGATACTGAACTATGAGCTGATGCGGCCTATGTTCGAGGCTTTTGTTGCACATCAGCCTAAGAGTACAGGAATTATTCAGTGGATGCTGAACTCGGCATGGCCGGAGATGTACTGGCAGTTGTACGATAGTTTTCTTCAGCCCAACGGAGCATTTTATGCAACGCGCAAGGCTTGTAAGATGCTTCATGCGATTTACCGCTACGGATGGAATGATGTCTATCTTGCCAATAATCATCTGAATGGAGCAGAAGGTCTGACAGTGAAGTTCCGGGTGTTTGATACTGATGCAAATGTTGTGTACGAGGACGAATGGCAGGGAAACATAACCGGGAATACTTCAGAGAAAATACATGAACTTCCCGATCTTAAAGAGTTTTCTGATGTCGTGTTCCTCGATATGAGGATCTTTGATAAGACGGGTAAAGAGATCGACAGTAATTTCTACTGGCTGTCGAAAAAAGAGGATGTTCTCGATTACGAGGCAGGTAAAACCCTGGAGTGGGAGTATCACACACCTTCGAAGCAGTATGCCGATTTTACAAGTCTGAAGAACCTGCCTGCCGTTGATCTGAATATCGATACGAAATACGAAGTGTCAGGTGATAAGGGTAAAGTTACTGTTAAAATTAAAAATCCTTCGGATACAATATCTTTTTTCAATGTCTTTGATGTGGTTGATCCGTCGACCGGAGAGCCTGTGTTGCCTGTTTTCTGGAATGATAATCATATCAGTTTTCTTCCCGGTGAGGAAGTAGAACTGACAGCGGAATTTTACCTGAAAGACCTTAATGGTGAAAAGCCTGCATTGAGTATTGAGGGGTGGAATTCAGGAAAACATATTTTGGAATTAGCTTAAAAAAGATCAATTCAACAAATAATCAAATAAACGAATTAACAAAATAAACAGACAAACAAACTATTAATTAAAAAACAATCAAGATGTCAGAATTAGCAATAAACGGCGGGAAAGCCGTAAGGGATGTAAATTCCAATCCATGGCCGCAGTGGCCTATTTGGGATGAGAAAGAGGAAAAAGGTTTAATGGAAGTTCTTCACAGCGGAATATGGTCATACAACGGGCCAAAAGAGATAGAGTTCAATCGTGCTTTTGCAAAATTTTGCGGAACAAAATATTCGGTTTGTGCTGCTAACGGAACTGTAACCCTTCAGCTTGCCCTTGAAGCGTTAGGAATAGGCTGGGGCGATGAGGTTATCCTACCGGGGCTTACATGGCAGGCAACAGCTGCCACCATCATTGATGTGAATGCAACTCCTGTTCTTGTTGATGTGATCGAGGATACATGGTGTATTGATCCTGAAAAAATAGAGGAAGCAATAACTCCGCGTACAAAGGCCATTATTCCTGTACATCTTTATGGCGCTTTTTCTGATATGGATGCTATTATGGAGATCGCTAAAAAACACAATCTTGTAGTGATAGAGGATTGTGCTCATAAGCATGGCGGTGAGTGGAATGGTAAGAAGGCAGGAAGTATAGGTGATATCGGAAGTTTCAGCTTCCAGCTTTCAAAGCACCTGACAGCCGGTGAAGGCGGAGCATTGACAACAAACAGATTTGATCTTGCCGAGAAACTGGATGCACTTCGTAACTGCGGTCGTCGTCCCGAGCCTGAGGATCAGGATGTGGACAAAGGAGCCGGGGTTTACGGCGATGAGGGTAATTTCATCCAGTCGGGTAACTATCGTATCACGGAGTTTCAGGCTGCTGTTCTTATTGAAGGCCTGAAGCGTCTGCCGGAGCAGAACAAAATAAGGGAAGAGAACGGAGAGTACATAAATGCCCGTCTTGCTGAGATACCGGGAGTAGCACCGATGAAACGTGATCCGCGTGAGACAAAGAAAGCTTATTTCAACTTTTCATTCCGTTATCTTAAGGATGAATTCAAAGGTTTGCCGGTTGAGAAGTTCCGTGAAGCTCTTGACGCAGAGCTTGGAATTCAGGCTGAGCCGAGTTACGAACCGCTTAACAACTGTTCTCTTTATGTTCCTTTGACAAAGCCTTCACGTCACAGGATTACCGAGGAGTATTGGAAAGCTATTGATCCTTCACGTTTCGACCTTCCTGTTTGTGAGAAGATCTACAATGAGGGTTCTGTTTGTATGCACCATAAAGTTCTGATGGGAACAAAAGAGGATATGGATATCATCATCGATGCCATCAAAAAGATATACGACAACGCTGAAGAGTTAATGTAAATCATGTTAAAAGGGACAAGGTGAAAGTTGAAAGTACTTTTGCCTTTTACCTTTCAACTTTTAACTAAAAAGATATGACGAGAGTAGCAATTATAGGAACAGGTTACATCGCCGATTATCATGCCAGAGGACTTCAGAAATTGTCTGATGTTGAGATAGTGTGTGTGGTGTCTTTGCTTGAAGATCAGGCAAAAGAGTTTGCCGCGAGGTATGGCATAAAGGAAATTTATAAAGATTACAAAGAGGTAGTAAACAGAACTGATATTGATGCCGTTGTTATTGGTATTCCCAACAAATTTCATGCTCCGTATGCCATTGAGTTCATGCAGAGCGGGAAAGATGTTTTTGTGGAGAAGCCGATGGCGATGAATTCTGAGGAGGTTAAACAAGTAGAAGATGCAGCTGCTGAAAATGGCCGTATCGTTATGGTAGGTCACATGTGGCGCTTTGACGAGGAGGTTAACTTCCTGAAAAAGGTCATTGATTCAGGTAAACTTGGAAAGATGATTAAAACCAAGGGTTACGGTATTCATGAAAATTGGGGACCTGAAGGTTGGTTTACGAAAAAAGAGCTTGCCGGCGGAGGTGCACTTGCCGATATGGGCGTTCATGCCATTGACACAGCCCGCTATATTATGGGTGATCCTCAGCCTGTTGAGGTTTATGCCAAGATAGGAACTTATTTTGGTGATTACGATGTGGATGACAGCGGAGTGATAATGATAACCTGGGATAACGGGGCCACTTCCATCATAGAAAGCGGTTGGTGGCAGCCTCATATGGACGGACCTGAGGCATCCACAGGATTGTTCGGAACCGAAGGATATGCATCTCTGTTCCCGACCAAGCTTAAGCTTAAAATTGAAGGAACACCCGGAGAGTTCATTCCTCCTGCACCTGAAAAAACCGAACATTGTGACCAGATGATCTATGACGGACAAATGGCACATTTCATAGAGTGTATAAGGGATCGCAAACAGCCGAGTCCGGGAATTGAAGAGGGAAAAGTGATAATGAAGATAGTTGATGCTGCTTACAAATCGTCTGAGACAGGCGAGGTGGTAAAAATAGCTTAAAAGTTATCCTGTTACATCAAACATTACTTAGTCTCAGTTTGTTAGTTTATTAAGAAGATCTTATTACTATGAAGTTTATATTTTTTATTCTTGCCTTCTTTTCTGCTGTTTCTCTGCTTTCTCAGGAGACGGAGATAGTTTATCT
>JAOZOF010000238.1 GCA_029933425.1 Marinilabiliaceae bacterium
CATTAAGTATTCCCACTAAAGCTCCTATCGTTTCATCCTTGTTTCTGACAGCAGCCTCAAGGGCTTTCTTCGTGGCAAGGCGTGCTATCCCGCTTGCAATTTCACGAACCATACGATCCTTCAGGCACTGAAAAGCAATTGCATTAATGTTCTCTGCCATCTCAAGAGGATATGTACCAGTTCCTGTTTCTAGACTTGCTTTGTAAAAAACCCTTTTCCGCTCCAGATATTTCGGAAATGCAACGCGCAGAACTGAGAGGTTGGCGACGGCATTCTTTTCATCTTTTGATTTATCTCCAACATAAACAGGAAAGCTAAGGCCATACTCGGCATTTTTAAACGTCACCCATCCGTTGTGATAACCTGCATTGTAAAAAGTAATGCTCCACTCCCCTTTTACCGGTCCGAAACCGTTCATCCAGAAAAAAACAAGATATCCTTTATCCGGATCATCTGCCTGAGCCTTCAAATTGAACTTTCTTTCATAATAATTCACTTCCTTCCCGAACCCCATAGCTTTCGCAGTACGCAAAAGATCTTTTTTAAGCTGCAACGGGGCATGCAAACCAAACAATTTTGCATATTCGTTCTCGTAAACATCGTATGCATTCCTGTAAGCTATAAAGGCATTGTTCATGTCTCCTGCAGCTTCATAGATCAAACCCATCAGTACATGGGCAAAAGCATCTTTGGCATACTTGTTCTTTGAATTTTTATAGCGGGTATTCATCCTTTGAAGCTGAATATTGATCCGTCTGCACTCCACAATGGCATCTTCATACTTTTTCATGTAGATATAATTGAGAGCCATGTAATAATGTATCATCACACCTTCAAAGTCTTCGGGGCGATATGCCTTTACCATGGGATTAGAAACAAGAGCCAAAGCCTCAGAACCGATCGACCAGCGATAATCCTCAACATAATGATCGGCCTTGGTGAAGTAGTAATTACTCTTCTCGTATTCTCTGTTCATAAACGCAACCATCCCGCGATTGAACCAGTAAAGCACGCGGTTAACACCGGTTTCCCCTTTTTTGTCAGTTTCCAGCAGTTTCTCCGCACTCAGGAAATCACCCGAAACAACATAGGTCTGAAGTTGTCGTGACTTTTCATAATAAGAAGCACATCCCTGCAATGCAAGGATGAAGATCAGAATGACAAGACGCAACACTTTCAGGGTATTTTTCATTTGTGTGCAAATTCTTCAGACATAAAACGGTAACAGGAAAACGAAAGTTAAGACTTTTAACCAATATTGTATTTCAGCAAATATCTCAGGGAACAGATTCCCCGGATAACATTTACTTAATATATTTCTTCAGCTTCTTATCGCCTATCCAGACTATCTCACTGGTCTCAAGGTCGGTAAGTTCAAGATTGACCTGATAGAACACAACCTGCTTCTGGCGATAAACATCAACAATGGAATTTATATCACCGTTCATCATGAAATCGGCACCAAGCTCTTTACCCCACTGCTTAGCTGTTTCAGTAGTGGCAAAATCCTGCTGTGCAGCTCTCTCCCTTCTTAGCTCTTCACGCTTCTCCCCTGCCTGAACAAGTCTTACTTTACCAGAATTGATGAACGCTCTTTCAACATCTTTCACAAAAGTTTCCGAATTGATATGCTCATGCGATCTGTTGTAGATCAGACCTACTATCACAACAGGCTTTTTACCTTCATGTGCAGTGGTATAATTATTCAACCAGGCGCCGTTCAATACCTGATTGACCATCTCTTCGGCCACAAGGCGGGAATCGGTGTCGTTCCATCTGCCGCTAAGATCAATAACCGAGTTGGTGTCAACACGGGTAACCTTCTGGGTTCCGCATCCGGAAACAAACAATAACAGAATAACGGGAAATATAAATGTAAGAATTTTCATAATAGAATAGTTTTGATGAACTAACGTTCATATTATTAATTATCTTATAAAAATTAAATGAGCAAAAATCATTCCTCTTTGTTGATCATTGAAAGATAGCGGATGAGCTGTTCCTGAAGTTCGGGGAGACCTTTGTTCTCAGGAATCCGGATCATGAAATCCATTATATCATCACAAACACCCTGCTCTCCTGCCTTCAATTCCGCCTTCGAAAGAGTTGCAACATGCTTTAACGGAAAATAGTCATTTTCGCAATAAACTATCAGAATATTAAAAGGTTGATCGATGAATTCTTTTACACTTTCATCCCTGGTTTCATAAAAAAATGAGTAATCATCCTTACAAACATAAGTGAAAGTAGAATCACCTATCATATCGATATTTTTGCGATGCTCGTGAGCATATCCGAGGGCTTTGGTGGTGATCCCGAACTTTTTCAGCTCTTTAATGAATTGTTTTACCAGATCGATATTTTCAGGAGGGCGGGCTTCAAAGATTATACCTGCAGTCTTGATCTTACTAAGATTACGGAATATCACATTCCGTTGTTGCTTTCCCATCTGTTTTTTCAGCAGAAAATCACCGGCTTTTATTCTGATATTTTCTATGATGCTTCTCATTGACCTATCAAATTTAATAAATCATCTTCAGAGATGATCGGTATTCCAAGTTTTTCTGCTTTGGCAAGTTTGGCAGGTCCGATCTTATCTCCTGCTACAAGATAGTCAGTTTTTGACGAAATCGAAGAACTATTTTTTCCTCCGTTCTTTTCAATAAGCTGTTTTATCTCATCCCGGCTGTGCTTTGCAAATGTCCCGCTTATCACAAAGCTCTTACCTGCCAATGCATCTGATGTTGTCTGCATCTCTTCTTCCGACAGTTCAAACTGCAACCCGGCCTTTTTAAGTTTTTCAATGATCTCCCTGTTCTTCTCATCCGCAAAATATTCGATAACACTTTGTGCAATGCGCTCTCCTATTTCATCCACGGCAGTAAGTTCTTCAAAGGTTGCCTGCTCTAACCTGTCGATACTTTTAAAGGCCATAGCCAGTTTTTTAGCCACGGTCTCACCCACATATCGTATCCCCAAAGCAAAAAGAACACGAGAGAACGGAACTTTCTTCGATTCCTCAATACTGCGAATGATGTTTCGTGCCGACTTTTCGCCAAGACGCTCAAGCGGCGTCAGCTGCATGGGATGCAGACTGTACAGGTCTGAAATGTCTTTTATCAGGTTTACGCTGTACAGCAAGTCAATGGTCTCTGCTCCCAGGCCATCGATGTTCATTGCCTTACGACTGATAAAATGCTCAATGCGCCCCTTCACCTGAGGTGGACATGATTCAGCATTGGGACAATAGTGTGCAGCCTCACCTTCAGGCCTCACCAACACTGTACCACACTCGGGACAATGAGTGATGAACTTCACCGGTTCGGCATCCGGATTGCGGGCTTCAATATCAACTTCAACTATCTTCGGGATTATCTCTCCGCCTTTTTCAACATAAACCATGTCGCCGAGATGAAGATCAAGTGAACGAATGAAATCGGCATTATGAAGTGAAGCTCGTTTAACGATGGTCCCGGCCAAATGCACAGGCTCAAGATTCGCTACAGGTGTTACCGCTCCGGTTCGTCCCACCTGAAAATCAACCGACAGTAATTTTGTATATCCCTGTTCTGCCTTGAACTTATACGAAATAGCCCATCGTGGGTTCTTAGCAGTAAATCCAAGCCGTCTTTGCTGACCAAGGTCATTTACTTTCAGCACGATACCGTCAATATCGTAAGGAAGATCTTTTCTTGCCGAATCCCAGTAATGAATAAATTCAAATATCTCATCAAGAGTCCTACAAACCTTATACTCTTTGGGTATCTTAAAACCCCAACTGCGGGCTTTTTCAAGATTTTCAGCATGCTTATCTGAAGGAAGGTTCTCACCCAGCAAATAGTACAGGAAACAATCGAGCGGACGTTGTGCCACCTGCTTGCTGTTTTGAAGTTTAAGCGACCCCGCAGCAGTGTTACGCGGATTTGAGAAAGGCTCCTCTCCCGCCTCAATACGCTCCCTGTTCATCTCATCAAACTTAAGGCGTGGAATGTATACCTCACCCCGTATCTCAAATGCCGGAGGGTAATCTCCTTTTATCTTTAACGGTATACTTTTAATGGTTCGGATGTTCGCCGTAACATCGTCGCCCCGGGTACCATCGCCCCGGGTAACTCCCCGTACAAGCTGACCGTTCTCATAGGTCAGACTGATAGATGCACCGTCATATTTCAGTTCACATACTATTTCAAAAGGTTCATTCAGAGCTTTTGCAACACGATTGTAGAAATCTGTTATCTCACCCTCATTGTAAGTATTTCCGAGGGAGAGCATGGGATATTTATGTTTTACCTGCTTGAAGTCGATGTTGATGTCGCTGCCAACTCTCTGCGTAGGACTGTCAGGATCAAAAAACTCGGGATGTTCACTCTCCAGCTTTATAAGCCTGTTCATCATCTGATCGTACTCATAATCACTTATAACCGGAGAGTTTAAAACATAATAGCGGTAGTTATGCTGATTAAGTTCTTCTCTTAGATGTTCAATTTCATGCGCAATATCCATATTGCTCATACAATGGATTTAGGTTGTTGTTTCAAACAAAAATACAATTTTCATTGTAAAACGTGCAATCAATTTGACGAAACTGTTTTTTAATTATTTCAAAATCTTTTACTTTTATAAAAACATTAATCCTCAACCGTAACATTATGCCATACATCCATCACAAAACCAGCCGCAGACACTTCATCCGTGTAATTGCAGGAGGTACAGGAGCCGTTGCAACAATGGGCGTTTTATCTTCATTCGAACCTGCAAAACGCAACATCATAAAAGTGGCTCTTTTCTCCGACACTCATATTTCGGAAGACAAGAATGACCATCCACATGATTTCTATCCTTATCAGAACCTCCAGAAAGTGATAAGCGAGGTCAGCAAATCAAATGTACAGTCTGCAATAATTACCGGTGACCTTGCCCGGCTAGAAGGTAAACCAGGCGATTATGCGAATTTCAAAGGACTTATCGATCCACTGGCAGCGGAGATGCCCATTGCGCTTGTAATGGGAAATCATGACAGGCGGAATGCCTTTTTTAAAGTCTTCCCAAAAACCACCGGACAACGACAGGACATCAGTAACAGATTTGTGAATATCCTTGAATATCCCGAAATGCGGTTTATCCTGCTTGATTCCTTAGACAAATGTCCGTCACATGGATTTCTGGGTAAAGCACAACGTGACTGGTTAAGCAGCTATCTTGATGAACACGATGACAAACCCGTAATTCTTTACGTTCATCATACATTTAAGGATTTTGACGGAGACCTTATCGACGGTGACAGACTGTTCAGAATAATTGAACCTAAAAAGCATGTGAAAGCGATCATTTACGGTCATTCACACTCATACAATTTCACAATGCATAAAGATATTCACATGATCAATCTGCCTGCAACAGGGTATAACTTCAGGCCATCGGAACCAATTGGCTGGGTTGAAGCAACATTTACACCGAAAGAGGGCATTTTCAAACTACATGCCGTTGGTGGTAACATGGATAACAACGGGAAAAAGACAAAAGTCAGGTGGAGATAAAAAATATTTCAGCTCCACACAGTGTGTTCAAGCAATATTTTAACCCCGATAAAGATCAGGATCAGACCACCGATAAGTTCTACCTTTGAACCAAATGCTTTTCCCAGTTTGATCCCTATCGTCAGACCTCCAAAAGAAAACAGGAAAGTGATGATCCCGATTATGATAGCAGGAAACACAATATCTATATTCAGGATCGAAAAACTGATCCCGATGGCAAAAGCATCAATGCTTGTTGCAATAGCCAGGGTTGCCATCTT
>JAOZOF010000492.1 GCA_029933425.1 Marinilabiliaceae bacterium
ACGATTTTAACGGCAAACTAAATTTGCTGAATAAGCTGAAATTGTTTTACCGGCTCAAGATCGCAAAAAGAAGCACACGGTTAATAGGACTTATTTTCGGTGTTGTACCTGAACACCAGGGAAAGGGTGTTGAATCAGCGATCCTTATTCGTTTCGAAAAAGAGATCGCAGAGAAAGATTTTCCATATACCGATCTTGAAATGAACTGGATCGGCGATTTCAATCCCGTGATGATGAAATTCGTTCAACAGATTGGCGGTAAGATCCATAAGACCCACGTTACATACCGGTATTTATTTGACAGAACAAAAGAATTCAAAAGGGCCCGTAAATCAATTTAGGCCTCTGATATTTTTTCATCAGTATCTGATAAATGCGTTTTTTGTTATCGGCACAACGATACATCAGAACATCTTGTTAAAAAAAATTAAATTAAAGTTCAAAAAGTTACTTAATGCGAATAAAAGTATAGTTTCGCAAAGAACGTTTTTTATTTTTAGTATGAACCTGAGAGTATTTCTTTTCTCCACCCTTTTTATTTTTTCTTCAATTTTAGCAAGAGCCAACGAGGGGATGTGGCTGCCATATCTGATGAGCAGCAAACAAATAGAATCAATGCAAAAGCTTGGACTTTCCATTCCTTTTGATTCGATATACAATGCTGACAAACCTTCACTGAAAGATGCCGTTGTTGCACTTGACGGAGGAAGTTGTACCGCTGAATTCGTTAGCCCTAACGGGTTATTGCTTACCAATCATCACTGTGGTTACGAAAACATACAGAGTCACAGCACTGTTGGACATGACTATCTGAAAGACGGATTCTGGGCAAGATCATTGAAAGAGGAGCTGCCTAATCCGGATAAAACAGCAACTATTCTTATTGATGCAAAAGACCTTACTGCAAGGTTTATGGTCTTTCTGAACGATACACTTCCCGAACCTATTCGCATACACCTCATCGACAGCCTCACTAATGTTATTGTAGATTCTGTTGAAAATGTCACAAAATATCAGGCTAAGGTAAGATCGTTCTTTAAAGGGAATAAATATTTTCTTTTTGTAACCCAGACTTTTAAAGATGTACGACTCGTAGGAGCACCACCGTCAGATATCGGCAAATTTGGTGGCGATACCGACAATTGGATGTGGCCCAGACATACCGGCGATTTCAGTATTTTCAGAGTTTACTGTGCTCCCGATGGCACTCCGGCTGAATACTCACCCGAAAATGTGCCGTTCAAACCAAAAAACTATCTGAAGATATCACTTGAAGGAGTTTCGGAAAATGATTTTGCAATGATTATGGGGTACCCCGGTCAGACCGACAGATACATGACATCGTATGGTATAAAACAGATAGAAGATTACGTTAATCCTGTTATAGCCGGGGTAAGAGGCATCAAACAGGATATCTGGAAAAAAGAGATGCAGCAAAGTCCCAAAATACAGATCCAGTATGCTGCCA
>JAOZOF010000042.1:0-13124 GCA_029933425.1 Marinilabiliaceae bacterium
TATCTGCAAGAGGGGGAAAACTGAAAAATTGTCACATAACTATTTTACCGTTTGAAAGTCCTCCCATGGTCGGACTGTTCAAAGGTTTTAGAAACGTATATCAGCTATAATTTATCGTTCAAAACAATCCCAAAAAGGAAACAAAAAAAGCCACCGGAAGAAATTATCCTCCGATGGCTTTTGATTGTAAACTGTCGGTGTGGCTTTGATCCACGCCTACAGTGTTGGCTTATCAGTTTTCGAAAACAAGCCGGTCGTACTCGACCGTAACTTTGATCTCCTTATCCTTATCAACGGCATCCGAAAGTATGAGTTTCGACAGCTCGTTAAGTAAGTGCTGCTGGATTGCCCTTTTGACCGGACGTGCTCCGAACAGTGGATCGTATCCGGCTTTGGCAAGCCATTCTATAACATCATCCGAAACTGTCATCTTAACTCCGTTCTTTTCAAGCTGACCAATCACTTTACTGATGTTCATCTTCACGATCTCCTTCAGTTCTTCGTCTGTCAACGGTGTGAACATCACTACCTCATCCACACGGTTCAGGAATTCCGGACGAATTGTCTGACGCAGCAGATGGAACACTTCTCTCTCCGACTTCTCAACAAGCTCAGGTGTAACCTTGTTGCCTGCCTTCTCAAAGTTCTCCTGAATCAGATGAGAACCGATGTTAGAAGTCATGATTATAATTGTGTTCTTGAAGTCTGCAACACGTCCTTTGTTGTCGGTCAAGCGACCATCGTCAAGTACCTGAAGCAGGATGTTGAACACATCGGGATGAGCTTTCTCGATCTCGTCGAGCAGAACAACCGAATAGGGTTTGCGTCGTACTGCCTCGGTTAGCTGACCTCCCTCGTCGTAACCAACGTATCCCGGGGGTGCACCGATCAATCGGGAGACAGAATGTTTCTCCTGATACTCCGACATGTCGATACGTGTCATCAGGTGCTCATCGTCGAACAGGTATTCGGCAAGTGCCTTTGCAAGCTCTGTCTTACCCACACCGGTCATACCAACAAAGATGAATGAACCGATAGGTTTTGTTGCATCCTGCAGTCCGGCACGGCTACGACGAACTGCATCGGCAATGGCACGGATAGCCACATCCTGGCCTACAACACGCTTATGCAGCTCCTCCTCGAGATGAAGCAGTTTCTCTTTCTCCGACTTCATCATCTTGGTTACCGGAATACCGGTCCAGCGGCTTACCACGTTTGCAATGTCTTCGGCATCAACCTCCTCTTTCATCATTGCATTCTCGAGCTGTTTCTCTTTCAGCTCTACTTTGACCTTCTCGATCGATTCCTCGATCTCCTTGATACGTCCGTACCTGATCTCAGCCACCTTGTCGTACTGTCCGTTACGCTCGGCATTGTCGGCCTCGATCTTAAGACGCTCAATCTCTTCTTTGTATTGCTGTATCTTTTCAACGAGCGACTTCTCAGCCTCCCACTTCGATTTCAGCTCAACATACTTTTCAGTAAGTTCCGAAAGCTCTTTGTTGATCTCTTCAAGTTTCTTCTTGTCGTTCTCACGCTTGATTGCTTCGCGCTCGATCTCGAGCTGCATCTTACGGCGTGAGATCTCATCGATCTCTTCAGGAACCGAGTTCATCTCAAGGCGCAAACGTGCAGCAGCCTCATCGATCAGGTCGATCGCCTTATCCGGCAGATGACGGTCGGTGATGTAACGCTGCGACATCTCGACAGAAGCTATGATAGCCTCATCCTTGATACGAACCTTGTGGTGGTTCTCGTATCTCTCCTTCAAACCACGAAGGATAGATATAGCGCTCATTGTGTCAGGTTCGTCAACAGTAACGATCTGGAACCTTCGTTCAAGCGCTTTGTCTTTTTCAAAATATTTTTGATACTCGGCAAGTGTTGTTGCACCGATAGCTCTCAGCTCACCACGTGCAAGAGCAGGTTTCAGGATGTTAGCCGCATCCATGGCGCCCTCGCCTTTTCCGGCACCTACCAGAGTATGTATCTCGTCGATGAAGAGGATCACTTCGCCGTCGCTGGCAATAACCTCTTTAACCACACCTTTCAAACGCTCCTCGAACTCACCTTTGTACTTTGCACCTGCAACAAGTGCTCCCATATCGAGTGAATAAACCCTCTTGTTCTTCAGGTTCTCGGGCACGTCACCATCAACAATACGGTGTGCCAATCCCTCAACTATCGCAGTTTTACCCACACCGGGTTCACCGATAAGTATCGGGTTGTTCTTTGTACGGCGCGAAAGTATCTGAAGGATGCGTCGTATCTCCTCGTCGCGTCCGATGACCGGGTCAAGCTTACCGTTACGTGCCTGCTCGTTCAGGTTAATGGCATAACGGTCGAGTGTGTTGTAAGTATCCTCGGCAGACTCGGAAGTTGCCCTGGTTCCTTTCCTCAACTCCTCGATAGCAGCCATAAGACCTTTCTCGTTAAGGCCTGCATCCTTAAGCATGTTGCTCACCTGATCTTTTGTTTTTAAAAGACCGATAAGGATATGCTCAAGTGTCACATAACTGTCGCCCATCGATTCGGCGGCAGCAATGGCCTTTTGCAGAACCTCGTTGGCTGTGTTGGAAAGATAGCTCTGACCTCCGGATACTTTCGGATAAGAATCAACTATCCTGTCCAGAACAGGTTGGATATCGGTCATGCCAACTTTTTTGAAAATGTTGTTAAGCATGGCCTCATCGGTCCTGAACATTCCTTTCAGCAAGTGGCCCGGCTCAACTGCCTGATGGCCTTTTTGCTGTACAAGGGTCATCGCATTCTGGATGGCCTCCTGTGCTTTTATGGTAAATTTATCTAACTTCATTTTTATATCTCCTTTCAGTTTTTTGTTTTTCGCCTTAACTATATCAAACATCTTACCACAGCGAGAAATAGCATCAAAAAGGACACTCTGTCATCTGAATCTCAGTGTCTTATGACACTTTTTCAGATTTATTTTATTTTTCCTGACAATTTGGAATGTAACTAAAACTTGATCAACATATAAAAGTAAAAAATTACATGCCATATTACATGTTTGTTGACTTTCCAAAAAAAATATTGTAACTTATACAATAGCAATTTTTGATAACTAAACCATTATCTTTTATTTTTTTGATAATACGCGTAACTTAAAGAAATACGTTATGATAAATAATAACTTTTATATTGATGTTGCCCAAAGTTCATATAGAAACACCTTTTGGAGGCTACAAAGTTATCCGGTAACAGCTGTAGAATATACATTTAAATGGAAATATATTGGTAGTACATACGATATATTATAGTGGTTGGATAGGCTTTATTGTAATGCCAAAATAGTAGTATAAGGGATTGTGAAATAAAATCAGGTTAATTATAAACCTTTCGGGTTTTAGAAAGAGTTTTTATTATAACAGATAACAATTTTCGATATTATAATCTTATAAACTAATAATACTTAACAAAATGAAACCACTGATTAAATTTTTATTTATGTTATTTCTTGCACTACCATTGTTATTTACATTTTGCGGAAAAGATGAGATACATGAGTTAGTCGGCACTTGGGAATATTCTGGAAGTAGTGAAGGAATGGCAATTTCGATAAGCATTACTTTTAATTCAGACAATACAGGGGAAAGGTCATTTACATGGACATTTGAAGGAGAAACTGAGACAGAGTCAGACAATTTCACCTGGAGTACAGATGGGAATACTTTAACTATTACTGAAAAAGGCGAAACATTTTCTTTAAAGTATAATATTTCCGGCAATAAATTAACAATTGAAATGGATGGTGAAGAGACCGTTTTAACAAGAAAATAAGTTGGATATCCCAAATCCAACGTAAGTATACCTATTACTGTAAAAAACCAAATAATAGAAGGATAAAGAAAAAATGAGTCCTAACAGCTGATGTATTGTTATTGGGGCAAAATTCTAAGATTATATCAAAAATAGTAAGATATAAAAACAACTGCGCATAAAGGGTAGGGTAAATATCTTTCAGATTTGTAAAATACTATAGAGTATTTTTCGCAATAATTAGTTTGTATAAAACAGACATATCTACATGAAAAATGCCTCCCCATTCTTAGGCCAGTTTCGTTAAGAAAACTATATTTGCGTATCTTTTAAAAATCAATTTTAATTTAATTACCTTAGCTATGAGAAATCTACTCTTTACCGCTACACTGGCATTAATTCTATTTTCGTGTAACTTTGCTTCGAATAAAAAATTAACTACTGGCACACAAGCCGACGAAACAGGACAAGTTGCAACAGCTGTTGAGGTAGACTCACTAGTAGCAAATCCTAATATCTATCTTGATCAAACAGTCAACCTAAAAGGACTTGTAGTCCATACATGCAAACACAGCGGTAAAAAAATGTTTCTTGTAGGTAGCGATAAGAATAAGTTTGTAAAAGTCATTGCCGGACCTGACATCAGCCGTTTCGATCAGTCATTAGAAGGTGAAATAGTAGTAGCAACAGGAAAACTTACCTTACTGGACGAGACGCAGGAAAAGCATGAAGGCAGCGGGGAACGTAAAACAGAAATGGCAGAAACCTCAGATCAGAACACGACATCAGCCGGTTGTGTAACCGAAACAAAGATCAAAAATTATCAGATGATATGTGACGGCATTAAAGTAGTTGAGTAAATTTGTAATATTTACAGCATTACTTTAACACGGAAAAATGAACTGGAGAAGGCTGAATAATGCCACACACCGCGATCTCGGATATTTCTTTACGGGTATGATCATAATCTATGCCCTGTCAGGAATTGCACTGAATCACCGTAACGACTGGAACCCAAACTACAGCATTACAACAAAAACAGTCACCCTGAAAGTACCTGAAAGCATTGATACAAATGAGAGAAAGGCCGTTCAGGATATTTTAAAACAGATAGGAGAAGAAGAGAGCTACCGTAAACATTACTTCCCTGCCGATAATGAGCTGAAAATATTTTTAAAGGAAGGAGGTTCGGTAGACATAAACCTTGATTCGGGTAAGGCCCTGTATGAAAAGCTGAAAAAAAGACCTGTATTTTTCGAGGTTAATCTTCTCCATTACAACCCCGGAAGACTGTGGACATGGTTTTCCGACATTTTCAGCGTAGCACTGATACTTCTGAGCATCACCGGATTATTTATCCTTAAAGGTAAGAACGGGATAAAAGGAAGGGGAGCCTGGCTTACAATTGCAGGAATTTTAATTCCTTTAATACTTCTTTTTATGTATCTTTAAGTTTAAACTTGAAGATATATGCAGTTGAACAATAACCTTTCATACTATTCTTTTGCCAAAGAAAGGTTTATCCTGTCATTCCTGTTCTTTTTCAATATTTTAATAACAACATTAGCATCCAGCCTGCCTGACAATACTATTATTTTTGAGAACGATACCATTGTAATAAAACAACAGGACACAACCATAACTTACATACCGCTCAGAACGTCAGCTCGGACAAATGCCGATTCTTTACATAAAGACCCGATTGTTGAGTTTTTCAATAAGAATGCTTCAAAAAGACAGATCAATAAATGGATATACGACCTGTTGATCAATGAGAAAAAACCGGCAAATAAAAAAAACATAAACTACCTTGAAGACTATTCAGCATTTGAGGGGAAAAAGATAAAAAACATCTACTACAAACGTCTTCCGCCATTTGGGTCTTCGGTAAAAGACACAACAAAAAAAGATGACAACTGGGTCGCCAAACTTGGTAACAATACCCGCTTCCCCACTTCAACGGTGATACTCCGAAACAACATCTCGCTGAAAAAGGGAGGTTATGTAACCCGTGAAAAAGTAGAAGAGAGTGAACGTCTGCTGCGTCAGTTAGGATATATTTCGGAGGCTAAGATCATTATTAAAAATAATCATGTTGACACGAACTATGTTGATGTTCTTGTTATTTCAAAAGATCAGTTCCACCATGCGTTTGATGCCGGCCTTGTTCACAACTACCCTAAAGTCACACTTTACAGTACAAACCTGTTCGGACAAGGCCTGGGTTTTTCTCAATCGTACACTTTCACACCGAAAGATGATCCGTACCATGGGTTCATTATAGGTATCAGGGTTAGAAACCTGTACGGATCTCTGATCAACCTACGGGGAGCATATACCAACCGGAACATAAAAAAAGAGCTGAACCTGAGTGTCGACAGGGATTTCTACCGCAAAAAAACAAAGAACGGAGGGGGACTTATCATCAACCGGTCGTATAAAAACTATTCTATCACAGGCTCAGGACAGATTTACCTCGACATACCTCTTGAGTATTTTATATCTAATGTCTGGTATGGAAGAGCTTTTCACATAAAGTCGAACAACTATTTCGATAACTCCATTTTTTATCTGTCGGCGCAAAACATAACGAGTAAATTCTTTAACATACCTGATTCGCTGGACGATTACCATTTTTTCGACAACAATTATTCATACTTTATTTCTGCGGCACTTGCCAAACGAAGTTACTACAAGAACAAGCTGATCTACTCTTTTGGTAGGACCGAGGATGTGCCGTTCGGTTTTATGGCGAGCATTACTTACGGCTACAATCATACTCCAATGATCCAGCGTCACTACATAGGACTGCATTTCAACACCGGCAAAACACTTATTCCTAACAGAGGATATCTGGCTATGAGTGTAGATGCCACAACTTTCTTCAATCATACAGATCAGGAGCAAGGTACGATACGACTGAAAGGAACATACATTAGCCATCTGATACATGCCCGTTGCTGTAAAATGAGGAACTTTATCGATCTTATCTATTTAAGAGGCTTCAACAGACTGCCTTTTGAATACACATTTCTGAAAGAGTCGAAACAGGGTATTACCGGATTTACAAGCATGCTCGAACGCGGTAAGGAAAAGTTCGTCATAAAAACGGAGAATGTGCTTTTCAAACGAAAACGTTTCTGGGGCTTTCAATTCGCTTACTTTTCATTTCTTGATATCGGTTTTATCGGCGACGGAAGAACGATGATATTCAAGAACACACCTTATTTCAGCTTTGGTGCTGGACTGAGGATACGTAACGACAACCTTGTTTTTAAAACTCTGCAGATACGTTTTGCTTTCCTGCCCAATGTTCCCCCGGGAATGGACTTTTACAATATCGACATCAAAAGTAAATCTATCAGAAGATTTGATGATTTTTATCCCGAAAGACCTTTCAAACCAGTGTTCTATTAGTTAAAAGGTCATAAACAGAAGAAAATTGATCCTCTGATCCGTAACCTTTTACCTTTCTCCTTTTACCTTGTCCTTCAAAGAAAATCCTCGAAATAACGTGTTACTTTTTTCATCAGATGGATCCGGTCGTGTCCCCTGACGTTATGAGGATGACGCGGATAAACAAAGTAATCGAGTTGGATCTCATTCTCAACGCACGATCTTACAAAAGTCAAACTGTTCTGCCAGACAACAACAGGATCGATGGCACCGTGAATTATCATCAATCTGCCTTTCAGACCTTTTACCTGATTGTTCAGATTTGCAGCTTTATAACCTTCGGGATTCTCCTGAGGCGTATCCATGTATCTCTCTCCGTACATCACCTCGTAATATTTCCAGTCGATCACAGGGCCGCCTGCAACTCCCACTTTGAAAACCTCCGGGTGCTGAACCATCAGAGAGACGGTCATGAATCCACCGAAACTCCAGCCATGCACACCTATACGTGTAGTATCAACATAAGGCAGCGATCTCAGGTAATCAACGCCTTTCATTTGATCGGCCACTTCAATTTTGCCCAGATGCCGATGGATCACCTGCTCAAAATCAGTCCCTCTGTTCGAGGTGCCTCGATTATCCATTGTAAATGCAATGTAGCCTTTTTGCGCCATGTACAACTGCCATCCTGAAGCACTTCCTAGCCAGCTGTTACGTACAAGCTGGGAATGCGGACCCCCGTAAACATAAACAATGACCGGATATTTCTTTTGAGGATCGAAATCGGGCGGAAGAACCATACGGGCATTGAGCTCAGTAACTCCGTCGGCAGCTTTTACCTTTAATAGCTTTATCTGCCCAATATCAAAACCCTCGTACGGGTTAGCAGCCGAAAAAAGCTCCTCAACCTTTTTACCTGAAGAATTCAACAGGTCCACCTTCCCCGGAACATTTAACGAAGAATACGAATCAATGATGTTCTTTCCGTCAGAACTTACTTTTACATAATGATATCCATCAGCCGAAGTGATCTTTTTAACTGCTCCTTTTGACAAAGAAACGGAATAAGCATCTCTGTTTAGGGCATCGCCTGAAGTACCTAGAAAGTACAGCTTTTTGCCTTTTTCGTCAAAGCCCAGAACATCCATTACTTCAATATCCTCTTTTATCAGATTATTGATCAGTTTACCGTCAGTATTGTAAACATAAAGGTGATTATGCCCGTCGCGCATACTTTGCCAGATGAATTCATCATTCTTACCGGGTATGAAAAGCGCAGGATGAAGAGGCTCAACCCATTGTTCATCTGTCTCTTCGAATAAAACAGCTACTTTTTCCCCTGTTACGGCATCATACTTTATCATCTGCATATGATCCTGACCCCTGTTAAGTTCAGCAATAAGAATATATTTTTCATCAGGTGTCCATGCAATATTCGTAAAATACCTGTTGACTGGAGATGCCGTTTTCAGATGCAATGTATCACCGGTACTGACATTGTACACACATACCTCAACCTGTTCACTGGTCATTCCTGCCATAGGGTATTTAATATTTTCAACAGTGGCTATCCTCGTTTCAATGTTAACAAGAGGATAATCCGTCACCATCGACTGGTCTTTACGGTAAAATGCCAGGTAATTACCTTCAGGCGACCAGAATGTACCTTTTGTAAACCCGAATTCATTTCGGTGTACCTCCTGACCGTATACAATGCCATCTTTTTCTGCTTTGGCTATCAATACCGAAGTGTCCCCTTCTGAAATGTACAGATCGTTCCCGATAGTAAAAGCAGCTTTCCCGTTCTTTAAGCAAAAGTCCACATTGCTTCCCGACTTGTCACTCTTGGCCAGAACCCTTACATCGGCAGATTTCAGATCATATTTCAGAAATTTATTCCCTGACCTGAACCAAACCTCATATTCAGATAACCAATTCATGCGAGGCCAGTATTTAAGAGGTTCTGCATCAACAGACTTAAGTTTCTCATTAAGGTCCTTAAGTACAATCAACAACTGTTCTTCCTTGCTTCCCGGCTTGCGCGAATACATGACATCGTTCTTTGTAAAAACTAATTCACCTGATTCACCTCTGAAATCAAAACTCATTCGTTTAGGAAGATGTTTGTAAAAATTACGTCCTCCCGAAATGACATCTTCAAGAGTCAGCTTTTTCTGACCGTTAATTGAAACAGAAAATATGATTGACAGAAGCAGTAAAATACCCGATATTTTTTTCATTTTTTCATTTTTTAAAATCACCATGCAATAATACAAAAAGAAACGTTTTAAACTATATGACAAAAATCGTCAATTGAACATAAAAACCACGTTTAAATGAATTTTATTTCTCATTTAAACCTAACTGTATCAACGCTTAAATGCATAATCTGGCCATCTGTTGAAAATTTACCTTTAAAAAACAATCTTTTTTTTGAAACCTTCGTACAAAAGAACAGTAAAAACAGGCAGAAAAGATTAATCCTGGAGCATGTTTCAACGGTAACAGTTGCAATAAAACCATGCCATAGGGTTTATTAGTATTGCAGGAACAAGATGTTCTTTTTTATGTTTTACGTACTTTTTTATAAAGTTTTTAGATATCTTTCAGCAAATTTTCGAATTTTGCATGGAGAGTGAACAATAAAAATAATTAGACCGATGAGTAAAAGTATTTTATCTTTTGTGACAATTTTAATACTATCGTTTTTTGGTACAACGATCTTGAATTCTCAGGAAGAAGCTCTACTTAATAACTGCGTGAACAATATCAGATCTCCCTATATTGTCAGCGGACAACCTTTTAAGGCATTTATTACTGGTGATGAGGTAGCTGAGTTCCATACCACCTTTTTTGCAGGCAGCACATACCGCATTGTGGCATGCAGCGTCAAAGAAAAGAATATTATCTTCTCGGTATACGACAACAAACGTAACCTTCTGTTTACCAACGAAACTTATGAGAATGCTCCTTTCTGGGATTTTAAAGTAGAAGGGTCGCTTGAATGCATAGTTGAGGCTAAACTTGACAGTAATAAATCAACATCCGGAATGGCTATGCTGCTTGTGGGATTTAAGAGCAGCCGGCAGGACGACTGACGGACATCCCTGACTTTTACACTTTAATTGATGATTCCTGTTTCGTAATTCAATCTTAACATATGAGCGAAGGGATATTAAAAGCACTGATGAATCTATTTGCTCTGGTAGCATTTAGTACAGAAGATGTACAATCCCGTCGTTCAGTAATCGAAAACTTTCTTACCCAGCAATTAAACCACCGGCTCGTTAACGAATACCTTACTCTGTTTGATGAGTTTTACAAGGACCATCAGAAGAAGCTTGAAGACAAATCGAAATTTCACAAACGACAGGCAGCAGGAGCTGTCAAGATACTCAAGATAATTGACAAGATAAATGAAGAGCTGACCCATTATCAGAAAGTATTTGTTTTCATCCAGCTTATCGAATTTCTCAATTCCGGATCAGGAATAAGTGACATTGAAGAAGATGTCATCAACACTGTTGCATCAACCTTTAATATTGATGTGGAAGAAACAGAGCTGATCTACGATTTCATTCTGAGCAATAAAAGCAAAGACATTCCCGAATCTTCCAAAATACTGATAGTCAACGACCAGGAGAAAAACAAACATAAGCACTGTAAACACCTTTACCGTAATAATCTGAAAGGAAATATCAGAATTCTTCACATCGAATCAGCCAGTCTTTTCATTTTCCGGTTCGACACGATGCTTGACCTTTTCATGAACGGGCAGCTGATATCGGGAAACCGCATCAATGTACTACGACCGGGATCGGCACTCAGGAACAAACGTATCAGACCCATTTATTACAGTGATGTGTTAGGCCAGTTCACAAGTGATAAGATATCGACACCCGTAATTTTCGAAGTTGATAACATTACCTATAATTTTAACAAAAAGACTATCGGTCTTCATAACACGTCATTTACGTCGGAATCAGGTAAGCTTGTGGGAATAATGGGATCGAGCGGCGCAGGAAAAAGTACTCTTATAAATGTCCTGAGCGGTTCATATACTCCTACCACTGGTGCCGTCAGGATAAACGGGATAGACCTTCACGAAGAACCCGAAAAGCTGGAAGGGTTGATTGGTTATGTATCACAGGATGATCTGCTTATTGAAGACCTCACGGTTTACCAGAACCTTTTTTTCAATGCTAAATTGTGTTTCGGTAACTTAAGTGATTACACGATAAAAAAGAAGGTTATCAATCTTCTGAAATCGCTGGGATTGTATGAGATTCGAAAGATGAAAGTCGGAAATCCGCTTAACAAGAAGATCAGCGGAGGTCAGCGGAAAAGGCTTAACATTGCGTTGGAACTTATACGCGAACCGGCAGTCCTCTTCCTTGATGAACCTACATCAGGTCTGTCGTCGAAAGATTCCGACAACATCATCGATCTGCTGAAAGAACTTGCATTAAAGGGGAAACTGGTATTCGTTGTGATACACCAGCCATCGTCTGATATCTTCAAGATGTTCAACCAGCTTCTTGTACTCGACGAAGGAGGATACCTGATCTACAACGGCGATCCCGTTGAAAGCATCCAGTACTTCAAGTCGTGTATTAATCATGCAAACTGGGAGGAGAGCGAGTGTCCGCACTGTGGTAATGTAAACGCCGAACAGATACTGAACATTATCGGGGTACAGGTTGTGGACGAGTACGGAAATCTCACGTCTTCAAGGAAACTGGATCCCGCAGAATGGCATGAAAGGTTCAATGAACTGTACAAGGACAAACTGAGTTCCGGAACGAAAGAAAGAAAGAAAAATCCATTACCTAAGATCACCTTCAAGATACCTGACAAGTTTAACCAATTCTGGATATTCTTAAAAAGAGACGTCGTTGCTAAATTCACGAACAACCAATATCTGCTCATCAATCTTCTTGAAACACCTATACTGGCGCTTCTGCTGTCGTACATCATCAGGTATTACAATGTAGATTCGAACAACACAGCAGGATATATCTTTGCAAAGAACCCTAACCTTACCATTTACATTATCATGGCAGTGATAATTGCCATTTTTGTGGGCCTTACGGTCAGTGCCGAAGAGATAATCAACGACCGGAAGATACTTAAACGCGAATCGTTCCTGAATCTCAGCCGTCTGAGCTATCTGTTCTCTAAAGTGGCCATTCTTGTTGGATTGTCGGCTATTCAGGCTTTTCTGTTCGTTCTGATAGGTAACGCCATAATAGGGATAAAAGGAATGTTTCTGGAATACTGGCTGATACTTTTCAGCTCTTCTGTTTTTGCCAATTTGCTCGGACTAAACATATCCGACTCATTCCGTAAAACGGTAAATATTTACATTACCATTCCTTTCCTGATCATTCCCCAACTAATTCTCAGCGGCATTTTCATAAGTTTCGACCGCTTCAATCCCGATATTTCATCACCTAACCAAATACCTTGGTATGGCGAACTTGTGACATCACGATGGGCTTTCGAAGCACTGGCCACAAACCAGTTTATCAATAACGACTATGAAAAACACTTTTATGTTTACGACAAGGTAAAGAGCCAGGCAAGTTATAAAAAGGAATACTGGCTTCCGGCTATGAAAAACAAACTTGAAAAGGCCTTTAAACTGTTTTATTCAAAACAGGACCCTGAGCAACTGAACTATATACTTTCATTACTTCAAACCGAATTTAAAAAGAATATTACCGATGGTGTTGACATTAACAAATTTTTCAATGTCGATTCATATAAAAACGATTTCGGATATAAGCTGTATGATTCAACAAAGGAATATTTTGTGATGCTCAAGAAATATTACAGGGAACTGTACAATACAGCCGACCATTTGCAGAACGAAGAAAAGCTGAAACTGACCAAGACACCTGAACTTAAGGAGCAGTTTATCAAGACCAAAAACGATTATTCAAACGAGA
>JAOZOF010000042.1:13224-19867 GCA_029933425.1 Marinilabiliaceae bacterium
ACACCTGAACTTAAGGAGCAGTTTATCAAGACCAAAAACGATTATTCAAACGAGAACCTGGAAAGATTCCTGCGTAACAAGAACAATTTCTTCTCAAGCAAGATAATTGAATACAACGGGCAGTTCTATCAGAAGGTTGACCCGATATTCCAGGACCCCGAACATTCTTTTATAAAGGCTCACTTTTTTGCACCCGTAAAAAACATTTTCAACAAACCGGTCAGTACCTTCTACATGAATCTCCTGGTTCTCTGGATATTCAACTTGATACTGTTCATTTCTTTGAATCTCAGAATACTTCCAAGGATACTTAACTACGGGTTCTTTGTTTCAAGTACCATCAAAAGCAAACGCAAAAGAAACGGTCATGAAATAAATCCATGACCGTACAATATTACAGTTATTTTTTCTCTTAAAGATACAGCAAATAATACTTCAGAGTATTAATCTTCCATTTCTATCATTTTGAAAGGAATGTTTATGATCGACTGATAATCCTCTCCGGCTTCGAACATATCTTCATCATCTTCTTCGTAGTACCAGTTTATCTCAACTTCATTGCCTTTTTTGTGTATCAACTCAAGTTTTCTGAAAATGTCAAGTATACACTTCGAAGAACTTGTATTGAAGTACTCCAGTTTTATATTGACACTTGTCCTGCCGGAAGGCTGGTCAGCATATTTATCGAGCCAGTCGATCAACGGCTTATAAAATTCAATGGAGTTCTCCGGTATTGATCTCCCTTTTATTTCAACTAATCCCTTATCACTATCGAATTTAACAAACGGTGTTTTAAGGGTCTCTTCGCGGATAATTGTTTCCATATCAGCAATTATACGGGTTAACTAATATAAACATCTAAAGCATAAAAAATATAGTCATCGTCGACCTGGAAGAAATTGTATTCCAACTTATTTCCGGTTTTTCTGACTATATCAAGTATTCCAAGACCGCCGCCTCCTTTGTCCGAAAATTCTGAGTTATTCAGTATCTCACGATAGAGATTCTTCACCTCATTGTCCGACAACGAATTTACCTGGTCGATACGGTCTTTTATTAAACTAATCTTCTCTTTTTTTACAAAATTCCCGGTGGATATCCTGAAGAATGTACCATCCCTGCTCAGAACAATCGCACCGTACTTGTCCTTTTCGTCCACTTCGGCATTAACCGGAGCTTCGTCAACATGATGATAAAGATTCTGAAGACATTCAACCAACACGTTATACACTTTCTTCCGCACCCTCTTCAGATCATCATAGATATTTATCTTCGATTCGAATTCAGCCAAGGTATCTGAAATAACGTCAGATGTAATAGCTCCGGCGTATTCCAAAATAAGCTCACCTTGTCTTTTTTCTTTATACCAATTATTCAAATCGAATCCCATACTGACGTGTCAAAACAGACTATGCAAATATAAAATTTTTATTCAATCTTTAACATTAAATACAATAATATATATTTAACGTGAGATTATGGAATTATTATCACATTTTTTGGTAAAATCACTAAAATATACGACAAACGTCCGGTATAACCGACCAATTTAGTAATTGTATCATTAATTTTATAACAGCCATGATTATATCCCACCCTCTACAAAATCAAATTTCCAAACCTGTTGACTGAGCTGACTGAACGATCTTTGAATTTGGCGGCACGTCCTTTGTTATCCAGACATTACCTCCTATTACCGAATTTGCACCAACGGTCACACGTCCCAGGATGGTTGCTTGTGCATAAATAATAACATTGTCCTCAATTATGGGATGACGGTCGATACCCTTTATAGGATTACCGTTCTCATCGAGTGGAAAACTTTTTGCCCCCAGGGTCACTCCCTGATACAACTGCACATTCCGGCCGATTATTGTTGTGGCTCCTATAACAACACCTGTTCCGTGATCGATCGTAAAATATTCACCGATGGTGGCCCGCGGATGAATATCAATACCTGTTTCGGAGTGTGCCATCTCAGTGATGATCCTCGGTATCAGAGGAACTTCCATTTCGTAAAGACAATGTGCCACTCTGTAACTGGAGATCGCCCTTATGGCAGGATAACAAAAAATGACCTCTCCCCTGTTTTGTGCAGCAGGGTCACCGAGGTAGGCTGCTTCGACATCGGTTACAAGTATTTTTCTTATTTCCGGAAGATGGCTGATGAATTCCGCCGAGAGCCTGTCGGCCTTATGCCGCAGAACGTCGCCCTTACTCTCCTCCTCTATCTCTTTTCCGCTACACTCAAAGCACAATCCGGCAAATATCTCTTTCGATAACAACTCGTATAATTTCTCAACATTGACTCCCGTGTAGTAGCTTATGCTTTCCTTTCTTATCAGAGAACTTTCAAAATAACCAGGAAAGATGATCTGACGGATCAGATTAACTATCTTCTCAAGATTCTCTATTGAAGGCATCGGATAGTGTGCAGATGTTTTATGACACACCGATTGGTAAGAATTCTCTTTCGAAAGTTCCGTTATGGTATTCTTTAATGTTTTGTTGATCTTTAACATCTTATATCTTGGTTAATGTTAATATAATATTCTTTGTCAAGTTGTCAAGTTGTCAAGTTGTCAAGTTATCAGGCTCTCAGTCTGTTCACTGTCCCGGCTGCGACAATGCTCTTTCTCCATTCAAAATACCCGACTACTGCACCTATGGTATAGATCAGGAAGAGGAATGAATAAAAATACAAACCTTTGTAAACATACATTCCCATTGACACAAAATCCACAACGATCCATATCAGCCATTGTTCGATCAGTTTGCGTGCAAGCATCCATGTGGCGATAACACTTGCTGCGGTGGTAAATGCATCAAGATACGGCATTGAGGATTGTGCAATCTGTAAATACTGCGGTACAATGAGTAACAATGCCAGTATCAAAAAGTATGTAACAATTCCTGCAAATGCCAGCATCAGCCATTGCTTTACAGGTGTGCGGGAGATAACCGCACCTCCGGGATCATTATGCCTGCCGTGCTTCCAGAAATACCATCCGTAAAAGCTGACAACCAGATAATAGAACTGCAATCCCATATCGGCATAAAGATGCGCCATGAAGAACACAAGGATCGATATTCCTGATGCCACAACTCCCCACGGCCAGCACCATATCTTCTCACGTATTGAATAATAAAGATAGATAAGTGAAGAAACGGTTCCGGCTATCTCCAAACCGTAAACTCTTAAAAACTCGATCATTTGTCAACTTAAGATCTTTTGTAAAAGCTATTTGCTTTTTACCGATGATTTAGATTTCGGCTTCAATCTGGGCCTTGGGGCCGGTTTCAGTATGTCAGAGTATTCTGAATTGCTGCCTGCTATTTTAACCGCCTTTTTGTACAGATTGTTCAACGGGTTCATCACCTCAAAATATTCTGAAGAACTCCACAGGTCACGTGCGATCAAAGCTTTAAGCTGACTCTTAAGATACAACTCTGATTTCTTGTACTCTTCCTCATTTATTTTCACACCCGCTTTTTCACCTGCCTCTTTCAATTCTGACATTAACTTCTCATCAACAGTGAATTTTCCGTTGAATGTTTTAAAGTCAGGATAAGCTGATGCCAATGCCGTCCTGTTCTTGTCAACATAGTTCAGAACGAACCGGTTAAGCACGCCTGTTGCAACTATATCCCTGTAATAATCGGAATACATAGATGTATCCATTGGAACGTAAACATCGGGCATAATGCCGCCTCCACCGTAAACGGTACGTTTCAGTACCTTTGTTTTGTATATCAGTGAATCAGCAAGATGCACACTATCTTTTGAAAAGACCTCACCATCCTCGTACCGGTCATAAACTTCCATCTGATAAGCTGCCAAACCATGAGTGTAATCTTTCTGGATGCATCTTCCTGACGGAGTGTAATACTTTGCAACAGTAAGACGGATCATCGAACCATCGGGTAAAGAGAACGGACGCTGCACCAATCCCTTGCCAAAGCTACGCCTTCCCACAAGAACACCTCTGTCCCAGTCCTGCATCGCACCCGACACGATCTCACTTGCCGATGCCGAACCTTCATCTATCAGCACCACAAGGTTACCTTTTTCAAACAATCCGTGCCCCGTAGAGTTATACTCCTTCTTAGGACTTGCCATTCCTTCGGTGTAAACTATCAATTCTTTTGAAACAAGGAATTGATCGGCAATATCGATGGCAGCTTTAAGATAGCCGCCCCCATTACCTCTGAGGTCAAGTATCAGATTTTTGACCCCGTGTTTCTGAAGTTTATTCATGGCCTTTACAAACTCATCACCTGTGGTCATGGCAAAACGACTGATACGGACATATCCCGTACCCGGTGAAGCCATGTACGATGCCTCGACACTGTAAATGGGTATTTTATCCCGTTCAACAAGGAACTTAAGAATATCGTTCTCGCCTTTTCGTTTTATCCCGAGACTTACTGTTGTTCCCTTTGCTCCCCTTAGCAACCTGAAAACATCGCTGTTCTTTATGCCTATTCCTGCAATATTATCACCATCGACAGTCACTATACGGTCACCGGACATTATCCCCACCTTCTCCGACGGACCTCCCGAAATGGGATTAACAACTATCAGTGTGTCATTAAGTATGTTGAACTCTATGCCAATCCCCTCAAAGCTACCGTCAAGAGGCTCATTCATCTTCTTTACCTCATCGGCTGAAATATATGCCGAATGAGGATCAAGAGTTTTCAACATTCCAACGATGGCACTCTCGGTAAGTTTATCCTGATTTACGGTATCGACATAAAAAGTATTTATCAGCTGCCACGACAACTGCAATTTCTGCAGGTCCTGATCAAACATCTGTGCGGTTGCCGGCTTTATCGGTAGTACAATGACTAACAGTAACAGCCATAAGTATTTAAATCTATTCATCTTTTCTGTTTTTCTCTGAATTCAGGTTTTGTGGTTAAAGGTCAAAAGCAGCTTTACAGGATTTCAAAATCCCTTGTATTTAAACTCAAACATTTAATCAGTATAACATTATTCCCACTCGATTGTTGCTGGTGGCTTAGAACTAATATCATAAACAACCCGGTTTACACCTTTTACCTTGTTGATAATATCATTTGAAACACGTGCAAGGAAATCGTATGGCAGATGCACCCAATCGGCGGTCATTCCGTCGGTAGAGGCAACAGCACGAAGAGCAACCACATTCTCATAAGTACGCTCATCTCCCATAACACCGACCGACTGTACCGGAAGCAGAATAACACCGGCCTGCCATACATCATCGTACAAACCAGATTTTTTAAGACTCTCGATGAAGATATGGTCCACCTCCTGAAGCAATGCAACCTTTTCTGCAGTAATATCCCCAAGAATACGTATTGCCAGACCAGGCCCCGGGAACGGATGTCGCCCGAGAATATTTTGTGAAATATCCAGCGCTCTGCCTACTCTGCGAACCTCATCTTTAAAAAGCAGATTAAGAGGCTCTACAACTTTAAGATGCATCTTCTCGGGAAGCCCTCCTACATTATGGTGCGACTTTATGGTGGCCGAAGGTCCGTTAACGGAAACCGATTCAATGACATCGGGATATATCGTTCCCTGGGCTAACCACTTAACATCTTTTATCTTGTGTGCTTCGGAATCAAATACCTCAATAAATACACGCCCGATGATCTTTCTCTTGGTTTCAGGATCACTTACACCATTAAGTTCTCCGAGGAACCTGTCTTTGGCATCAACACCGATAACATTAAGCCCCATTCCTTTGTACGACTCCAGCACAGTCTCATACTCACCTTTACGCAGCAGGCCGTTGTCAACGAAAATACATGTCAGGTTCTTTCCTATTGCTTTATGTAAAAGAACAGCAGCAACAGAACTGTCGACCCCACCCGACAAGCCGAGAACTACTTTGTCATTACCAATCTTATCTTTTAACTCTTTAACTGTACTTTCAACAAATGAATCAGGTGTCCAGTCCTGTGAACAACCGCAAATATCAACCACAAAATTCTTAAGTATCTGTTTTCCTTCCGTCGAATGATAAACCTCAGGATGAAACTGCAATCCGTATGTCACCTCATCTTCGATACGATAGGCTGCAACATCAATGTCTTCAGTACTGGCTATTATTTTGAAATTCTCAGGCAGCCTTACTATCGTATCACCATGCGACATCCATACCTGAGAATGGTCACTGACGCCTTTTAGCAGATCGCTCTTCTTATCCACGTAAGCCAGGTTGGCACGTCCGTACTCCCTCGAGTCGGAAGGCGCCACTTCTCCGCCGTAATTGTGAGCCATATACTGGGCTCCGTAACAGACACCAAGCAACGGCAACCTGCCTTTTATTTTAGAAAGGTCCGGCACAGGTGCATTTTCATCGCGTACACTGAACGGACTTCCGCTCAAGATGACTCCTTTTACCGATCCATCAAGTTCCGGCACCTTATTAAAAGGGTAGATCTCGCAATAAACATTGATCTCTCTTACCCTGCGGGCTATTAACTGGGTATACTGTGACCCGAAATCAAGAATTATAATTTTTTCCTGCATCAATACTAAATCTTAAAATTTCACGCAAAGATAAACAATATTTCTATGGCTGTATGGTTAAATGGTTATTTGGTTTGTTAGTTTTAGGTTTACAGGTTTTTGCCTCTCTCTAGCGCC
>JAOZOF010000239.1 GCA_029933425.1 Marinilabiliaceae bacterium
TCCTACAATGCACTCGGGTAAAACAAGTGCAATAATCACAGGTAACACACACGACCAGCAAACAACACTTTATGCTCCGGGGATCGTTTCCGGTTCACTTACATGGGAAACCGTAAAAACTACGAACTATGGTGTTGATTTCGGATTTCTGAGAAACAGGCTTGCCGGTTCGTTCGACTATTACCATCGTAATACTCTTAACATGCTTACCAAGTCGAAGCAGCTTCCTGCCGTTCTTGGCACATCGGAACCAAAAGAGAATGCTGCCGACCTGATAACAAAAGGTTGGGAATTGAATATCAGTTGGAAAGATAACTTCAAACTGGCAGGTTCGGCATTTAATTACAATATAGGTTTCAATCTTGCCGACAGCCGCACATGGATCACCCGTTTCGATAATCCTGACGGAAAACTTAGCGATTACTATGTCGGATATGAGATCGGAACTATTTGGGGATTTGTGAGTAACGGCCTGTTCCAATCTGAAGAGGAGCTTGCAAATCACGCAAACATGTCATCATACTGGTCGTATCCGGGAATGGTTCCGCCGAGTCCCGGCGACATCAAATTCGAAGATCTTAATGGTGACGGTGTTATCCGTGCAGCACAGACAGTTTATGACATGCAGGATCAGCGAAATATAGGGAACAGCCGTTCTCGCTATACCACAGGCATCAGGGCTTCATTCGACTGGAAAGGATTTGATTTCAATATGTTCTGGCAGGGAGTTCTTAAAAAGGACTGGAACCCTTCATGGGCTGATCCGAGAATGTTCTGGGACATGACATCCTCGCCATGGACAAACCTTCAGAAATGGAACTATGAAAATGAATGGACACCGGAAAGAACTGATGCATATCTTCCAAGGGTAAAAGGCTATGCTGCCTCGTGGTGGGGAGCACCTGAGCTGATTGTGTCAAATACAAGATATCTGCAAAAGGCATGGTATCTGAGGTTAAGGAATGTAACACTGGGTTACTCTCTGCCGTCAAGATGGATGAGCAAAGTAGGAATTGACAGGCTAAGGGTATTTGTTACAGGAGAGAACCTCGCCACATTTACCGGCCTGATGCACCCTGATATCGACCCGGAGCTGCTTAACCGTACTTATCCCATGCAAAAGATCATGGCGTTTGGTCTAAGTGTTAACTTTTAATACGATTAATGATGAAAAAGATATATTTAATAGTACTACTAGGATATCTGATGTTTGCCTGTAACGATGACTTTCTTGACAGGTATCCTCAGACAGAAATAACAGAAGCTAACTTCTTCAACAATGTAACGGACCTTCGTACATACACTTTTCAGTTCTACGACTATCTTTACCTGTCAACGAGGGATATTCCGTCGGATAATACTACACTGGAAAAAGGTTCGATGCGAGATCTGCTTTTGGGAAACATCACTGCAGATAATTATACAGGATGGAGCAAGAATACCTGGAGCAGACTGCGTTCAATAAATTATTTTCTTAAATATTACTCAAAGGCTGAGGGAGAAGAGTCGGAGAAGAATAAGTTTGCGGCTGTTGCACGATTTTTCAGAGCAAGGGATTACATTGGAAAAGTCCAGACATACAGTGATGTGCCCTGGTACTCCTCAACTCTTGAAACTACAGATGAAACACTTTACAAGCCCCGAGATACTCGTGAGCTGGTGGTTGATTCTATCATTGCCGATCTTGAGTATGCCACCATGCATTTGAAAGATGATGACGACAAAACAATGTTATCGAAATGGGCTGCTTATTTCAAGCTTGCACGTTTTTGCCTGTACGAAGGAACTTACCGTATATATCATAAAGGTGAAAACGATTTGCATGTGACTAAAGCTCCGGAGTATTTCCTTACCAAAGCTGTTGAGGCTGCTAATGCAATAATGAAATCAGGCAAGTTTGCTATACAGATGGGTGATGTGAACGAGGTTTACGGTGATCTGTTCAACGGAGTAACCGACTTGCAGTCAAGTCCCGAGGTTATCATGTATCTCGATTACGAAGACGACAAGAGGCAGCACGGTGCTGAGCTGGTACTGGACTTTGAAAATGGTGTAAGCCGTTCTTTTGCCGACTCATACCTTAAAACTGATGGAAGTTTTTTGCCTTCATCAGAGCTTGACACACTTCAGGTAACTGATGTTTATACTGATCGTGACCCGAGGATGAAGCAAACACTTTTCTATCCCGGTTGGATCCATCCGAATACGGAGTTGGTATATAAACTGCCGATAGTAAAAACCGGAGGATATGGACAGATCAAATTTTTACCTAAGGAAAAAGGTAAGAATTACGATGAGTGGTTAGGATGTTATACCGATCTTCCTCTTTATCGTTATGCCGAAGTGTTGCTTATCTATGCCGAGGCAAAGGCAGAACTCGGGCAGCTTACACAGGATGACATTGATAAAACTATTAATGTTTTGCGCGACAGGGTTGGTGTTGGCCACATGATGATGAACCCGGCTGTTGATCCTACGCAAGAAGCTCTTTATCCGAATGTGACCTCAGCACAAAAGGCCGAGATCCTGGAGATAAGAAGAGAGAGAAGAATTGAACTGTATGGTGAAGGCAGACGCTATAACGACATGATGCGCTGGAAAGTGGGTAAGCTGTTTGAGAAAGCCCAGCAGGGAATATATGTTCCTCCAACAGGATTGGTTGATATGACAGGTGACGGAGTTGCGGATTATTTTATTAGTGATGATGGTTCAAACCAGCCTTCTGATATGCCTGAAGGTATTATATCATTGATAACAGAAAATGAGGATATTCCAATATATCTTGAAAATGGAAAATCAGGACATGTAATGTTCAAATTAGAGCAAGGCAACTTCGGTACTTTTGTAGAACCTAAGTATTACTATCGTCCTATTCCAACCAGTGAAGTTTTATTAAACCCTAATTTAACACAACTGTTTGGGTGGGATTAATGAAAGTAAGGTAATTAATAATTAATATCATGAAAAAATATATATATATGAAATATTTGTCATTTGTAAGCTTATTGGCCATTCTGTTTTTGTCAGGGTGTATGACTCCCGTTGATATAGATGTGGAGGTTGTTCCTGATGAGCCAAATATAAAAAGTGTTACAGTAGGAGTAATGGGTACCAATAACCTGTTCAGTGAATTTGCTCATTCCAAAATGGATGTTGATGTAAGCAATCATTCTGTATTAGTTTGGGTTGTTACTTTTAGGTCGATGGAAGATATCTGGATCAGCGTAAAGCTTGAACCGGGCTGTACAATTGAGCCGCTTGACGGTGCTCCGGAGTTTGGTAAATTTGGTGATTTCTCAGAACCTCATAAATACCTTGTAACTGCAGCTTCCGGTGCTAAGGCTGAGTGGACAGTTGATGTTCAGCAGGATCCGAATATGCCTGACATTAGTTGTCTTGCCAATTTCTGGACAGGAGAAGGTGTTAAAGCTCTTGATGTAACCTATCCGAGTTATAGCCCATCGTCTGTTGTGACAGAGAAGATAGATTGCAATCATTTTAATATTACAATTGATTTCTGGCAGGATGCAAATGCTGTTATAACTCTTGAACTTGAGGTAGGTGAACCTGATCCTACAACATTTAAGGGGGAAGTAACTTTGCTTAATGATGTTGAGTTTTCTTCATGGGGATATGACATGAAGTATACAGCAGGCCCGGCAGGAAGTTATGACCTTAACACTTTTACTCTTACTTTTGATGCTGCTTTTGAGGGTTACGGCTCCTCATATCCGTTTGACTTTTATAAAGAATAACTGTTCATTTGAATATTAAATAGCTCAGAAGAGGCTGTCTGAAAAGTAGAATAGATATGTCATTGCGAAGCGCGAGCAGCATGCCCCGATTATTTCGGATTTGCAATGACGACTTTCTGGACAGCCTCTTTTATATTAATGTAAAGCATTATGAAACATTCCCGATTAATAATAGTTCTACTGGTACTCGTACTGTTGCCGGTGTTTAATGACTGCAAAGATGCAGGGGCTGTATCACCGGAGGAAAAGCAAGCCTTTTCTTTTGCTTTTCTTACCGATATACATTTGAATTTTGGTAATAATAACTGTTTCGACGGATTTAATAAGGCCATAAGTTCGGCTAAAGAGAAAGGTGTGGATTTTATCATTACAGGAGGTGATAACTGTGATATAGATGGATTAGGAAGCGATACCAACACAGCTCATGAACTTTACGGTAAGTTTGCATCTGTTGTTAATTCTTCCGATATACCTATCTATCCAGCCATTGGTAATCACGACAGGTTCTATGGAGTCTCAAACTCCGATCCGCTTTATAACGAAGGTTTGTTTGAAAAGTATATGAAAACAAAAAGTTATTACTCTTTCGATCATAAAGGATGGCATTTTATAATACTGAATACTGCAAATTCGTATGTTGATGATATACAAAAATCATGGCTTAGGAATGATTTGAGTAAAATCTCAATGGGAACACCTCTTATTGTTGTGGTTCATGTTCCTTTTTTGTCGTTGTATTATCCGGCTTTGGAAGGAAGATATACAGCACAGGATACATTTAAAGGCTTCAAACAGATATGGGACATGTTCAAAAATCATAACATAAAACTGATACTGCAGGGACACATGCACCTGTACGAGGAGATGAAGGTTCTCGATACACAGTTTATTACCGGAGGAGCAGTGTGTGCAAACTGGTGGTCGGGACCGTTCCACGGAACACAGGAGGGGTATCTTAAGGTAGATGTTGATGAGGCAGGAAGTGTGTCGTGGAGTTATATTGATTATGGGTGGTCGGTTAATTGAAATTTTCCGGTTTGTTATGTTTTTTATTTAACTTGCTGACTAAATAACTTTAAATTGATTGTTATATACAAGTATGTGAAAAGTGTATTGTTATTAGTTCTTGTATCATATTCTGTAATTGCACAGGATCATGTTGATACGATAGTTAATGAGTTTAAAAACTCGGATAGCAAAAATGTTCTTGTTTCAGCTCATCGCGGCGACTGGCAACATGCTCCTGAAAATTCGATTAATGCAATTGAGAATTGCATAGCAATGGGAGTTAATATTGTGGAGATTGATGTGCGCAAAACCAAAGATGGTGAGCTTCTGCCTGACGGAACTTTCCCGCCAAAACAAAAAGCGTACCTGGATGAAATAGGGAATAGATTAGATATAAACGGAGAAGCGATTTATGCTAGTCATGCCTGGAAAATATACAGTGATAATCTTGGTTCCTCAAAGTTGGATAAAAATTCAAATCTGAGTGAGACTGACCTTGAAGCTTAAAATAAACTGAAGAAAAAAGAAAATTCAAACAAAAGAAAAATGCTTTGGTATTGTATGTCCCTGATGACAGACCAACAAATCTTATTGCTGTGTTTAAGGTGAAAGGCGTTTTGTGAATAACGGATATAATTAGACTTATAAGGTAATGTTTTACCATTTAAAGTCAAATTGTTATGAGTAAGTTTTACTAAAATTCAGAACATGAAGAAAATATTTTTATTAAGTATAATAGTTATTACGGGATTCTTCTTTAAGACATCAGCCCAATATCACGGTCGTGTATTCCTTGACAATAATATGGATCAGTTATACGACAGCGGCGAAAAGTTAATACCCGGAATTAAAGTTACAGACGGCGGGAGTATTGTTGTAACAAATGATAAAGGGGAGTTTGAACTTCCGGGCTCTGAAGTCACACGGTTTATCTATGTTACTGTTCCTGCAGGATATCAGGCATCGGGGAATTTTTATTTAAAAGCAGAGCAGGGGAAGAGCTCGTACG
>JAOZOF010000240.1:0-4328 GCA_029933425.1 Marinilabiliaceae bacterium
TAAATATTAAAATTAACGGAGAAGAAAATGAAATTCATTGAAGAATTAAAGCAAAAGGCCAGACAAACACAAAGGCGTATTGTTTTACCGGAAGCCCCTGAAGAGAGAACACTGAGGGCAGCAGACACGATTTTGGGAGAAGGTTTTGCACAGATAATTCTTATCGGGGATCCCGGTGAGATCAACGATGCAGCAAAAGGATTCAGTCTGAAGAATATTTCAAAAGCGACCATCATTGATCCTGCCAAGTATGAGAAGATAGATGAGTACGTTGAAATGATGGTTGAGATACGTAAGAAGAAAGGTCTTACCAGGGAAGAGGCCCGTGAACTTATCAAAGATCCGTTGTATTTAAGTGTGATGATGATAAAGGCCGGTGATGCCGACGGTGAGGTTGCCGGAGCCAACAATGCCACAGGCGATGTTCTTCGTCCTGCATTTCAGTATGTAAAAACTGTTCCCGGTGTTAGCGTTGTGTCGGGTGCTTTTGTGATGGGAATTCCCAATGAAGAGTTCGGTGAGAACGGATTGATGATATTTGCCGACTGTGCTGTTCATCCTGATCCCACGGCACAGGAACTTGCAGAGATAGCTGTTGCAACAGGTCGTACTACTCAGGCATTATTGGGAATTGAACCCAGGATCGCCATGCTGAGCTTCTCTACTAAAGGAAGTGCAAAACACGAGGTTGTTGACAGGGTGATCGAGGCTACAAAGCTTGCACAGGAGATGGCTCCTGACCTTAAAATAGACGGAGAATTACAGGTTGATGCTGCCATAGTCCCCGCCATTGGTAAGAAAAAAGCTCCTGACAGTGAGATCGCAGGTAATGCAAATGTTTTTGTGTTCCCTGACCTTCAATCAGGAAATATAGGTTACAAACTTGTTCAGCGGCTTGCAGGAGCAGAGGCTATCGGCCCCATACTTCAGGGAATGGCTGCTCCTATCAATGACCTTTCACGCGGTTGTTCGGTCAGTGATATCGTTAATCTTGTTGCCATTACTGCAAATCAGGTTCAGAACAGGTAATTGACGGCTTATTTATTGAGAATGCACCGGTGGATCAGATCAGACTATCGGCAGCATTCTGATCGATACTGCAATATCATATAAAACAAACAATTATAAAAAAATTAAATATGGCAGATTTGAGAACAGAACCTATTGAACCCTATGCACTAAGCAATAAGGTTAAGGTAAAAACACTATTTTCCAGGATTGGTGTTATAGGTTGCGGCATAGAAGCTCAGGGTATAGCCCGTATTGCCAGCTGGTATGGTATGGAGGTGGTGCTGGTGGCACGTGATCAGGAAAAACTGGACAGAGCGCTCAATGGTATCAGCAAGGAACTGGACAAACGCATTCAGAGCTGGGGACTTACACCTTCGGAAAAAAGAGCTATTCTGGGAAGGATAGAAGGTTCCCTGGAGTGTACTGCAGTTGCTGGTTGTGATTTTGTTATCGAGGCAATACCGGCAAATAAGGATACAGGTCATCGTGATCTGGATGAAAGAAAAAGAATATTCAGGGATGTTGAAAAGGTGGTGAGTGATGAAGCTATTATTGCAACCAATGCCACAACCATTGTTATCACAGAACTTGCTTCAGAACTGAAGAAACGTGACCGAACCGCTAGCCTTCACTTTTTTGTCTCATCACCTGAAGCAAAGATAATTGAGGTTGTAAAAGGTCTTTATACTTCTGATAAAGTGTATGAGCGTGTTTGTAAATTTGTTGAACTCATTAACCGTGATGTAATTCCCGTAATGGAATCGGCAGGTATTGTAAGTATGCGACTTTACATAGCGTTGCTTAACGAAGCCTGTTATACTCTGATGGAAGGTGTGGCAACGATGTCCGATATCGATAAGACAATGGAGATAGGTCTGGGTATGCGTTTTGGCCCTTTCAAAACAGCTGACTTTATTGGCCTTGAAAAAATTGTTATCTGGATGGAGAACCTTTATGATGAGTTTGGTCAGCAAAAATATAAGCCTGCCCCTTTAATAAAACGGTTGCTTAGAGCTAAACGACTCGGGGTTCATACTAAAGCAGGTTTCTACAAATATGATGATGAAGGAAATATTATTGCCGAAGATTTTTTATCCGGGAAGATAGAATAAGCAATTATTGAATAAATAAAATATTGATCGTATAATTAAAACACGGATAAATGAAAATATTAGTATTGAACTGTGGTAGTTCATCAATTAAATATCAGCTCTTTTCAATGACGGACGCTTCTGATTGGAACGTTATTGCCAAGGGGGGAGTTGAAAAGGTGGGATTAAAAGGTTCATTCCTTAAGCATCAGAAAGAGAACGGCGATAAGATCACGTTTGAGGGTGAGATCATTGACCATAAAACAGGTATTGATTATATTCTCGGAGTGATGCTTAGCGAAAAGCACGGCTGCATAAAGGACCTTGGTGAGATCGATGCCGTAGGGCACAGGGTGGTTCATGGAGGTGAGACATTCAGCTCGAGTGTGTTCATCAACGATGAGGTCATTGACAAACTGGAGGAGATGGTGTCGCTGGCACCTCTGCACAATCCTCCAAACCTGAAAGGTATTTACGCTATTCAGCAACTTATGCCCGATGTGCCGCAGGTAGGCGTGTTTGACACTGCTTTTCATCAGTCGATGCCTGATTATGCTTATATGTACGCTATTCCTTATTCGCTATACAAGAAGTACGGGATTCGTCGTTACGGTTTTCATGGAACAAGTCACAGGTTTGTTTCAAAAAGGGCATGTGACATTCTCGGAGTAGATTACAATACTCAGAAGATAATCTCCTGTCATCTTGGTAACGGTGCCTCTGTGGCTGCCATTAAGAACGGTAATTCTGTTGACACTTCAATGGGATTTACTCCGCTCGAAGGTTTGATAATGGGAACACGTTCAGGTGATCTTGATCCGGGTGTGATAACATATCTGATGGATAAAGAGATGATAGGAACACGTTCGGCGAGTGTGTTGCTGAACAAGCACAGCGGGATGCTGGGTGTTACGGGAATTTCTTCTGACTCACGTGAAATTTACGAGGCTGCCGAAGGCGGACACGAACTTTCACAACTTGGCATCAGGATGTACGATTACAGGATCAAAAAGTACATAGGTTCGTACGCTGCCGCAATGGGCGGAGTTGACATCCTGATATTTACAGGAGGTATCGGAGAGAATGAGAAGCGTACACGTGCCGGAGTCTGCCGTGATCTCGAATTTCTTGGAATAGAGTTGGATAAGGAGGTGAATGATAATACGAGAGGCAAAGAGATTGTTATCAGTTCGCCAGATTCAAAAGTTAAGGTGATGGTGGTTCCTACGAATGAAGAGCTCGTAATTGCCCAGGATACAAAAACTATTGTCGAAGAGTTGTCAAACAAATAAATGAATAGTCACCGGATGACCAGTTGTTCGGTGACTTAAACATATTTAGTATGTTCAGAACACTTAAAGATTTGCAGGCCGTTATCAACAAGAAGGATAAGAAAAGGCTTGTTCTTGCTGTTTCCCAGGATCCGCAATCCTTGGGTGCTATCTATGATGCTTATAAGGCAGGGTTCATTGAACCCATACTGATAGGTTCTATGCCCGAAACTGAACATCTTATAAAGGAAGGCGGATATGATTTTACCGATGTGAAAATGATCCATGAGGCTTCACCTGAGGAAGCAGTTAAAAAAGCTGTTACAATGGTTCATGACCATGAGGCCGAGATCCTGATGAAGGGTAAGGTCGCAACACCGATGCTTCTGAAAGGCGTCCTGAACAAAGAGTGGGGATTGAGAACGGGAAGGCTTTTATCGCATATTGCATTGTTCGAGGTGGGAACATACCACAAGCTTATTGCTGTTACCGATGTAGCCATGAACATTGCTCCCAGTCTGAGCGATAAGATTCAGATAGTGAACAACTCGGTAGAGTATCTGAATAAAATGGGCATTGCAAAACCAAAGGTTGCCGTACTGGGTGCCATTGAGATGGTGAATGAGAATATGCAGGCTACACTTGATGCCGCTCTGCTCTCAAAGATGAACCAAAGGGATCAGATAAGGAATTGTATTATAGATGGTCCTTTGGCCTTTGATAATGCTATCAGTTTTGAAAGTGCAAAACATAAAGGGATAAAGAGCGAAGTAGCGGGGGACACCGACCTTCTTTTAATGCCCGATATCGAGGTTGGTAATGTTCTGTATAAATCCCTTGTGTTTTTTGCAAATGCCAAAGTTGCATCAGTAATACTTGGTGCCAGTGCCCCGATAGTTCTCACTTCACGAAGTGATTCGGAAGAGGCTAAGCTTAACAGTATCCTGCTTGCCGC
>JAOZOF010000240.1:4428-5770 GCA_029933425.1 Marinilabiliaceae bacterium
TCACTTCACGAAGTGATTCGGAAGAGGCTAAGCTTAACAGTATCCTGCTTGCCGCCATAGGTGGTTAAAGGAACCAACAAACCAACCCATTAACCATTAAACAGGTCTGCTTTAATCTAAAATTAATTTAAAATCTTATCTTACCATGAAATGCTGCTTTAAAATTTTGGTGATAAATCCCGGTTCTACAAGTACAAAGATTGCTGTGTACGACGGGAATAAATCTATATTTCTGAAATCCATAAAACATTCGCTGGAGCAACTTGCTATCTATGAAAAGATATCCGATCAGTATGAGTTCAGAAAGGAGGTAATCCTCAATGAGCTGATCCATGCAGAGGTGGATATTGAACAGATAGATGCCGTAGTTGGAAGAGGAGGATTGGTGAAACCTATTGAGTCGGGCGTTTACGAAGTGAATGAAACGCTAAAAGAAGACCTTAGGCGTGGAATTATGGGAGAACATGCAAGTAATCTGGGAGGTCTGATCGCGGATGATATTGCAAAAAGCCTTCCCAAAGCAAGAGCTTTTATTGCTGATCCGGTCGTTGTTGATGAGCTGGAAGATGTGGCAAGGATAACAGGACTGCCTGATATGCCGCGCCGGTCTGTTTTTCATGCGTTGAACCAGAAGGCAGTAGCCAGAAGCTTTGCCTTATCAAGAGATAAGAAGTATGAAGATATTAATGTGATCGTTGCACACATGGGGGGCGGAATAACAGTAGGTGCCCATCGCAGAGGTCGTGTGATCGATGTGAATAACGGTTTGGACGGTTATGGTCCGTTTTCACCTGACAGAGCGGGTACACTGCCGACGGGTGCTTTGGTCGATACCTGTTACAGCGGGAAATACACTCACGAGGAGATGAGAGCGAGGATACACGGAAAAGGTGGTCTGATAGCTCATCTTGGGACAAACGAGGTATTTGAGATAGAGCATATGATAGAGAATGGAGATGAACATGCAAAGCTGATTCTTGAAGCTATGGCATATCAGATATCCAAGGCTATCGGAGGAGCAGCATCCGTACTTAAAGGGATGGTTGACGGCATCCTTTTAACGGGAGGCATAGCCCATAGTGAATTTGTTGTGGATTATATAAAAGTAAGAGTTTCATTTATTGCGCCGGTTATTGTTTATCCGGGTGAAGATGAGATGAAAGCACTGGCAGAGAATGCTCAGAGCGCTCTTGGCGGTGAAGTGGAAATAAAAGAGTATAAATAGGATTTATCCAACGATCAGTAAAACTTAATATCCTCAATTACGTATATATTGAGGATATTTTTTTGTCTAAACTTTTTGAGAATTAGGGAATAAATTATCTTTTTGTATTTTTATCTT
>JAOZOF010000241.1 GCA_029933425.1 Marinilabiliaceae bacterium
TTGTATGTAATAAAAATAAATGTTAAAATGTTTGGAATGCAACATAGAAGAGGGGATTGAGGGGGTGAGGAAAAATAACCCCCGAGAACTCCTAGGAGTTCAATAAAAATAACCCCGGGTGCAACCCGGGGAGATAAAAAAACTGAGGATAATGTTTGGCGCTTTTTTTGCCATGCCTGCATGCAAAAAACGTGACAAACAAAGCTAACCCGGCCTTGGGAAGTAGGGAGGGGATGTTAAGATTAAATCAGATACAACAATGTTTTTAATAAATAAAATTTTCGGGTAGGCAGGCATTAAATTTGTATTCGCTTACCGTGAACTTTTTCAAATAAAAGTACTATGAGTAAAAAAGTAGCATTAGGAATTGATTTTGGCTCTTCATCTGTAAGGGTCCTTACATTGGATATTGAGAGCGGTAAGGTTCTAAACTCTGTTGAGCAGTCATACTCGGGCGGAGTTGATGGTGTGTATGTCTCTGACAGCGATAGTCTTCTGGCACGTCAAAGTCCGGCAGACTACCTTAAGTCGCTTGAAACGGCACTTGAAAAATCAGTTGCAGAGAATAAAAAAGCAGGCATTGAAATGTCGTCGGTTGCAGGTATTGGTATTGATGCCACAGGATCAACCCCGATCCCGGTAACAAAGGATATGGTTCCGCTAGCCTCTACAGATAAATTCAAAGATAACCTGAATGCCTACTCATGGATGTGGAAAGACCACATTTCGCACAAAGAGGCGGAAGCTATTACGGCAAAAGCAGGTGAGATGCGTCAACAGTACCTCGGCAAGATCGGCGGAGCCTACTCTTCGGAGTGGTATTGGGCAAAGCTTTGGCACTGTCTGAACGTTGACAAAGAGGTATTCGATGCAGCCTACACATGGGTTGAGTTCAGTGATTTCGTTCCTGCTGTTCTTACCGGAGTTAAAGATGCAGCTGACCTGAAGCGCAATGTTTGTGCTGCCGGCCACAAGGCTCTTTACAGTGATGAGTGGGGCGGATATCCTGACAACGAATTTCTGTCGGCACTTGATCCCGGTCTTGTAAAAGTGGCTGAGACTTTGCCAAAAGAGGTATTATCGATCGAGCACAACGCCGGCGGATTGTGCAAAGAGTGGGCCGATAAGTTCGGGATGAAAGAGGGTATCCCTATTGCCATGGGTGTTATGGATGCCCATGCCGGAGGTATCGGTTCCGGTATCAAGGAGGGCAGCCTCGTTAAGATCATCGGAACATCAACATGTGATCTTGTTCTTGGTGATCTGAACATGAAGAATACCAATATTCTTGGCGTTGCCGGAGTTGTAAAAGAATCTGTTTTGCCCGGATATTACGGCATAGAAGCAGGTCAGAGTGCCGTGGGAGATATTCTGAACTGGTACATCACGAATGTTCTCGACAACAACAAATCACACAAAGAGCTGACCGATAAGGCAAGGGAACAAAAGCCGGGTCAAAGCGGACTTCTGGCACTTGACTGGAACAACGGTAACCGTAATGTTCTGACAGATCCGATGCTTACAGGTTTGATACTTGGACAGACATTGCAGACAAAAGATTTTGAGATATACCGTGCTTTGATCGAGGCAACAGCTTTTGGTGCGATGCGAATCATCGAAGAGTTGGAGAATCAGGGAGTGGTGATAAACGAGATAGTGAACTGCGGCGGTATCACACACAAGAACGATCTTTTCATGCAGATCTATGCCGATGTGATCAACAAGCCGATGAAGATAGCGGCCATTGATGAAACAGTGGCACTCGGATCTGCATTGATGGGCGCTCATGCAGCATACAAAGCAGACGGTGTTGAAATTAGCTACAATGAGTTGCAGGCTAAGAGTTGTTCAGTACTGGAGAAGGTTTACGAGCCGAATCCGGAGGCTGTTGAAGTTTACAGGAAATTATACGAAAACTATAAAAAACTCCATGACGAGTTTGGTGTTAAAGGAACCAAACTTGAACTTTACGGGGTAATGAAAGAATTAATTGAAATTAAAAATCAAATATCATGAGCAACAGATTAATAGGAAGCCTTCCTAAGGTTGGTATCCGTCCGGTTATCGACGGTCGTGAGCGCGGAGTACGCGAATCACTTGAAGAGCAAACAATGAATATGGCAAAAGCTGCCGCTAAACTTATCGAAGATAATCTTCGTTTCCCCGGCGGGGAAAAGGTTGAGTGCGTTATTTCAGACACTACCATTGGAGGAGTGGCAGAAGCAGCGATGTGTGCCGATAAGTTCAAGAAAGAGGGTGTTGCGGTTTCACTTACAGTTACCCCGGCATGGTGCTACGGAACAGAGGTTATGGATACTGATCCGCTTATGCCTAAGGCAGTTTGGGGATTTAACGGCACAGAGCGTCCGGGAGCTGTTTATCTTGCCGCAGCATTGGCCGGATATGCACAGAAGGGATTACCTGCTTTTGGTATCTACGGACATGAAGTTCAGGATGCAGGCGATACAGATATCCATGATGACGTTAAGGAGAAGATCCTTCGTTTTGTGAAGTCAGCTCTTGCCGTTGCTCAGATGAACGGTAAGTCATACTTGTCACTCGGATACTCTTCAATGGGAATTGCAGGATCGATGGTTGATTCAAACTTTTTTCAGGATTATCTTGGCATCAGGACTGAGTTCGTTGATATGACCGAAATTTCACGCCGTATCGATGAGGAGATCTATGACAAGGAGGAGTTTGCCCGCGCTATGGAGTGGACAAAGAAGAACTGCAAGGAAGGAAAAGACTACAACAGTGAGAAGTACAAAGCTGATGCTGCCCGTAAGCAGTATGAGTGGGAGACTGTGGTCAAGATGACCATCATTATTCGCGACATAATGATAGGCAACCCGAAACTTAAAGAGATGGGATTCGGCGAAGAGTCACTCGGTCGTAATGCTATCCTTGGAGGTTTCCAGGGACAACGCCAGTGGACTGACTACATGCCTAATGCCGACTTCCCTGAGGCAATCCTTAACTCTTCGTTCGACTGGAACGGTATTCGTCAGGCATTCATCCTTGCAACCGAGAATGACAGTCTGAACGGTGTTTCAATGTTGTTCGGCCACCTGCTTACTAACACTGCTCAGATATTCTCTGATGTAAGAACATACTGGAGCCCATCTGCTGTTAAGCGTGTTACAGGAAAAGAGCTTACCGGAAAGGCAAAAGACGGAATTATACACCTGATCAATTCAGGATCTACAACTCTGGATGCCACAGCACAACAGCGCGACGAGAATGGAAATCCTGTGATGAAACCTTTCTGGGAGATCACAGAGGAAGAAGCTCAGAAGTGTCTTGATGCTACTGTATGGCCTCAGGCTGTTAAAGAGTATTTCCGTGGAGGAGGTTACTCTTCGCAATTCATCACCGATGGTGAGATGCCTGTAACAATGAGCCGTTTGAACATTGTTAAAGGTGTTGGTCCTGTTCTTCAAATTGCAGAGGGATGGACTGTTGTTATCGACGGTGAGATACATGCCATACTTAACGAGAGAACAAATCCGACATGGCCTACAACATGGTTTGCTCCACGCCTGACAGGTAAAGGTGCTTTTAAAGATGTTTACTCTGTGATGGCAAACTGGGGTGCTAACCACGGTGCTATCAGTTACGGACATATCGGTGCCGACCTGATCACTCTTGCTTCAATGCTTCGTATTCCTGTGAACATGCACAATGTTGAGGAAGACAAGGTCTTCCGTCCTGCTTCATGGGGATCGTTCGGAATGGACAAAGAGGGACAGGATTACAGAGCCTGCCAGGCTTACGGTCCGCTTTACGGATTTAAAGGATAATTTACTACCGAGGGCTTCGCTTCGAGCGAAACCCTCGGTTTTAACAATAGATTTTAATAAAAAGAACCGAGTAAAAAGATATAATCTTTTGCTCGGTTCTTTTTTTGTCGCAATTGTGTAGAATTTATATACAGATATTATTTACGTAAAAAAATGTTTTAGTGATTTTAATTTAATCATCTGTAAATAATTTATAAATTTAATGGGTATTATAAGATTTGTGTTTATATATTAAGATGAAATTTTGAAACTAACTTAATTAAAATATATAATGGACTTGTTCTCAGATTTTTTTGAAAACGAAAGAGAGTTGAAGAAAAACAAACCCGACCCAGAAATAAAGGTTGATTTAGAATTTATAGAGAATCAGATTAGTAGTTTTCTGAAAAATAGTAAAAGCAATCCTTTTTATGACAAAAATATTTGTTTTACTAAAGGACTAAAAGGTAATAAATATATCGAATTTCAGATTATTGGTAATCTTGGTGGTTGGGCAAATGATGAAGAGTTAACAATTGATACAGACTATTTTATAATTTCTGATAAGTATATGAAAGAAATAAAAGAGAATGAGAATCATCCCATTATTAAAATGTTAAATGATAAATTAAATGTTGATTCTGCAGCTGAGAAAAAACGAATTAGAAATTATAAGTATAATGTATTGACAATCTTAAGTGAAGATGCATTTTTAAAACATGTCATGAAAAGATGTAATATGATTAATGATAATGTGACTAAAGATTTGATATTAAAGCTTAATTAAATGGAGAATGTAGATTTTGTTGCAATTGATTTTGAGCATGCAACTCCTTTTAAAGGAAGTGTTTGTTCTGTTGGAATTGTTTCTTACAAAGCAGGAAAATTGGTAGACGAATATTATACATTAATAAAACCGCCTAATAATGAGTATAGCACTTTCAATATTAGAGTACACAGAATTACTCCAGATAAAACGGAAAATGCTCCTGCTTTTTTAGAAGTTTATCCTGAAATAAAGAAAAGAATAGCAGGAAAAACTCTTGTAGCTCATAATGCCTTTAGTACAGATAAAGTTTGTTTGGAGCAAGCAATGGAGTATAATGGTATTGATGAGATATTAGATGTTAAATGGCAGTGTACTTATAAAATTACTAATGCTAAGTTAAATGTAGTTGCTCAAGTTTGTGGGATAGATTTAAACCATCATGAGGCATTGTCAGATGCAAAAGCATGTGCTGAGATTTATTATCAATATTCGAAAGGTGTTTTGCCGTTAAATAAAATTGCAGAAGTTGCCTTTAATCAAAGGAAAATATCTAAATCAAATAAACAGCAGAATGAAAAACTAAAAGGAGATGTGTTTAAACCTGATTTTGAAAATGCAATAAATAAAACAAATCCTTTTTTTATGAAAAAGGTGGTAGTAACAGGTTTTGAAAGTTCGATGAAAAAAGATATTGCGAATGAACTAAAGATGTTAGGAGCAGATGTAGATTCAACTGTAACTAAAAGAACAAATTATTTAATTATTGGTGAAAATGCAGGGCCTTCAAAATTGAGTAAAATGAAAAAAAATATCGAAGAGGGTAAAGAAGCAAGAATCATTGATATCGAAACATATAATAAATTGAAACAATATAAATAATATCTATTTGAATTAATTATCCCTAACCATTGTTTTAATGAAAAGATACATATTCTTCATTCTTTATCTTTTTAATACTGTACTTCTTTTTTCACAGCAAGACGTAGATACAGTTATTACTAAAAAAACAAAAAAAGGGTGGAGCTTTGGTGCGATCCCTGTTATAGGATACGACTCGGACATTGGATTCCAGTATGGGGTGCTGGGAAACATCTACCACTACGGCGACGGAACCATCTATCCGGATTTCAAACACTCCATCTATCTTGAATTCTCCCATACTACCGGAGGCAGCGGGATAAATATGATCAACTATGATTCCGGGGTTTTAT
>JAOZOF010000242.1 GCA_029933425.1 Marinilabiliaceae bacterium
AACAAAAAAGGCGTAATGGTCACCTGTGACCTCAATTACAGGAAGAATCTGTGGAAATACGGCAAAACGGCAAATGAAGTTATGCCTGAGCTTGTTTCAGGTTGCGATGTGGTTCTGGGTAACGAGGAAGATGCAGAGATGGTACTCGGCATTAAGCCTGAAGGAGTCAATATTACAGGCGGACATGTTGATGCCGATGCGTATCTTTCAGTTTCTCAGCAGATAATGAAAAAATTCCCGCGTGTGAAAAAGGTAATCACAACACTTCGCGGATCCGTTAATGCAAATCACAACTCCTGGTCAGGAGTGTTGTACGACGGAAAGAACCTTTACAAAGCACATACATACCAGATAACTCACATAGTTGACCGTGTAGGCGGAGGAGACTCCTTTATGGGAGGATTGTTGTATGGTTTGTTAACATACAATGATGATCAGAAAGCATTGAACTTTGCTGTGGCCGCCTCATGCCTGAAACATACCGTTTATGGCGACTTCAATCTTGTAACCATCGAAGAGGTTGAAAAACTTATGGGAGGAGATGCATCAGGACGGGTATCACGGTAATAAAATAAATAGTAAACAATGGCAAAATACACAAGAATAGAGGTTTTTCAGAAGATGCAGGAAACAGGGGTTGTTCCCGTATTCTTCGATCCTGATATTGAAGTAAGTAAGAATGTACTGAAAGCATGTTACGACGGAGGCATAAGGGTATTTGAATTCGTTAACCGCGGAGACTTCGCTCATGAGGTTTTCGGCGAACTGAACAAGTATGCGCTGCAAGAACTGCCCGGCATGATCCTGGGTGCAGGCTCCATAGTCGATGAAGCTACTACGGCTATTTATATTCAGCTTGGTGCAAATTTTATTGTTTCACCATTACTTAATGAGAATATGGCACGTATCTGTAACCGCAGAAAGATCATGTGGTCTCCGGGTTGCGGCACTCTTACCGAGATAGGCAAAGCCGAAGAGCTTGGTGCCGAACTGGTTAAGATATTTCCTGCATCCGAGGTTGGAGGTCCGTCGTTCGTGAAGGCCGTTAAAGCACCAAGCCCATGGACAAACATAATGCCCACCGGCGGAGTTGATCTTAACAGGGATAATTTGAAAAAGTGGTTTGACGCAGGAGTTACTTGCGTAGGTATGGGATCGAAATTGTTCACAAAAGAGATCATGGCAAACAAGGACTACGGTCTTCTGGCAAAAAAGTCAAAAGAATTAATAGAAACTATTAAAGAGATAAAAGGATAGAGATTAGGAATTAATAAAAAGTGAAGACACAAGATCTTGTGTCTCAACAATTAAAAGCATTATCATCATGAAGATAACAAAGTTAAACTTAGAAGGTAAAGTAGCCGTGATCACAGGCGGTGGCGGAGTTCTATGCTCTACAATGGCCAAAGGACTGGCCGAAAGAGGTGTCAAAACCGCCATACTTGACCTGAACGAAGAGGCAGCCAGGAAAGTTGCCGGAGAGATCGAGAATGAATACCAAGTCAGGTCGATAGGTGTGGCTGCTAACGTACTTTCAAAAGAATCGCTTTCACAAGCTAAAGAGCTTATTGTTAAAGAGCTTGGCGAGATCGACATTCTGATAAACGGAGCAGGAGGCAATGCTGCCTCGGCAACAACGCAGGTTGAAAAGATAAAAAAAGAGGACATGAACAACCTTGAGGCTACATTCTTCGGATTACAGCTTGAAGGTTTCGACAAAGTGTTTGCCCTCAATTTTCAGGGGACACTTCTTCCTTCAATGATCTTCGGCGAGGATATGGTTAAACGCGGAGCAGGGAACATCGTGAATATCTCCTCAATGAATGCATTCACACCACTAACAAAAATACCGGCATATTCGGCTGCCAAAGCTGCGATCAACAACTTCACACAATGGCTTGCAGTACATTTTGCCAATACCGGCGTTCGCGTTAACGCTATCGCTCCGGGATTTTTGCTCACCAATCAGAACCGTTTCCTTCTTATCGATGAAAAAACGGGTGAAGCCACTCCACGTGGAGAGAAGATCATCAACAACACTCCCATGGAACGTTACGGAGAGCCTGAAGAGCTTGTTGGAACGCTTCTCTATCTTGTATCAGACTGGGCTAAATTCGTTACCGGAATTGCCATCCCGGTCGACGGTGGTTTCTCGGCATACAGCGGAGTTTAATGTTAACTATTCAATAACTAAACAATGATCTATTACCAAACAGGTTCCGAAACGGCCGAACTTACAGCAGAAGATCTGAAAAAAGGACTCTTCGAGGCATTGGACAAGATAGGTAAAGTTAACAAAGTCATGGCAATACCCCCGGATTACACACGCTTTCACTCAAAATCCGGTGAGCTGACAACTTTCACTTACGAGTATTACCAAGAAAGGCTTACAGATGTGATGCCTGCTCTCGGAACCCATGTGGAAATGAGTAATGAAGAGATCGGCCACATGTACAAAGGGGTACCCAAAGATATCTTCCGGGTACACGACTGGCGTAACGATGTGGTGACAGTTGGAACGGTACCTGCTGAATATGTTTCCGAGGTCACCGACAACGCGGTTAACTATCCCTGGCCTGCACAGCTTAACAAACTTATATGGGAAGGCGGTCATGACCTGATACTGTCTATCGGTCAGGTCGTGCCTCACGAGGTTATCGGAATGGCAAACTACAACAAGAACATCTTTGTAGGCACAGGCGGCTCCGAAGGGATCAATAAAAGTCATTTTGTAGGTGCTGCTTACGGTATGGAAAGGATAATGGGACGTGCAGACACACCTGTTCGCGATCTCCTGAACTATGCTTCTGACAATTTCACTCCGAACCTGCCGATAGTTTATGTGTTGACAGTGATAGGCATGGGTGAAGATAGCAAACTTAAAACACGCGGTCTGTTCATAGGCGACGATGTGGAAGTATTTTACAAAGCATCAGAACTTTCTTTGAAAGTCAATTTCCTGATGCTTGATAAACCACTAGACAAAGTGGTTGTTTACCTTGACCCGTCAGAGTTCAAAAGCACCTGGCTTGGAAACAAGAGCATCTACCGTACACGCATGGCTTTGGCCGATGATGCAGAACTGATAATTCTAGCTCCCGGTCTGAAAGAGTTTGGCGAAGACAAGGAGATAGACCGGTTGATCCGGAAATACGGTTACTGCGGAACTCCTGCCACACTAAATTACGTGGAAGAGAACGAAGAGCTGAGAAACAACCTCGGAGCAGCAGCACATCTCATTCACGGAAGTTCGGAAGGAAGGTTCAACATTACTTACTGTCCGGGACACCTGACAAAAGAAGAGATAGAAAGTGTATATTTTAACTATGCACCTCTTGATGAGATGATGAAAAAATACGATCCGGCAAAACTGAAAGACGGTTTCAACACAGTTGACGGTGAAGAGATATTTTACATTTCAAATCCTGCCGTAGGTCTGTGGGCGTACAAGGAGAGGTTTAAGGATTAGCGATAGCAGATATGAGATTGTCGATTTGAGATCTTTCTTCGCTAATCGCTGATCTGAGATCACATATCGCAAATCATAGAGGTGTAAAGAATGTGTTAAAAAATACGCTTACATCACATGAACTCTGAAAGAGTTCAATAATAATAACTCCGGGCGACGCCCGGAGTACACAACAAAATAAACCAAAGTTTGGCGCGCATTTTTGTAACAAAAATCGTGACAAACAATAAAAAAATTATTACAACAAAACAAAATAATATCATGAGTAAAAAAGCAGACATTGCAGTTATAGGTTTGGCCGTTATGGGCGAAAACCTGATCCTGAACATGGAAAGCAAAGGTTTTACTGTTGCAGTTTACAACAGAACAACCGAGAAAGTTGATAAATTCATCAACGGACGTGCCAAAGGCAAGAACATCATCGGAACACATTCGCTGGAAGAACTTGTGGATGCACTTGAGAAGCCACGCAAGGTGATGATGATGATCAAAGCCGGCCCGGCTGTTGACAAAACTATTGATGCACTTATCCCCCTTCTCGACGAAGGCGATATTATCATCGACGGTGGTAACACTCACTTCCCCGATACCGATCGCAGAACAAAATATGTGGAAAGTAAAGGTCTTCTTTACATCGGAACAGGCGTTTCCGGTGGCGAAGAGGGTGCTTTGTTAGGGCCGTCGATCATGCCCGGAGGTTCACCTAAAGCATGGCCGGCAGTAAAACCTATCTTCCAGAAAATAGCCGCTACGGTTGAGGATGGAAGTGCATGCTGTGAATGGGTTGGTGAAAATGGTGCCGGACACTTTGTAAAAATGGTACATAACGGCATTGAGTATGGCGACATGCAGCTCATAACCGAAGCATACCACATCATGAAAAACCTTCTGGGAATGAATGCCGATGAGATGCACGAAGTGTTCAAAGAGTGGAACGAAGGTGATCTCGACAGCTATCTGATCGAGATAACAAGAGATATCCTTGCTTACAAAGACGAAGACGGAGAACCTCTTGTTGAGAAAATACTTGACACAGCTGGTCAGAAAGGAACAGGTAAATGGACTGCTGTTGCATCACTCGATCACGGAACACCTCTGACACTGATCGCCGAGGCTGTGTATGCAAGGTTCCTTTCGGCACTTAAAGATGAAAGAGTTGCTGCTTCAAAGATACTCACAGGTCCTGCACCTGCATTCAAAGGCGACAGGAAAGAGTTTTTGAACAGTCTTAAAGACGCACTGTTTGCATCCAAGATCGTCTCTTACGCACAGGGATATGCCTTGATGCGCGCAGCTGCAGCAGAATACGGATGGGACTTAAATTACGGAGGAATCGCACTGATGTGGAGAGGAGGATGTATCATCAGATCGGCATTCCTGGGTAAGATCAAGGAAGCATTCGACAACAATCCGGAACTTACCAATCTTCTTCTTGACCCGTACTTTAAGGAAAAAGTTATGGATGCACAGGGAGGATGGCGTAAAGTTATTGCAGAGGCTACCATGAATGGAATACCTGCTCCGGCAATGTCAACAGCACTGAACTACTTCGACGGTTACAGAAGCGAGCGACTGCCTGCTAACCTGCTTCAGGCTCAGCGCGATTACTTCGGAGCTCATACCTATGAAAGAGTTGATAAACCAAGAGGTGAATTTTTCCATACTAACTGGACAGGACGAGGCGGTAACACTGCTTCGTCGACATACAATGCTTAATTTATCAGGGACGTTGGTTTTCAGCGTCCCTGTTATGCTTTAACCCAACCTGACAAAAACGAAACTTATTAAATATTTCCAGATGAAAAACAAATTTCATTTATTACTGGTTTTCATTTCCTTTTCGGTAATGATCTCTTTTAATTCGTGTCAAACAGTTCACAAACATCGTGTGCTGAAACTGGCACATGGTCTTGATCCAACTCACCCTGTACACAAAGCAATGGTTTACATGGCCGAAAGGGTTAAATTTCATTCAAAAGGGAAAATGGAGATACAGATCTATCCCTCCGGTCAGCTCGGATCTGAACAACAATCTGTAGAACTGTTACAAATAGGTTCACTTGCGATAACAAAAGTGTCAGCTGCAGTTATGGAAAGTTTCACTCAGAACTATCAGGTGCTTGGCCTTCCTTACATCTTCAGATCGAAACAGCACAGTTTCAATGTGCTGGACGGTCCCATAGGAAAAGAGTTGCTGGGTTCCACCGAGAAATTCAATATTCGCGGTCTCTGTTTTTATGATGCAGGAGCCAGAAGTTTCTACACTATCAATAAGCCCATCTACACTCC
>JAOZOF010000043.1 GCA_029933425.1 Marinilabiliaceae bacterium
CCGACAAGAACGGATTTCGTTGCGGCGTTTGTTATGAGTACAGTGTTTTTAATATCCTGACCCGACAGAAGCTTAAGTTAAAGGAGAAACCTTTGATAGTAATGGATACGACGTACATAATGTATAATGATGATAAAGATGAATCAGCCGTTGAACAGGATTTTCGATTTTTAATAGCTAAAGTAAAGAGATACAACGGCAATTTCGTTGTTCTATGGCACAATAGTAATTTTGAATATCCTGTGGTTTGGAATGTTTTTGACAGAGCTTTACGAGATCTCTCTTAATATTTCGGTTAAATGGATCTCGTCATTTTCCCAGGTAAGTTCTTTTGATGCCTTTTCAGAGTTTAGCTTCCATTGTTTTATTCGTTCCTTCTCATTTCTTATCTTATCAATTATTTCTGCAAGATGTTTTGGCTCAAGACCTGAAACGCAATATCCTACATCGTATCCTTCCACAACTTTTTTTATTTCAGGAAAATCAATTGCCAGAATAGGGACTTTATATTTTATGAAATCAAATACACGGTTTGGTAATGAATAATAATAGTTTAATCCCATGTTCTCTAAAAGAATAAGTCCCAGGTCAGCCTGCTTTGTATAAAACGGGATAGATTTAAAAGGTATTTTTCCGGTTATTACAACTCTGTCCGATAATTTTAATTCAGAGATTTGTTGTTTTATTTCTTCGAAAATATCTCCAATACCCACTATTATCAGGTTGACTTTTTCAACGTACAGTAAACTTTCAATTATCTCTTTTAGCCCCCTTCCAACATTAACTGCTCCCTGATAGATCAAAGTGAAATTTCCATTGTCTGTGTTTTTTGAGTTGTTGTCGGACTCAATGTCGTTTTTTTCTGCCAGGGGAAGGTTTCTGATCACTTTAAAATCTTTATTGTATTTTGTTTTATAGATATTGGCTATTGAATCACATACTGTAATTCCGTAATCGATAGTCGGGATAAAGATTCGTTCGATAATTTGCCATATCTTTTTTATTGCAGGCCGGTGCTGCAATTCAGGAGACTCGGGGAAGTACTCGTGGCTATCGAATATCAGGGGTTTTCTTAATAGAAATGCAGCAAGTTTTGTTCCTGTTAAAGTGTCAAGATCGACAGAAAATATTATATCAGGGGGGGTGAAAAGAAGAGTGAAAAATATACGGATATTATATTCAGTGTAAAACAGTGGACCTTTTTCAAAAAACAAGTTCATTATCTTCAGAGGAAAGTCTTTGGTCTCGTTAAGGTAATCTTTTCGTTTCCTTGAAATAAAATAAGGGGAAAGGTTATTTTTTGAAATTGTATGTGCCATTTTGTGTAACCGGTAATCAGTTGATACATCACTGATAGTACAAATGGCAACTGTTTTTTTTGATTTCATTAATTTCTTGTATTTTGGTAATCTTCCTTTCCTGATTTCCCCTTACTTTTCCTATCTTTACCCGTCGTAAAAAATGAGGGGTAAAAGACTAAAAGCATATATTTTTCGTTGCTTTTATGTGGGGTAAAATTAATATTATTTATTGGAAGAAACAGACATGATAAAATACAGATTTATAGTTTTTCTACTGATCTTTTACGAGACTTTTAGTTTGTATGGTCAAAAGTCGTTGAAATATCATTTGAAAGATAAAGATTTTAAGAATGCGTATGAACTTTTTCAGAAAAAGAAATATGGCTCTGCAAGGCTTAAATTCCATGAATATTTGCAGGACAAGAAGGGGAAATCATTAAGTTACATTACGGAGGCAGCTTTTTATGAAGCACTGTGTGCCACTAAGCTTGGCAATGAGGACATGCTTTACAAGTGGGAAGCTTTTCTGAAGGATTATCCGGAAAGTAATCGTCATCCTTATGCCTATTATTACCTTGGCGAACATTACAGTGAAGCCGGGAGATTCAAAAGAGCAGAAAGATGGTTTGATAAGGTTAAACCGTCAGGGCTGGATAAAACCACTCGTAACGAGTATTATTTTAAAGCGGGGTATGCTTCATTTATGACCAATGATTATGACAAGGCTTTATCTTATTTCAATAAAGTAGATTCAAGATCCGGGAAATACAGCAATTCGATACTTTATTACAAGTCGCACATAAATTATGCCGACGCGAAGTATGATAAGGCACTTCAGGGGTTTGAGCAGTTGGAGAGTGATGATGCATTCAAAAAGGTTGTTCCTTTTTACATTGCCCAGATATATTATCTGAAAAAAGATTACGATAAAGCTGTTGAATATGCATTGCCTTTAACAGAAGAGGGTTCGGATAAGCGTCAGGCAGATATGGCGAGGATAGTGGCTGATTCATATTTTGCACAGAAAAAATATAAAGAAGCAATACCTTTTTATGAGAAAACAATTCAGTTGAGCAGGTCGCCAAGAAGAGAGGATTATTACCATCTTGGATTTGCATCTTATTTTATAAAGGATTACGAAAAAGCTGCAGAAAATCTTTCCCGCGTAACATCAAAGAATGACCTGATGTCGCAAAATGCGTATTATCATTTGGGGTATTGTTACATTAAGCTGAATGATAAGAAGAGGGCCCGGGTAGCATTTGAGGCTGCATCCAAATATGATTTCGATAAAGAGATACAGGAGGATGCTTTGCTTAATTATATCAAGCTCAATTACGAGATGGCTTACTCGCCATTCAATGAGATCATCAATTCATTTTTGAAATACATTGAACTTTTCCCGAACAGTCCGAAAATTGATCAGGCATATGATTATCTCGGACGCGCATTTTTGACCACTAAGAATTATCGTGAGGCTATTGCTTCAATGGAAAAGATAAAGCATAAAACGCCCACAGTTTATAAAGCTATGCAGAGGGTTGCCCTTTTCAGGGGGCTTGAGCTTTTTACCGATATTGATTATTACGGGGCGATAGATTTCTTTACATACAGTCTGAAGTATGGTGATTACGATAAGGATATGAAGTTAAGAGCCCTTTATTGGCGCGGTGAGGCATATTACAGGACCGGTGATTACAGTAAAGCCTTGACTGATTATATGGCCTTTATTCATACTCCCGGCTCGTATTCGATGGATGAGTTCAGTACGGCACATTACAATATTGCCTATGTTTATTTCAAGCAGAAAAATTATGATGCTGCTAAAGAGTGGTTTCGCAAGTTCATTAAACTGTCGAACGATATTGACAGGGTGATGAAAGGAGATGCTTACAACAGACTTGGTGATTGTTACTACATTGAACGTGATTTTAATACTGCAATATCTTATTACAACAGAGCGTTGAACTATCCTGAAGGAGCTGCTGATTATGCTATGTTCCAGAAAGCTTTTTGTTTGGGGCTACAGAAGAAATATAATCAGAAGATCAGTGTGTTGAATGAACTGGTGAGCAGGTATCCGAATTCATCATATCTTGATGATGCCTATTATGAGATTGCCCGTTCGTATGTTGCAATGAATGATCTTAATAACGCTATAAAAAATTACAAGATAGTTAAAGAACGATTCCCGCGAAGCAGTTATGCCCCGAAGGCTATGCTTCAGCTTGGACTGGTTTACTACAATAACGGTGATTACGATAATTCAAAAGAGTTTTATAAAAGGGTTGTCAATGAGTTTCCGGGAACGCCGGAGGCAATGGATGCGTTGTTGGGTCTCAGGAATGTTTACATGGATCAGAATGATCTTGACGGCTATCTGAGATTCACGAATACACTTGGTAGCTTTGCCAAAGTGGAGGAGCGGGAGAAAGATTCTTTGTTCTTCGTCTCTGCCGAAAGGATCTACATGAAAGGTGATTGTGCAACTGCTGTGCCCCGTCTTGAAAGTTACATCGATCAGTTCCCGCAGGGGATGTTCTCGTTGAATGCACATTTTTACATGGCCGATTGTCTGTACAAAGCCGGGGAGATGAAAAAAGCCCTTGAAGCATATGAATATGTGGCAAACCGTGAATACAGTCTTTTTACTGAAGAGTCATTGCTGCGGACAGGTGAGATATATTATCGGGAAGGGAACTATGAAAAGGCTCTTAACAATTTTGTGAGACTTGAGAATGAGGGAGAGCGTGAGGAGAACAGGTTGGAAGCAAGAATAGGGGAGATGCGTTGCCTGACAAAAATGGGCAAATACACTGAAAGTATCACTGCTTCCGAAAAGGTTCTTCTGTCGCCAAAACTTAGTGATGAGATAAAACGTGAAGCATTGTTCAATAAAGGTATAGCATATTATAAGATGAAAGACTTTGACAGTGCTCTCGGTGCATTGAAACAGGTTGCTGTTAATACCAAAAGTGAAGAAGGTGCAAGAGCCAAATATCTGATAGCCGAGATATATTACGGTCTGTCGATGCCTAAAAAATCGGAAGAAGTTATATTCGATTTCATTGATAAAGGTACTCCTCACCAGTATTGGCTGGCAAGGGCATTTGTATTATTGGCAGATATCTATCATGACCGGAACGAGAATTTCCAGGCGATACAATATCTTGAAAGTCTGCGTGAGAATTATAAGGGCGATGATGATATTCAGGACATGGTCAATGCAAGATTAAAGTCATGGAAGGTCGAAGAAAAACCAGAGGTTGACAGTGTAAAGGTAAAATGAAAAAGAGCAGGGAATTATTTCAGAACTAAAAACAAGATAGGAAATGTTTAAATATATCATCACAATAGTTTTATTAGCACTAACTTTTTTTCAGTCGAAAGGGCAGGAGGATGACAGGCTTCGTAAGGATGTTAAAGTTGTGAAGGCCTACAATCCGTCACTTTCCGATGCCTTTAAGGTTAACCGTATGCCTGTTCTTAAGGATTCTGTAGGTCTGAGACCTCAATTTAATTACAGCATATTGAGCAAGGCAATGATAACCGGATATAAAATTGAGCCGATAACTCCGGCCCGGCTTGCTAAAGGAAGGCCTGAAAAATTAAAATCATCATATTTTAAAGCCGGGTTCGGGAATTATAATTCATTCTTTATGGATCTGGACTACAATATTCTACAATCGGAGAAATTTGTTTTAGGGCTGGACCTGGGACATTGGTCGTCATTTGGGAATATAACTCTGGAGAATGATGAAAAGGTGGATGCCCCGATCCATGATACATGGGGAAAGCTGGGATTTGACTACCTTTTTAATGATAAAACCTTATACACGAATATTGATTTCAAACATAATATCTATAACTATTATGGATATAAAACTATCGATTCCCTTTTGATGTACCGTGTTCCGGGAGTTTCTTCCAATATTACCGGTGACCAGCTGATCCCCGATAAAAAACAGCGGCTGGCAAATATTGATTTTGAGCTGGGATTTAAGAATAATGAGGTGAAAGATGACGAAGTAAAATATGATGCCTCATTTACGTATGGCTCGTTCAGTAATCTGACCGGTGTGTCGCAGAATGGTTTTAAGCTTGGAGGTACTGCATACTTCCCCATTGGAACAGTCGGTTTTGCTGTTGATATGAATATTAATTACTATGGAACTTCGGTTCCCGATTCGATTGGGCCACTGTATACTTTCCGTGAAAGAAATAATACACTGATAAGTCTGAAGCCTCGTATGGTGTTCAATTTTGAACGGGCCAGTATCGATGTGGGATTGCTGCTTTATGGCGAGATCGACAGTTTTGATGATCAGTTTCAAATGGCTCCTGTACTTACCGGTAAATTAAATATCGTGGAAGGGGTTATCTCAATGGAGGGAGGAGTTAAGGGGCATTACAATCAGAATGACTATCGCACTGTACAATATGAGAATCCTTTTGTGTCACCTGATCAGAATGTTAAAACGGCATTTTACGGGCTGGATGTTTATGCAAAGCTGAAAGGAAACTTCAGTAAAAGTACTTCGTTCGGTGTTGATTTCTCCTATTCTATGTTCATGAACGAGCATTTTTATGTGAATAAGTTTTATTCCGAAGTTGGAACTATTGATACATATTCGTACACCAATCTTTTTGTTCCGATCTATGACGACGGTTCTTTACTTACCTTTTCAGCAGAGGTATTGTATAAGCCTGATGAAAAATTCAATATTTTTGCAAAGGCCACTTATTACGGATGGAACACTGACAGTCTGGCAAGGGCGTGGAATAAGCCTGAAATGGAGATAATCCTGCATAGCCGTTTCAGCCCGGTCAGGGATCTGTGGATCGACGGAGGAATAAATATTCTGGGAAAACGATATGCTTTTGATCCGGCTGCTTGGGCAGAGAAACAGCTGAATGCTGTTTTCGATCTCAATCTGGGTGCAGAATATACCTATAATTCCACATGGTCATTCTTTGCAAGAGTTAACAATCTGGCAGCTGCAAAATACTACCGGTGGAATGGTTATCCCATGCAGGGGATCAATGTCCACGTAGGTATCGGGATCACTTTTTAAGCGTAAATTCTACTCTTTTTTTATGCAAAACAAGGGGGATTTTTATGTTTCCTTTCAGTTATTCACAATTACTGATGTAATATGCGTTATATCAAGTGGTTATGCATTTGCTGTCTGTTGATAAAAAGTGCTGTAACCCATCTGTTATCATAGTTTTTTTTGGTATATTTGCACATTAAGAATATTAATAACATGAGCATTACCGATACTATTTTAATAGATAATTATTTTGGGTTGTTGAGTAAGTTAAGTCCGGAAATGAAAAAGAAGTTAATAGAGCAATTAAAAAAAACTCTGGATTCAGGATTGAAAGCTTCGGATAAGACTTCTTTGGATGCTTTTGGTGCTTGGTATTCAGATAAATCTGCTGATGAAATAATACAGGAAATCAAAGAAAGCAGGTTTACCAACAGACAAATTGAAACATTCTGATGAGATATTTATTAGATACAAATATTTGTATTTATTTTATGAAAGGTCTTTATGGCCTGAATGAAAAGATTAAGGATGTAGATGTGAAGAATTGTTTTATTTCTGAAATAACTTTGGCCGAACTTAAGTTTGGTGTTGAAAACAGCGTAAAGAAAAAAAAGAATGCTAAAGTTCTTGAACTATTTCTTTCCGATATAAAAATACTTCCCATATTTAATTCATTGGATTATTATGCTAAAGAGAAAGCAAGACTTAAAAAATCCGGTGAAATTATTGATGATTTCGATTTGTTGATCGGGGCATCTGCTGTTGTCAATAAGATGCTGTTGGTAACAAATAATCAAAAACATTTTTTGAGAATAAAAAGTATTAAGATTGAAGATTGGACTAAAAATTAAATTATCATAAAATATGAGCGATCAGGAAAATAACAATGTACAGAATAATGGTAACGGCGATTATTCGGCCAGTAGTATAACCGTTCTTGAAGGTCTTGAGGCGGTAAGAAAAAGGCCTGCAATGTATATTGGTGATGTCAGTGAAAAAGGTCTGCATCACTTGGTTTATGAGGTGGTGGATAATTCCATTGATGAGGCGTTGGCAGGTTTTTGTACTAAGATAGATGTTATCATTAATGAAGATGATTCAATAACTGTAAAAGATAACGGACGTGGTATTCCGGTAGACCACCACGAAAAAGAGGATAAATCTGCTCTTGAAGTGGTGATGACGGTTTTACATGCCGGAGGAAAGTTCGATAAGGGGTCTTACAAGGTATCAGGAGGTTTACACGGTGTTGGTGTATCGTGTGTTAATGCTTTGTCCACTGACCTGAGGGCAGAGATACATCGCGATGGAAAGATCTATGTTCAGGAGTATAAAATAGGTAAACCGGTTGGTCCGATCCGGGAAATTGGTCTGGCTGAAGATACAGGTACAATCGTTACCTTCAAACCGGATGATTCTATTTTTATTACTACACATTACAAATATTCGATCCTTGCAAACAGATTGAGAGAACTTTCTTTTCTGAACAAAAGAATAGAGATGACCCTGACCGACAGGCGGGAGAAAGATGAGAACGGAGAGTTCAAATTTGAACGTTTCTATTCCGAGCGAGGACTGGAAGAGTTTGTTGATTTCATTGACGAAGCAAGAGAGAAGCTTATTCACGACATAATCTATACCGACACCGAGAAGAACGGTGTTCCTGTAGAGATTGCAATTCAGTACAATACTTCATTCAGTGAGAATGTTTACTCTTATGTGAATAACATCAATACGATCGAGGGAGGTACTCACCTTACAGGATTCCGTCGCGGATTGACAAGGACATTGAAAAACTGGGCCGAAAAATCCGGAATGTTAAGTAAACTGAAGTTTGACATAAACGGTGATGATTTCCGTGAAGGACTTACTGCCGTTATATCCGTTAAAGTTGCGGAGCCACAGTTCGAAGGTCAGACGAAGACAAAACTTGGTAACAGTGATGTGAGTGCTGCTGTTGATCAGGCAGTGAGTTCAATGCTTACAAATTATCTTGAAGAGAACCCGAAGAACGCAAAAGAGATCGCTAACAAGGTGATACTTGCGGCTACTGCACGTCATGCAGCACGTAAGGCCCGTGAACTTGTTCAGCGTAAGAGTGCTTTGAGTGGTGGCGGACTTCCGGGTAAACTGGCCGATTGTTCTGAAAAAGATCCTGCACTTTGTGAGGTTTTTCTTGTTGAGGGTGACTCGGCAGGCGGAACTGCCAAGCAGGGGCGTGATCGTAAATTTCAGGCAATCCTTCCGTTAAGGGGTAAGATACTGAACGTTGAGAAGGCACTTCAGCACAAAGTGTTCGAGAATGATGAGATCAAGAATATTTTTACGGCGCTTGGCGTTACCATGGGAACCGAGGAGGACAGTAAGGCTCTTAACCTGGAAAAATTAAGATACCATAAAATAGTGATCATGACCGATGCCGATGTTGACGGAAGTCACATCACTACACTTATCATGACTTTCTTCTTTCGCTACATGAAAGATCTGATAAAAAGAGGTTATCTCTACATTGCAACACCTCCTCTGTATTTGTGTAAGAAAGGAAAGAATGAAAGCTATTGCTGGGATGACCGTCAGCGGCGTGAGTTTGTCGAAACTTATGGCGGAGGTAAAGAGGACAGTGTTCATATCCAGCGGTATAAAGGTCTTGGTGAGATGAATGCCGAGCAGCTTTGGGATACCACCATGAATCCTGAAAAACGTACGCTTCGTCAGGTTACGATAGAAAGCGCTGCCGAAGCCGACCGTACATTCTCAATGCTTATGGGCGATGATGTTCCGCCACGCCGGGAATTCATTGAACAGAATGCTACCTATGCAAATATTGATGTGTAGTTTTTCTCACTCCCTTTTATGAATTTACATTATATTTGATATAGGGGGTAAAGTAAAAAAAACAACAAAGCGCGGCTTTTGAGTCGCGCTTTGTTGTTTTTTAGGGATTGTCAATGATCGAGTGATTAGCTGTAATTCGTATAAATTCGCATAATTCGCGGATTTTTATATCTCTATTTCTCCTTTAAAAACAAATTTAGCAGGTCCGATAAGCCAGATGTTGTGGGGACGATTGTTTTCTTCCATTTCAAATTTAACCTTCAGTTCTCCACCCGGGACTTTTACCGTAAAGCTATTTCCGTAACCCTGTTTTATTGCCGTTGAAATTGCTGAGGCAACAGCTCCGGTACCGCATGAAAGTGTTTCATCCTCTACTCCGCGTTCGTAAGTCCTCATTTTAATGGTCTTGTCATCGATTATCTGAACGAAATTCACATTGGTTCCCCCGATAGGTTTGAATTCTTCTGAGTATCTTATCTTGCTTCCTTCCTTAACAATATCAATAGTTGAGTTATCTTTCACAAAAATCACGTAGTGGGGAGAGCCTGTGTCGAGAAAAGCGTGATCATTTTTAATGTCAACTTCACCTGCATCAGTCATCTTAAGAGAAACTGTTTCGTTGTCGAATTCAGCTTCATGCAGTCCATCAACTGCCATAAAACGGAAATGTGAGGGAGTTTTTACAATATCCTGATGAACTGCAAAAGCAGCAATGCAGCGGCCACCATTTCCACACATCGTAGCCTCTTTGCCGTCGCTGTTGTAATACCTCATTGTAAAATCATACTTGTCATGCTCTTCGAGAAGCATCAGGCCGTCGGCACCGATGCCAAACCTGCGATCACATAAAAAACTGACAAGTTGTTCATTCTTACTGTCAAACCGGCCGGTTCTGTTATCGATAAGAATAAAATCGTTTCCCGTTCCCTGATATTTGTAAAAAGTCACTTTCATTCTGACTGTGATTGATGTTTATAGTTTCAGAATCAGGGATTAAGTTCATTATGAGCTTTCATCTCTGACCTTAATTATTGTTATGTTTCGCACAAATTTACATCAAAACCTTTTAAGGAACGTTAAGATCAGGTTAAAACTTGATCACGGCATATCTTTTGATACATATGTTACGTAATTTTGTTATAGTCAAATAAAAATATATGATCATGAAAGCAAAGAAAATTTTTTACACAGTGGCTATTGCTGTTATCAGTGCAGTGGCAGGAGTTTATTCATATACTTTAATATTTAAACCACAACCCGAAGTGGTTACTATTCAGAAAAATTCAATTCCGGCAAGATATGCGTCATTTACGTCAGCGCCTCAGACGGGGGTTGTTGATCTGACCTTTGCTGCAGAGCGTTCTGTGTCGGCAGTGGTACATGTTATGGTAAAGTCGCACGAAACAACATATTACGGGAACCCATTGTATGATTTCTTTTTCGGCCCCGGAGGTAGTGTGCAACAACAGCCTGTGATCGGATCGGGATCGGGTGTTATTATTACAAAAGATGGTTATATTATTACTAATAATCATGTCATCAAGGGTGCTGACGAGATCGAGGTCATTCTGAATGATAAACGGGTTTATAATGCTGAACTTATCGGTACTGACCCCACGACAGATATTGCATTATTAAAGATTGATGCCGATAACCTTCATTTTCTCGAATATGGCGATTCTGATGCTTTGAAGATAGGGGAATGGGTTCTTGCAGTAGGGAACCCGTTCAATCTTACTTCTACGGTAACCGCAGGAATTGTCAGTGCTAAGGCAAGGAGCATCAATATCCTGGCAAATCGCAACCAGCCGTTTGGTATCGAGGCGTTCATTCAGACCGATGCTGCTGTTAATCCAGGTAACAGCGGTGGAGCTCTGGTTAACCAAAAGGGTGAACTTGTGGGTATTAATACTGCGATTGCATCACAGACAGGTTCTTATACCGGATATTCTTTTGCTGTTCCTATCAATATTGCAAAAAAAGTGGTTGCCGACCTTATGGAGTATGGTGAAGTGCAGAGAGGATTCCTTGGTGTGGAGATCGTGGGAGTGAACAAAGAGGTTGCCGATAAATTCGATCTAAACAAAATAGAGGGTGTGTACGTTGTAAATGTACAACCTGATGGTGCCGCATTCGATGCCGGAATGCGCTCAGGTGACGTTATCCTCAGTATTGACGGTGATGTTGTGAATTCTGTTCCGGAGCTTCAGGAGCAGGTTGGAAGGCATCGTCCAGGAGATAAATTAAATATTCTTGTAAAAAGAGGTGGAAAAAAGAAACAATTTACCGTAACTTTACGAAACGGAAGAGGAACGACCGCAATTGCAAAAACCGCTGATCTGCCTCAGCTTCTCGGAGCCGAGTTTGACAAAGTTCCTGCAAAGGTACTTAACAGACTAGGACTGCGTGGAGGTATACAGGTCAAAAAACTTTATGACGGTCCTCTGAAAGCCGGTGGTGTGAGGGAAGGATATATAATTACGAAGGCAAATCGTGTACCGGTAAGCTCTGTTGAGGATCTGAAGCGTGTTTTGTCGATGTTGGATGAAGGATTATTTTTAACGGGAATATACCCAAATGGAAGGGTTGTGTATTATGGCATAAATATTGAGGAGTAATAAATTGGAAAATTGAGAAAATTGTTATAATTTCGCGCGACATTTTTACAGCATATGAGACAACTAAAGATAACTAAATCGATAACGAATCGTGAGAGCGCCTCGTTAGACAAGTATTTACAAGAGATTGGACGTGAGGAACTAATATCCGTAGAAGAGGAGGTAGAACTCGCTCAGCGGATAAAAAAGGGCGATCAGTTAGCCCTTGAGAAGCTCACACGGGCAAATCTCCGTTTCGTCGTTTCGGTTGCCAAACAATACCAGAATCAGGGATTAAGTTTACCTGACCTTATCAATGAAGGAAATCTGGGATTGATCAAAGCGGCTGAAAAGTTTGACGAGACAAGAGGTTTTAAATTCATCTCCTATGCTGTTTGGTGGATACGTCAGTCGATATTGCAAGCTTTGGCCGAGCAGTCGCGAATTGTACGTCTGCCTCTGAACCAGGTTGGATCACTTAACAAGATCAATAAAGCATATTCAAAGTTTGAACAGGAGAATGAGCGTAAGCCGTCTCCTGATGAACTGGCCGAGAAGCTTGATCTGCCTGCCGATAAGGTGTCTGACACATTGCGTGTATCGGGGCGTCACATCTCTGTTGATGCTCCTTTTGTTGAGGGAGAGGACAACAGCTTGCTTGATGTGCTTGTGAACAGTGATTCTCCCAGTGCCGATAAAACATTGATAAATGAGTCATTGTCAAAAGAGATTGAAAGGGCGTTGGCAACACTCACAGAGAGAGAAAGTGACATCATTAAACTTTTCTTCGGTATAGGATGTCAGGAGATGACCCTGGAAGAGATAGGTGAGAGGTTTGGTCTTACACGTGAGCGTGTTCGTCAGATCAAGGAAAAGGCAATTCGCCGTTTAAGACATACATCAAGAAGTAAACTTCTGAAATCCTATCTGGGATAATAGAAATTTAAAAAAGTATTTGAAATCTCCATAGGCAATTTGCTTATGGGGATTTTTTTTATCTAATGTAAATAGGGATATTTAGGCATACGAATTGTAAATGCATTTCTTTTCAATAGTTCATTGTTAAATTGTATATTTGCTACACATAAAAAATTCATAAGATGGAAATCGATAGTTATTTTAAGATTTTCCTGTTGATAGGTAGTACTCTATCGTTGTTGATGGCTATATTCTTATGGATAAATTCGTCAAAGATCTTTGCAAACAAGGTTTTGGGCATTATGAATCTTTTCTGGAGTTTCATAGTTTTTATTTTCGCAGTTCAATCGCACGAATTTTATGTGAGTTATCCTCATTTATTCAAACTTGCTTCAGTTATCCCTCTATCGCTTTTCCCTCTGTTGTATATTTACATCAAGTCCTATCTTACAGATTATAAGTGGAATTATCGGGAGTTTGTACATTTTATTCCGATGCTTTTGTATTTCATAGCGATATCTCCCTTTTATTTTCAATCGGCTGAGGTTAAAAGCGAACTAATTAGTACCGATACATTACCGCATTTTTTATCTTCGATCGCATCATTTTTCGATGTCATCATTATATTCCAGGGTGTCATCTATACAACCTTGTCAATGAAGATCATACAAAAGTATTTTGATGCAACTGCCCGCAGTATCTCGAAGCATAAACGTTACGTTCTTAACTGGTTGATATTTTTTGTAATGAGCTATGTTCTTTTATGGGCTTTCGGAGCAGTGGGCGCTATTCTGGAAATGCTTAAAATAAATGTCCCGTTCGATCTGTTTAACTTTTTCTACCTGGGACTTACAATATTGACCATAAGTATTGGAGTTTTTGCGTTGAGACGTCCTTACATCCTTTTCAGGCAAATTCAAATGGATTCAGATGATTTTAAATATCCTTCAAAAGGGAGTGAACTCAGTGTTCATGAAAATAGTGAAGAGGAGCTTAAAAGTGTATTAAACTATCTGGAAAAGGATAAGGCTTATCTTAAGAACGATCTGTCGTTGCAGGACCTTTCAGAAGCAACGGGAATACCAAAGCACAGGATCTCGCAATTGCTTAACAATGAGCTAGGAAAGAATTTTTATGAAGTATTAAATGAATACAGGACAAATGAAGCCATCCGGCTTTTTAATGATGGTAAACATCTGAACTTTACACTCACCTACATAGCTGAAATGGCCGGTTTTAATTCGAGGGCTACTTTCAATCGCATCTTTAAAAAAATAACTAATAGAACTCCTTCCGAATATATTCAGGATCTTTATTCAGACAAGAACATAATTGATGAAGAATGATCATCTTTTTATTTCTTTTGAATACAGCCTTAGTATTTAAAAGTTATTAGCTTGTTAGATTATTTCCACTTTATCAAAGAACTATTTCTTTAAATAAGCACTGTTGAATGTGTTAGTTCTGTGTGCTTGTTAAGTTGTTGTAAATAAAGAATAAATAGTGGTGTGTCTCAATAAAAAACTTATCATTTAGCTTAGTGATACATTATTTTTTTTAGTAATATGAGCATTCATTTCATTTCATTTTAATTTGTGCTTGTTAATTCTAAAAAATGTTAAAAAAATGAAAAGTAAAATTATTAGATTTTTTGTCATTGCCGGATTTTTGACGGCTACTGTTACAAGTTGTTACAAAGACGACTTTAACGAACTGCAAAAGCAAGTTGATGAATTGGAACAGAAAGTTGCCGATAATGCTGCATCTATTCAGGATCAGATCAATGCAATCGCTTCATTACAGCAACAGGATGCCAATCTGAGCCAGGAGATCCAGGCTGTGGTAGATGACCTTCAGCAGGTAAGTGAGGATGTGGAGACAAATGCCAATACTGTATTTTATGGTAACCTTGTTACTGATGAAGAATATGATGCTTATGTAGCTCAGGGTGCTGATGTGGTAACTGGTAAAGTTGTTATATCTAATGCAGATCAGGCTGCTATAGTTAGCAATTGCCGCTGGGTTGGTCAGGAGCTGATCACTAAAGTTGGTTCTGTATCAGGTGTACAAAATGTGGGAGGTGATTTAATCGTTGAGTCTACTGATTCAATTATTAATCTTGAAGGTCTGCTTTCTGTAGGAGGTGATTTTGAGATTCCACTGAATGAAAGTTTGCAGTCTGTAACTTTGAATGACCTTGTTGTTCTTGCCGGTGAACTTAGATTGAATGAAGGAGACCTTGCCCTTACTTCTGTGTCTTTTGAAAATCTTCAGGTTGTTGGTTCAATAAACATGAACAACGCCAGCGGACTGGTATCAGGCGGAGGAGGCCCTCTTAACGATATTAACTTTAACAGTGCAAATGTTGCCCATAATGTAACTCTTCATTTTATAGGAACGAGTGCCGATGCAGAGCTTTCTCTTGGTGAAGTAGGAGAAAATATTATAATCGATGGTTGTGGTATTGGAACCATTAATTTCTCAGCTTCCATGTTGAATGGTAACCTTACTATTACAAATAATATTACTAAAGAGATCAATTTTGGTTCTGTAACAGAAATTGCCGGTGATGTGATTGTATCAGGAAATTCAGCTTCTTCTGGTGGAGGCGGGCCAGTTTATGCAGCTCAGGCAACTTCTTTGATCGGCCTTGAAACTCTTGACTTTGGAAGTCTTACTACCATAGGAGGTTATGTTTACCTTGAAGATAACGACCTACTGGCTGACGTATTTAATAATGTACAAACTGTTTATGGTGATGTGACTTATATTGTTGGTAATCCTGAAATTTCGGTAATAGCATTTGAAAATCTGACCACAATTGAGGCTGGTAGTATTTATCTTAAAGGTGAGATGTTCAAATTCACCGGTTTTAATATGCTTACCTCTTTGAAGGCCGGTAAGTCAATAAAACTTGGAGATACATACCTCTATAATGATAATACGAAGAGAATGTATGAAGCATTCCTTGTGAAATCTGGAGACCAGGATGCGTTTAACGCTTTTAACTCTCTGGAGACTTTGGAGGGTACTGTTTCGATAAGCACATATTTTACAGGATATTATACAGAGAACGGATATGTTGATATGGCTAACAGCTTTACAAAACTCACATACCTGAAAAAGCTTAATGTTTACCTGTTCCAAAAATATGGAAGTGATCTCGTTAATGCATTCCCTGCACTGACAACGCTTGAAGATTTTTATGTTTATGGTGAAGAGAAATACTCATATTCAACTCAGTCTTTGTCAAAAGTAGAGTGTAATGCCGATTTTAGTAGTTCTTTTGCAAGTCTTGAAACAATTGAAAAAAGTTTTAACACCGTCAATGGACTATGGAATGTTGTCGATGGTTTGACAGCAAAGAGTGTAGGTACACTTAGCTTAGGTGAAACAAAAAAATTAATAATGCCTGAATTAACCGCACTTACATATAAGTATGGAAATACAATTAGTGTTTATGAGTCAGGTTTAACCCTGAGCGCTCCTAAACTTGACAGCATTGCTTACAAATTGACCATTACACCTAAAGCAGACGCGGGAGATGTAGTAATTGATATGCCATTGTTGTCTAAACTACCTGAAGTTTACATTAATTTTGGTTATAAGACTGTAAATTCATTCAGTGCGGAACTGCCAAGTCTTGCAGAGCTGAATAAGTTAACTGTAAGTTACAAGAAAAGTATTCTTGATGCAACCTCACTGTTAACAGGATTGACTACAGTTAATACTTCTGCTAAATTATATTATTTGACAGGACAAACTTTCTGTGGGATGAAAGATCTGTTGCCAACATTAGTTGGTCCTACACTTTATCTTTATAAAGATGGTTCTTATTCTCCAATAGCAGATGATCAGGAAGCTGCAGAGGTTGCAATTCTTACTTCAGGATGCTAAGGAAAAAACAGATTAATATTGTATAATTAAATTAATCTGTATATAAATGTAACTAAAACCCACATCTTATTTCATGTTAAAAAACTGGATAAGTTGTGGGTTCTTTTATATCTTGTAATACTCTTTTGCAGGAAGAGTATTTGAATTCAACACCAAAAATATCATAAACACAGGATCCCGTCTTCTATTCTTACTTTAGAAGTTGTAGAATTTTGTCCCAGTAAACAAATTAAAAATTATTTAATGAAAAAGATTTTTGCGGCTTTACTGCTCTCATTTATTGTAGTATTGCCATCCCTAAGTCAGGAATTGCAGGTGTCGGGTGTAGTGACCGATAGTCAAACCAAAGAGACACTGCCCGGAGTGAATGTGTTCATTGAAGGAACAACTACCGGAACCATTACAGACATTAACGGTAGATACAGCATTACGGTAAGTGGTAAGAATGCTGTGTTGGTCTTTTCTTTTGTTGGTATGGAATCAGTAAAAGAAAAGGTTAACGATCGTACGACTATTAATGTTTCTTTGTCTCCGGCCATTGCCAGCCTTAACGAGGTTATGGTAGTAGCTTACGGTGTTGCCACCAAAGAAGCTTATACAGGTGCTGCTCAGGTTGTTGATAAAGAGGTTATTCAGGACCGACCGGTTACATCATTCCAGAAAGCACTTCAGGGAACCACTTCGGGACTTCAGGTTACCAGCAGTTCAGGTCAGCCTGGGTCTACTGCAACAGTGAGGATAAGGGGTATCGGCTCGTTAAGTGCCAGTAGTTCTCCTCTTTATGTTCTCGACGGAGTTCCTATGTCAGGTTCCATTTCGGACCTTAACCCCAATGACATTGAAAGTATCACTGTGCTGAAAGATGCTGCCGCTGCCTCTCTGTATGGATCGAGAGCTGCCAACGGTGTTATCATCGTTACTACAAAGCAGGGTAAAAAGGGAAAGACCAGCATCTCTTTTTCAGCACAAACCGGATTGTCTTCCCGTATCTCGAACGGATATCGGTTGATGAACTCTACAGAAATATACGAGCATTCATGGCAGGGACTTTACAACAGGGCCCTTCATGACGGACAAACAATAGATGAAGCAATACAATTCGCACACAATAATGTTGAGGACATTGTTGGTTTCAATCCTTTTGAGATCGATGATCCTCTTGACGATGCAGGACATGTTAAGCCGGGAACCAAAGTTAAGACCAATACCGACTGGCGCGATGAGGTTTATCACCAGGGATTGATCCAGGACTACAACCTGGGAGTTTCAGGCGGAACAGAAAGTACAAAAGTGTATTTCTCGCTTGCCTATTTCGATGACAGCGGTACGACTATCGGCTCCGATTACACAAGATATTCAGGAAAAGTAAATGTAAGCCATAAGGTAAACAGTTTCATCACTGCCGGTATGAACAACCAGTTTTCATATTCAGTAACCAATGCCCCCCCGAGTGGTTCAGGCTTTGCCAACCCCGTGCGTTCTGCCGAGGTTATCAATGCTGCTACTCCGGTTTACAACGGTGACGGTACTTACAACTGGGAAAACACTGCCGTTTTCGACTTTAACCCGGTAGCCCTTGCCGATATGGATATTTATCGTTACAAAACTGCCTGGGCAATGGTAACTGCCTGGGTGAATTTCCAGATCCTTCCCTCATTGTCATTCAAAACAAACGGAGCTATCGACTATACCAATACCGATAACTTGAATTACTACAATCCGGAACACGGTAACGGTGCCGGAGTGGGAGGAAGATCAACCATGACACGTTCGATCAACAAAGCATGGAATATTTCTAACCTGTTTAGCTGGAACAAGACTTTCGGTTTATCAGGTGTTAATGTTATAGCCGGTCAGGAAGCCCATGGTGAAGAGTATTCGCCACTAACTGCCGGTGTTACCGATTTCTCAATTCCCGGAAAACCTGATCTTATCTGGGGAGCACAACCGCAGCCGCCTTCAAGCTACACTTCGGAATGGAACATGATTTCTTACCTGGGACAGGCTAAATACGATTACGACGGAAAATACTATGCAAGTGCAAGTATCAGGGCTGACGGCAGCTCACGTTTTGGTGAGAACAACAAATACGGAGTTTTCTACTCAGTGGGAGCAAGCTGGATAATCACCAAAGAAGGCTGGATGCCTACTACCTCATGGCTGAACAACCTGAAGCTGCGTGCAAGTTACGGTACTTCAGGAAACAACAACATTGGAAACTATGCTTCTCTCGGCCTTTACGGCGGAGGTGCAAACTATGGCGGTTATCCCGGAATTACTCCTGTTCAGCTGCCGTACCCCGACCTGTCGTGGGAGAAGATCACAAGCCTGAACGTTGGAGTTGAATTCAACATGTTCCGCAGGCTTAGCGGTGATGTGGAGTATTATAACAGAAAATCAGACGCACTTCTTTTCTCGCAGCCGTTATCGGCAGGCAAAGGTTTCGGATCGATCATGACCAACCTTGGTGCCATGGTAAACTCCGGTTTTGAAGGAAGTTTGAATTACGATGCAGTGAAAAGCAAAAACTGGAATTACTCACTCGGTTTCAATATTTCTACAAACAGGAACGAGATACTCAACCTCAATACCGATGTAATTAAATCGGGAACCAAGATCATTGAGGTCGGAGGCGATATATATCAATTTTATTTGAGAGAGTGGGCCGGCGTTAATCCCGATAACGGAAAGCCAATGTGGTTCACGAATGTTGCATCCGATGATGATGATAACAGTGACGAACCCGACTCTTCTTTCGATGATCCTCTTGGCAGCGGAAGAAAAGTAACCAGCGAATATGCCGATGCCGAAAGGATCCGCTTGGGATCTGCCCTTCCTAAATTTTACGGAGGTTTTAACAACTACCTTAGTTTTAAGGATATTGAATTCAGTTTCTATTTCTACTATTCGGTAGGAGGTAAGGTTTACAACTACGATTATGCCACAAACATGCATGACGGATCCAGCCCCGGTTACAACCTTGCTGCTGATGCCCTGAATGCATGGACACCAAATAATAAATACACTGATGTTCCTCAGTATATTACAAGTAATCAGAGCTACAGTAACCAGTTGTCATCACGATTCT
>JAOZOF010000243.1:0-3062 GCA_029933425.1 Marinilabiliaceae bacterium
CACAAAGGCACAGATTTTTTTATTATGTATTCGTGATTTGGTGGCAATATAATTATTATCCTGTGTGTCTAATTTTTTAGTCATGGATGTTTCATGTGATCAATGTTTATTTAAAGAATGATAAAATGCCGTTTTTAATGTGTTCCAACTGTTCTGTTGTTATCTCCGTGTGTACGGGCAGTGCCAATACCTCTTCTGTAAGTTTTTCCGAATTTGGCAGAGAAACGTCATTGTTCATCCACTTTTCGAAAGCCTTTTGTTTGTGTAATGCAACAGGATAGTAAACCATTGCAGGGATATCTTTTTGTTTCAGCCACTCTTTCAGTTCATCTCTTTTGCCGTTTTTCACTCTTAAAACATACTGATGAAAAACGTGTTCCGAACGGGTATTTCTTCCGGGAATATCGATCTCTGCAATGTCTTTGAACGCGTTATCGTAAAAGGCTGCCACTTTCTGTCTTCGTTTATTAAAGTCATCCAGATAGGGAAGTTTGACGTTTAATATCGCTGCCTGAAGTGTGTCGAGGCGTGAGTTCACTCCTATGGTTTCGTGATAATATTTGATCTTTGCACCGTGATTCACGAACATGCGGAGTTTTTCGGCAATCTTATCGTCGTTAGTGATGCAGGCCCCTCCGTCGCCGAAGCATCCAAGGTTCTTCGACGGGAAAAATGATGTGCAGCCGATATCTCCCATTGTTCCGAGCTTTTGTTGCCCCTGCTCAGTTGTGTAATCTGCGCCTAGGCACTGGGCTGCATCTTCGATCAGGTACAGGTTGTGCTTCCGGGCTATCTCTTTTAATCTTACCATATCCGCACCCTGACCGAACAGATGAACGGGAATTATTGCTTTTGTCCGGGGAGTTATGGCAGCTTCTACCTGCTCCGGAATTATCGTATATGTATGCGGATCCACATCTACAAGAACAGGAGTCAGGTTCATTAAACCGATAACTTCAACAGTTGCAATGAAGGTGAAGGCTGTCGTTATCACTTCATCACCGGGCTGAAGGTCAAGAGCCACAAGGGCAGCCTGAAGAGCATCAGTCCCGTTGCCGCATGTGATCACATGTTTGGCATTAAGATATTCTGCCAAACCCGCCTGAAATTCTTTTACTGCCGGTCCGTTGATGAAAGCAGAACTTTCGATAACTTCCTGCATTGCAGTATCAATCTCCTGTTTAAGGCGGTAGTACTGCGTTTGCAGGTCAACCATCTGTATTTTATTCATCAGATAAAAATTTAATATTACTCATCATGATGAGTAATGAAAGATTTTACTAAATTAAAAAAATATCAGAACCCGAAGTTTAATCCGAAAGAGAATATATTATCCCCTTCAAGATAAAAGGGCGGAGTATATATGTCCTTGTCGGGTCCTGTAATGTTGTTGTTTTCGTATTCTACAAAAAAATATGCATCATTTATGATCTGGTAACTTGCTTTGAACTGCCATTGTTGTTTTTTGAACATTACCTCGTTCATGAAAGGAAGACCCCATCGTGGTTCATCAGGATTTATTTCAGGGTTGTCGGCGAAATCACCTTCACTGATGATTTTCTGGTAATCCTTACCCCGACGGGCGTTGATGAAGCCTAACTGCAGGTCAAGGCCCCTTATGGGCTTGTAACGAACCAATATGTACAGCTCGTCCGCATTGTCCTTCATGTAATGGCCTAGAACATAGCTGTTGCTTTCATAGGTTGTTGAAGGGATAGGGTGCTGATAGGCCATCGGTTTTGCCTGTGTGTATTCTACGGTGAAACTTGTGTTTGGCACAAGGTCCGACAGCCGTGCTCCAACCTTACAACTCACGTAATTCGATTGTTCATCCTTATTGAACATCCTGTTGATGGATATCTCATCTATGAAAACCGTAGCATATAGATGCAAGTGTCGTATCTGCCGACTGCTTATGTCAAAATACATCTGGGCATTCTGTCCCACATTGTTATCCCCTGTGTTATAGGTATGATCCACACTTTTGTAAAAGAGAAAAGGAATGAAGTATACCGGATTAGGATTAACATCACCATAAACAATAGAATTCCCGAATGACAACCTTAACCGTTTCCAGGGAATAAATGTAAACAGATTACTTGCTATGAACTTGTTTGTGTAAGTCTCCCGGGTACCGTCGTAATATTCGTAGGACCGGCAGCTATCGATCACTTCACTTACAAGCCAGCCGTGAGTGTAGCTGAATTCAAACCATTTTGCCGGATTAAGTTTAAGGTAGATGTTGGCATAGGAGGGGGTGTGTGCCGACAAAATGTTAGGCTGGCTGTAACCGTTGCCCAAAGTGTAAAAATCCTTGACTATGCCTATATTCAGCCATTTCCAAGTGAAAGTCATCCCGCCACGGGCTTCACTGTAATCGGTGTTTTTATCCTCTCCTTTGTAAACGGCACCCCGGTGTTTTGTCAGATATTGCGGACCTCCTAATGGAGATGATTCATGGTTATCACGCAAACTTGCATAGAAACCGAAATGTTTTCCGATGTATCCGAAAAATTCTCCACCACCCCACCGGTGATAGTCGAAAGAGTTACCGTTAGTATATCCTTTGAATCCGAGAATTCCGTTCAATGAAAACTTAAAGACAGAATCGCTGTAGTAAAAGAGATCGAAGCGTTTTTTAAAATCTTTACCAGTGAGCAGCTCTTTGTTGAAGTCTTTCAGATAAAACTCAATCTCTTTTTTAATTCTCTTATTCAATCCGGTATAGCTTTGAGCCTCTTTAAGATATCCGGCGATCTGCATTCTCGAATATGGTTTCACTGCGCTGTTGATGTCAATTGCCCCGATGTTGGCCAGTTCATCAATAAAATCATAAACAGTTTCATTATCGAGCGAATACGGAATGTCCTGTGCCTGAATATCAATAGTTGTTACAGAAAAAAGTAAAATGACAAATACTCCGGATATGCGGTAAAAGACGTATTTCAGGTCATGGTTGATTTTACGTAATAGCCATAAAATATTCCTTCCTTGAGTGAGATCAGTTACCTGTTGTTTTTGATGCACATCCAATATCCTGTTTTTGTGATCCATCGGTAATA
>JAOZOF010000243.1:3162-5690 GCA_029933425.1 Marinilabiliaceae bacterium
AGTTCCTGCAGGTCCTTGTCGTACAAACTCAGGTAGTGCGGACTTAAAGGCCGTACGCCTACAAGCTGTATCTCCCCTTTAAACATATTCCATATCATCGGTATTTCATCTATCCACATTTTTCGCATGATCCTTCCTAAACGTGTGATCCTGAAATCTTCATTGAACTTACCTCCCTCTTTCAGTTTGTTATGATCGTACACATAATCCTGAATATACTCGGAATAAGCAGCCATGGTCCTGAACTTGTAAACAGTAATGGGTTTGTTGTTCTTGCCTATTCTTTTCATTCTTAGAAGAAGGCCGTAAGATGGTCTTTCTCCGGTAACTGGTTCTTTGTCTTTTTGGTAAAAGAAATAAATATTATTATTGATCCTTTCCTGTGTCTCTTCTTTGAATCCGGCATAGTAGAGTCGTCCCATGATCTCCGGGCGTGACATAACCCTGTTCCTGTCATCGGTCAACCACAGATAAAACCACCGGGTTATTTTCATCTTGGGGAATACACGTTTTAAAATGTAATCCATAAAAAAATAGACGAGATTAAAAGGGAACGGAAATTTTTTCAGGATCCTTTTTTTTCTCTGTCCCATTATTTCGGCACAGCAGATGAACCGGCCCCCGTCTGAAAGAACGCTGTTGGCTGTTTTGAAAAATTCGTCAACCTCTTTGATCTTGTTTACCCTTTTCAGGTTTATCAGAGTGGAGTAATTAGAGTTACCTGTACTTAATATATTTATCGGTTCTCCTGTTGCAACAACAAGGGTTTTATCAGAATCAAGATATCCATTCTCTTTCAAAAATGAACATACCTCTTCTCCCGAATATTTTTTAATGAATTCTTCCATGTTTAAATTGACAGATACCCCGTTAACCATTAAAGGTTGTCTTTCAGGCTAAAAGTATTAAAAATTACATACCGTTTCAAATGTGGGGACAAATAAAAATAGTGACATCAGGAATGAAAGTCCCTGAAATGTAATGTTTAATCCTGACAGATTAATGATTAATATCTCTAAAACGAGTATTCGCCAAAATAAAAACCCCACAACGAAAAAGTGTGTGGGGTTCATGAAAATTTATTCGGGTTAATGTTATCTTACTTCAGAACCCGGCTTGATGTTTTTTTCGGGTGAAATAAATACCAGCTCTCCTGTGGCATCTTCAGCCATCAGGATCATTCCCTGTGACTCAATGCCTCTGATCTTGCGGGGAGCAAGATTCACGAGGATGCTCACCTGCTTGCCGACGATCTCCTCAGGTGTGAAATATTCAGCAATTCCCGAAACAACGGTCCTCTTGTCGATACCTGTATCGATAAGGAGTTTAAGAAGCTTTTTTGTTTTGGCAACCTTTTCTGCTTCAAGCACTGTTCCTACACGAATGTCCAGTTTTGTGAAATCGTCGAACGAGATGTCCTCTTTGGCCGGATTGACCTCCTTGTTTGCAGCATCGTTGTCATCCTTTGTTTTTGCCAACCGGTCGAGCTGAGCCTGAATGGCATCGTCTTCGATCTTTTCAAACAAAAGTTCCGGCTTGTTAATGGTGTGTCCCTCTTTCAGCAGATCGGTCTTGCCACAGGCATCCCAGCCAGGAGAGTCAAAATTAATCATCTTCTGCATTTTCTTTGCCGAGAAGGGAAGGAACGGCTCCATGAGGATTGCCAGATTGGCTGTGATCTGCAAGGAAATGTTCATGATCGTCTTAACACTTTCGGCATCGGTTTTTATCAGCTTCCACGGTTCAGTGTCTGCAAGATATTTATTACCGAGGCGGGCAAGGTTCATGGCCTCTTTCACAGCCTCACGGAATTTAAAGTTATCGAGTGCATGTTCAACTTTTTTCACAATGGCAGGCACTTCACCAAGAGTTTCTTTGTCGTAATCGTTAAGCTCTCCTGCTGCAGGAACTACACCATTGTAATATTTTTGAGTAAGTACAAGTGCACGGTTCACAAAATTACCGAGGATGGCTACCAGCTCATTGTTGTTGCGTGCCTGAAAATCCTTCCACGTAAAATCATTGTCCTTTGCTTCGGGAGCATTTGCCGTCAGTACGTATCGAAGAACATCCTGCTTGTTTTTGAAATCCTCGAGGTACTCATGCAGCCACACAGCCCAGTTGCGGGATGTGGAGATCTTATCGCCTTCGAGGTTAAGAAATTCGTTGGCAGGCACGTTATCAGGCAGGATGTAACTTCCTTCAGCCTTCAGCATTGAGGGAAAAACGATACAGTGAAAAACAATGTTATCCTTGCCGATGAAATGGAGCATCCTTGTTTCAGGATCTTTCCAGTATTTTTCCCACTCAGGAGTTAGCTCTTTAGTGGCCGAAATATATCCTATGGGCGCATCGAACCAAACATACAAGACTTTACCTTCAGCACCTTCAATCGGTACAGGCACACCCCAGTCGAGGTCACGGCTTACTGCACGTGGCTGCAGTCCCATGTCCAGCCACGATTTACACTGGCCGTAGACATTGGGTTTCCACTCCTTATGCTCTTCAAGTATCCACTGCTTCAGGAA
>JAOZOF010000244.1:0-3024 GCA_029933425.1 Marinilabiliaceae bacterium
GTTGCTTCGGGCGACGATGATCTTTTCATAATTGAAGCAGGAACAAAACAAAACACAACTATTTGTTCCACACCCGAAAGTCACACATTGTCGATACCTCCGAAAACATTGCAGGAGCTGAGAACACAAAAATCACGGCATCTCACATCATCAGTCCATTACCCGTTTTCAATAAAGCTCTGGCTGTTTTTTGAATTTTTAACAAGGCAAATATTTTGGCTCTTAACTGTTTGTTCAATTATTTTTTCTATTTTTGCCCCCATAGCCGGAGTGTTATTTGTTGCATTGATTACCATCAAATTAACGGTTCTGAGCAAAGCAGGGAACAAACTGCGGCAGGGAAAGTTGTTTTGGGCATTATTGCTGTTCGATTGGTTGATACCGATCTGGATAGGAATTTTGTGGATTAGTAATTTATTGAGACCAAAGAGAATTAAATGGAAGTAAATCCTAATCTTTCGGATAAGGCCAGGTATGATTATGATTTGGTTCAGCGTGCTGTAAAAGGAGATCAGAAATCCTATGCTGAACTGATGGGAAGATACAGAGATGCAATTTATTTCATGTTATTAAAGATGGTTAATAACAAAAGTGATGCGGAGGACCTGACAATAGAGGCTTTCGGTAAAGCATTCAAAAATCTCAGCCAGTATTCCCCTAATTATGCTTTCAGTACATGGTTGTTCAAAATAGCTTCAAACAACTGTATCGACTTCCTCAGAAAAAAACGTACTAATCTTGTTTCCATCGACAGTGCTAATGACGATGACAATGAGCATGAAACACCTATACATCTGAAAGATGAACTGCCCGATCCGGAAGAGGGACTGATAAAACAGCAAAAAGCTGTTTTGATGAGAACAGTGGTAAAAAAGCTGAAACCCCGGTATCGTACCCTCATCGAACTCAGGTATTTCAAAGAGTTCTCGTACGAAGAGATAGCAATTGAGCTTGATCTGCCTTTAGGAACAGTCAAAGCCCAGTTGTTCCGTGCCAGGGAGTTACTTTTCAACACCCTAAAAAGCACAGATGTAAAGCTTGACTAAGTCGCATCTCGCACAAAACCTCCTTAATGGATATCATTTTAAAATATTTCCCTGAACTTTCTCAGGTTCAGAAAGAGCAGTTTGCACATCTCGGCGATTTATACGAAGAGTGGAACAGTAAGATCAACGTGATATCGCGAAAAGATATTTCAGAGCTTTACACAAATCATGTATTGCATTCACTTGCAATCGCAAAATTTACAGAGTTCACCAAGGGAACAAGGATACTGGATGTTGGTACAGGAGGAGGTTTTCCCGGGATCCCGCTTGCCATCCTGTTCCCTGATGTTTCATTTCATTTGATAGATTCGATCGGCAAAAAAATAAAAGTTGTTGATGCTGTTGCATCAGAACTAAAATTAAAAAATGTAACGCAGCAACAGATCAGGGTTGAAAATCTGAAAGACCGTTATGATTTTATCGTCAGCCGGGCTGTCACTGCTTTTCCCGAATTTGTCAGGCTTTGTAGCAACCGAGTTAAAAAAGAACAGAGAAATGCCATCACAAACGGCATACTATACCTTAAGGGCGGCGATTTCAGTGAAGAGATCAAACCTTTCAGGAACAGGATAAGTGTCATGCCGTTGACCGATTATTTTGAGGAACAATTCTTCGAAACAAAGAAACTGATACATCTTTCGATGTAAATAATTTGCTTTTTTTCAAAAAAAAGAAGTCATACTTTTTGGAAGAAGAAAAAAACATGTATTTTTGCACTCCGTTTCAGGAGAATTAAGAATAAGTCGAAAGATAAAAATATAATACAATGAAAAGGACATTTCAACCATCAAACAGAAAGAGAAAGAACAAGCACGGTTTCAGGTCAAGAATGGAATCTCATAATGGTCGTAGAGTTATTTCTGCACGCAGAGCTAAAGGAAGAAAAAAACTTAGTGTCTCTGACGAAAAAAAGCATAAAGCATAATATACTCTTTTAAAGTATTAAGAACAAAGGGCTCCGCAAGAGCCCTTTTTCTTTTTTACATCGGTCTCACTTTCGTAGATTGCGTATTTTATATTATTTTTGACTCAAACAGAAATTCCGGATATGTCGATAGTTAAATTTCTTCTCAGTAAAACCTTTTTAAAAAACCTTGGGTTGATCCTTGCCACTTTGGCATTGATACTTATCGTTGTGTTCCTGAGCTTTAATATTTACACGCATCACGGTGAAGCAAAATCCCTTCCTGATTTCAAGGGACTTACCGAGAGCCAGTTTAAAAAGATAATAGAAGATAACGATCTGAGATATAAAATAATTGATTCCGTGCACATTGCTGATATTCTGCCGGGAGTTGTTGTGGAACAAACCCCTGAAGCAGGTGAAAAGGTAAAAAGGAACAGAACCATATTCTTCACCATCAATGCATACACAGCCGAGAAAGTGCAGATGCCGAATGTTGTTGAATCATCTTTGCGTGATGCCAAAGTAACTTTGGAGTCATACGGACTGAAAACAGGCAAGATCATTTATGTACCAAGCGAATATACCAACCTTGTCATGGGACAGATGTACCAGGGTAAGCCTATCGAACGGGGAACTTCAATAACTAAAGGCTCCCGCATTGACCTGATGATAGGTAAAGGCCTCAGTAACCAGAAAACCAATGTTCCCGATCTGACAGGAATGTCTAAGGACAAAGCTGAACAGATATGCCTGAATACATCATTGAACCTCGGAGCTATAATTTGCGACACTACTATAAAAACAGCAGAAGACTCACTTAATGCTTTTATCTGGAAACAGAGGCCGAAAGCTGAAGAAGGTACCAAACTCAACCTTGGAGCTTCAATAGATATATGGATAAGCCTTGACTCGCTGAAATTGCTCCCTGACTCTGTTGCCATGGAAATAAGAATGAAACAACTGGAAGCAGATTCACTTACTTCAAACGGGAACAATGAGTGAAGAACCACTGGAAAATATTGAACTGCCCGAAGATGACAACGAGTTGTATGAGCATTACAGGTTCGCTGT
>JAOZOF010000244.1:3124-5612 GCA_029933425.1 Marinilabiliaceae bacterium
GTTTATGAGGATGATTCAGTGCTTGTAATAAACAAAGCCCAGGAGTTAGTCATTCACCCTGGATACGGCAACAAGACAGGCACCCTCGTAAATGCTTTGGTATATCATTTCAAAGGCGATCCGTTTTTCAATCCCGAGAATGAACGCCCCGGAATAGTTCACCGCATCGACAAAGGTACATCGGGACTCCTGGTGATCGCCAAGACAGATATAGCCAGAAACCACCTTGCCCGTCAGTTCTTCGAAAAAACTGCTGAACGAACCTATTGGGCACTCATCTGGGGACAACCAAAAGAGAAAGAAGGCACAATTACAGGCCATATCGGACGTCATTTAAAAAACCGGTTGCAGATGGCCATATTCCCCGATGGCGAAAAGGGAAAACCTGCAATTACACATTACAAGGTGATCGAGCAACTAGGATATGTCTCGCTCGTTGAATGTCGTCTTGAAACAGGCAGGACACACCAGATACGGGCACACTTCAAACACATCGGGCATCCGCTTTTCAACGACGAACGTTATGGCGGTAATCAGATACTTAAAGGCACTACCTTCACAAAATACAAACAGTTCGTTCAAAACTGTTTTAAACTCATTCCCCGACAGGCGCTACATGCAAAGACTCTTGGATTTATCCATCCCAAAACAGGTGAACTGATGAGGTTCGATTCCGAACTGCCGGAGGATATGGCACAGGTAATTGATAAATGGAGGAATTACATTGCAGGAAGAAAAGAATAATAAAAAAGAATACTACACAACATAATAGAACGACGGCAAAAGAAAGTACATGTTGCGAAACCTATCTTCATAGCAACAATTTCAATACAAAAACCCAAACAACCACAAAGGTATTTCGTTCCTGATACCTGTTTCAATCTTATCCTTGGCAACATAAGCGTTCTCAAGGCCTGAAATCTGCTTACTGGTTTTGGACTTTCCTCCTACTTCAAAAACAAATTTCTGATCTACCAAGAAATCTCCAGCTTTTGTATAATTTACTTTATATGCGTAAGCTAACTGATTGATAAAAAATGATTCCCTAATATTACCTTTATCTGCATTTATTCCGGCAAAAGCATAAAAAAGATTTGGATGATGCAAGTAAACCTTTTCTGGCTTGTTCAATAAAGCGTTTCCTTTAACATTACTGAATAACTGAATAATTATGTCGGCCCTTTCAAGATAGTTGAAGAATATCTTTAAAGTATTTCTGTTAACACTCAGCTTTTCCGACAAACGACTTAAATTTGGTTTGAAAGGAACTGAATGAGCTATGATAAACAATAGTTGTTTTATCTTTTCTATACTTGAATGAGTGATATCGGTTATATTAGGAAGATCTAATTCCAGCGTTAGATTCAACACATTCCTGAGCTTGAGTACATAAGTCTCAATATCTTCCAAAAAATAAGGATAATACCCATATTCCAAGTATTCATTGAACTTCTTCAGAGGTAAAATCTTATCACGCACACCTGCAGCAATACTGCGATGCTCCAATAATATTTCTTCAAGATTAAGAATACCGAAATCAGTATTTTCTGTAATGTTAACAAACTCCCTGAATGACAAACCCTGCATTTTATATATTATTGCACGTCTTGACAGATCACTTTTCCCCTTTTCTATTTCCAGAATTGAAGAACCTGTAAAAATCGTTTTCAAATCGGGATATCGATCATATATCAATTTCAATTCCTGCGACCAGTTTCTGTAAAAATGTATTTCATCAATAAACAGATAGCTACCACCGTATTTGACAAAATCATCAACAAAATCAATTAACCTGTTTTCCGAAAAGTATAAATCATCCATTGTAATGTATACAGCTTTCTCTTTCAAGTGATTAATCTTCAAATACTGTAAAAGCAAAGTTGTTTTTCCAACTCCCCTGCTTCCTACAATACCTGTAAGTTTGTGGTTAAGATCTATTTTTCTGATAAAACTTCGAACAAAATCAGTGTTTACCATATCAATCTGCCTGTCGGAAAATTCTATAAGCTCTTTCATGATTAAGTGGTCTGTGTATTGTTCAAAATTAATTATTTTTTGAACAACACACCGTACATTTATAAAATTATTTTAATAATTATTTAACAAGTAATTTACAAATGGAGAAATTACATAGCACGAAGAAAAGAATAATTTCAATGGTGCAGATTTTAAATCTAACCTCTGGCCAGCTCAAATTTGCAATCCGAGCCATAACAACAAAGCACAGTTAAAAGAAAACTTTTATAAGATTTTTCAGAAGCCGGGAACAGGCCAACCCGTTCCCATAAATATTCAACTTGCCTGTATAGCATGGTAGTTTTGACGATTGAACCCAGACTATGCAATAGAAAACTAATTATAGCATTCTATTGCATAGCGATAAAGAACTACATCCATTTTGATCAATAATCAAAATGGTGTATTTCTAGATCGGGGTTAACCCTTACTAGATGCAGGCCTGCCCGACTGGTCAGGCGGGTAGTTCGCT
>JAOZOF010000044.1 GCA_029933425.1 Marinilabiliaceae bacterium
CAGGGAAAAAGGGCCGTTAGTTATTTTACAAGGTCGTTTTTCTTTTATTTCCTAATTGAATAAAATCAGGTTTTTTACATTTTTTCAGCTCGCAATCGGGTATTTATCGTTTGGTGCATTAATTGTTGTAAAATAGCTGTTAATGATTGTTAAAGCATTACTGTTATTTAATACAGGTTGCTATTTTTGTTTGTTATGAGCAGACGATTTATTTTAATCCTTTCTGTTGTGTTGGCTTTAGCTTTGTTTGGCTCTATTTACTACCAGACTATCTGGATATTAAGTGCCACAAAATTAAAGGAGGAGCAGTTTGATCAGCATGTGAGGCAGAGTATGCAGAGAGTTATCCAGAGGCTTGAAAAAAATGAAGCTTCAAGGATAAAATCGTATACTCAGAATTATTACAACAGTATCTTCAACAAACTGCCTCCTACTTTAAGGCACGATAACAAATACTACAAAAATAAAGTAAACGACAATTTTAATTCAAACAACAAGGATTACAGATTGTCGTTCAGTCTTGATTATTCCGGTCACTTCAATCTTTCAACTTACAAGAAGGATTCATTGGTGATGAATTACAACGGATACACTTCCTTCAATCCGCACGGGCACGAGGAGGCATTGACCAGTGCCATGATAAATATCCTCAATGAACGGCGGTCGGAGATGGAGGCCAAGAACCAAACTCTCAAAACGATCTTTGAGGAGAAACCTATTGAAAAGAGACTGCAGAACATGAACATCGAAGGATTGCTGTTCCATGCTTTCGATGATAACGGTATCAGGTTGCCGTTTGAGTTCGGTGTGGTAAATTCGAAAGGGAAAGTGGTGATCAAATCATCAGGCTACGATCCTGATAAGAAGTCGCATATTTACAAGAAACGTCTTTTCCCTAACGATCAGCTGGCAAAGGCTAACTACATTCATTTGTATTTTCCGAAACATCCCAACTATCTTTTGAAATCGATGGAATTGGTAGTTCCGTCGGCAATTTTTACCTTGATGGTGATCCTTGTTTCGGTGTTTACTATAATTATCATTTTCCGGCAGAAAAGATTCGATGAAATAAAAAATGATTTCATTAACAATATGACGCATGAGTTTAAAACACCGATCTCTACTATCTCGCTTGCATCGCAGATGTTGAAGGACGGAAGTGTGGCAAAAACACCTAAAACACTGCAACAAATATCGAGTGTTATACTGGATGAGAGTAAACGTTTGAGCTTTCAGGTTGAAAAAGTCCTGCAAATGGCTATCTTTGATAAAGGAAAAGCCGGTTTGAAATTCAAAGAAGTAGATGTAAACGACGTCATACATCAGGTTACGAAGAATTTCAGACTGAAGGTTGAAAACCTGCAGGGCAAGATAAATGAAAAATTAGAGGCAAAAAACAGCATTGTTTTGGCCGATGAGGTGCATTTTACAAATGTTATTTTTAACTTGCTTGATAATGCGGTAAAATACAGAAAAGGCACTCCGGTTCTTTATGTAAAAACATGGAATAAGAACAAAGGGGTGGTAATATCTGTTAAAGATAATGGTATGGGTATTTCAAAGGAGAACCAGAAAAGGATCTTTGAGAAGTTTTACCGCGTACCGACGGGAAATGTGCATGACGTAAAAGGTTTCGGCCTTGGTCTGGCTTATGTGAAAAAGATAGTGGATGACCATGGCGGGCAGATCTCCGTTGAAAGTGAAATTGATGTAGGAACTAAATTTGAAATATACTTACCCCTAAAAAACAATTAAAAATGGAAAAAGAGTACAAGATCCTTTTAACAGAGGACGACGAAAATCTGGGTATGTTATTGCGTGAATATCTGGAAGCTAAAGGTTATGAGACCGATCTGCTTCCAAATGGTGAAGAGGGATATAATGCCTTTATGAATAAAAAATATGATCTGTGCATCTTTGATGTGATGATGCCTAAGAAAGACGGCTTTACTCTTGCAAAAGAGGTTCGTATGGTAAATCCTGACATCCCTATTATTTTCCTTACCGCTAAGTCGATGAAGGAAGATATCGTTCAGGGATTCAAGATCGGTGCCGACGATTACATCACAAAGCCTTTCAGTATGGAAGAGTTGTTGTTCAGGATTGAAGCTATCCTGCGCCGTACTGTTGGTTCAAATGTTGCACAGGAAGTTTATCAGCTTGGAAAATACAAGTTCGATACTCAAAAGCAGCAACTGATCAATGAAGAGACCGGTGATGTGGTTAAACTTACTACCAAGGAATCCGAACTTCTTAAGCTTCTTTGTATCAATGCCAACAAGGTTCTGGAGCGTAATTTTGCCCTTAAGACCATCTGGGTTGATGATAACTACTTCAATGCAAGAAGCATGGATGTTTACATCACAAAACTTCGTAAGCATCTGAAAGAAGAAGAGTCAGTGGCAATTATCAATGTTCACGGAAAAGGTTATAAACTGGTAATGTAAGATAGATTTTAAAGCGAGGGCGTCGCTTCAAGCGACACCCTCGCTCGATATCTTAATCCAGTTTCAGAACTGCCAGGAATGCTTTTTGCGGAACTTCCACGTTCCCTATCTGTTTCATTCGTTTCTTTCCTTTTTTCTGCTTCTCAAGCAGTTTACGTTTACGGCTGATGTCGCCTCCGTAACACTTTGCGGTTACATCTTTACGAACAGCTTTCACGGTTTCACGTGCAATTATCTTTGCGCCGATTGCAGCCTGTATGGCAATGTCGAATTGTTGGCGTGGGATTAATTCTTTCAGCTTTTCACACATCTTGCGTCCGAGGGTGTAGGCATTATCAAAATGAATAAGTGATGACAGTGCATCAACCGATTCACCGTTAAGCAGAATGTCAAGCTTGACCAGTTTTGCCGGACGAAAATCGATAGGATGATAATCGAACGAAGCATATCCTTTCGAGATACTTTTCAGCTTGTCGTAAAAGTCGAATACGATCTCGGCAAGAGGCATGTCAAACTCCAGCTCCACACGGTCGGTGCTCAGGTAATGCTGTTTTATGAGTTCTCCTCGTTTACCCAGGCAAAGTGTCATTATCGCACCTATATATTCTGATTTTGTGATTATCTGGGCTCTGATGTACGGTTCGTCAACATGCTCGAGAACCGTTGGTTCAGGCAGTGCAGAAGGTGTATGTACCTCGATGACTTCACCCTTCTTTGTGTGAGCAAAGTATGGAACGTTAGGGACAGTTGTGATCACATTCATGTCGAACTCCCTGTCGAGGCGTTCCTGGATTATCTCCATGTGAAGCAGTCCGAGGAATCCGCAGCGGAAACCAAATCCAAGTGCTGCCGATGATTCGGGTTCGTAAGTAAGAGAAGCATCATTGAGCTGTAACTTCTCCATCGATGCTCTCAGGTCCTCGTAATCTTCAGAGTCTATCGGATATACCCCGGCAAATACCATTGGTTTAACTTCTTCGAAACCTTCGATAGCCTTTGCACAAGGATGCTTAACATGTGTGATGGTATCACCTACTTTTACCTCCTTACTTGATTTTATCCCCGAAATAATGTAACCTACATCTCCTGTGCTCAGTTCTTTTCGTGGCTCAAGCCCGAGGCGCAGAACGCCGACCTCATCGGCATTATACTCTTTCCCTGTGGCAACGAATTTAACAAGGTCACCTTTGCCGATCTCACCGTTCACGATCTTGAAGTATGCAATTATTCCTCTGAACGAGTTGAAGACAGAATCGAAAATGAGGCACTGCAAAGGTGCTTTAGGATCACCTACCGGAGGCGGTATTCTGTGTACTATTTCCTTCAGTATTTCATCAACTCCTTCACCTGTTTTACCACTTGCACGAATTATCTCACTTTTGTCGCAGCCAATGAGTTCCACTATCTGATCTTCCACCTCTTCCGGCATTGCATTGGGAAGGTCCATCTTGTTCAATACAGGAATGATCTCAAGGTCATGCTCGATGGCCTGGTACAGGTTAGATATTGTTTGTGCTTGTATCCCCTGTGTGGCATCAACAATAAGCAAAGCGCCTTCGCATGCTGCAATTGATCGTGATACTTCGTACGAGAAGTCAACGTGTCCCGGGGTGTCGATGAGGTTCAAGACGTATTTCTGGTCATTCTGCTCGTAATCCATCTGAATGGCATGACTTTTTATTGTGATACCTCTTTCACGTTCAAGGTCCATGTCGTCAAGGACCTGTTCCTGAAGGTCTTTTGCGGATACTGTTTTAGTAAATTCCAAAAGACGGTCGGCCAGGGTACTTTTCCCGTGATCGATATGTGCAATTATGCAAAAGTTTCTGATGTTCTCCATAAGTTCTTTCTTCACTGCTTTTTCCGGATATTGCCGGCTTGCATTTTCAGATTGCAAAGATACAACTTAAAAGTCAGATTTTTAATCTCAGAGTTCAGTTTTGATATTCTTAACTATAAGGGGATGTTTATCTGTCAAAAGATATTGTTAATCATAAATCTGACTATTTTTGATTTGGTTGAGCTTTTGTTTTACTATTTTAGGGTTTTCAATTGTGATCATGTCAGTTGATAGAGCTGCAGTAAACTGACGGACTAAAGCATAAAGCTGTAAGAATGAAAAAGATTTTGGTTACCGGAAGTGCCGGTTTTATAGGTTCTCATCTTTGTGAGCATTTGTTAGAGAAGGGTTTCCATGTAACAGGTATTGATAACTTCGATCCGTTTTACGGGAAGAAGTACAAAATATACAATCACAATGTAAACCTGGGGCATGACAGGTATACCTTTTTTGAGGTTGATCTGAAGAATAAAGATCTGCTCTCACCGGCTTTTTCTGATGTCGGTGTAGTGATACATCTTGCGGGTAAGGCAGGGGTGAGGCCGTCGATCGAGGATCCGCAGTCGTACATTGATAACAACATTTCGGTCACACAAAATATTCTTGATGTGATGAAGGATGCCGGGGTCAAGAAGATGCTTTTTGCAAGTTCTTCATCGGTTTACGGGAACAATCCAAATACTCCCTGGACTGAAACCCTTGATGTGAACAATCCTATTTCACCGTATGCATTTACTAAAAAAGCCTGTGAACTTCTGAACCATACCTATCATCACCTTTACGATATTGACATCTTAAATCTCAGGTTCTTTACGGTGTTTGGTCCCCGCCAGCGGCCCGATCTTGCAATCCATAAATTCATAAAAATGATGTTTCGCGGGGATACCATCCCTATGTTCGGTGACGGTTCGACATCGCGCGATTATACTTATGTGAAAGATACTGTAGCAGGTATCACCGGTGCTTTAGAGTACATCATCGAAAATGACAACGTGTTTGATACTGTTAATCTCGGTCATCATCATCCTGTTAAACTTATCGACCTGATAAATGCCATAGGAGAGGCTACAGGTAAGACTCCCGTGATAGAACGAAAGCCTATGCAGCCGGGTGATGTGAACATTACTTATGCCGATATAAGTAAAGCAAAAGAGATGTTCGGTTACAATCCTAAGACACCTTTGGGGGAAGGCCTTAAGGCCTTTGTTGACTGGTTTAGGGAAAACCCGCAGTTTCTGGAAATGGATTAACTCTTCAATGAATATCCGAGTTAATCCGCATCTCCGATCAGTTCATTTATGGTATTCAGCATCTCTCTGTGATTGAAAGGCTTGGTAAAGGTCTTGTGAGCACCAAGGATATCTGCTGCTCTTAAATATCCTTCAGGCGAGAACCTTCCGCCTCCTGAAATGGCGATAACCTTTATTTCGGGAAATTCCTTTTTTAACATCGTAACGATTTCTATCCCCTCTTTTTTCGGCATTATTATGTCTGTAATAACAAGATCGAACATGCTGTCATTCTCAAGTATGCGCGATGCTTCATCCCCGTTTACAGCCGACTCCACTTCATATCCTTCTCTTGTTATGAGTTTGTTCATCATTCGCAAGATCGCCTCATCATCATCTATGATCAAAACCCTTTTCATTTATTTCATATTTTTATTCTACAGAAACCGCTGATTCATAACATTTAATTGTCATGAACGGTATTAGAATTGTTTTTAAATTCAGGGAAATATATCCTGAAAACAGTTCCTACTCCCGGCTTACTTGTTACTTCTATAAATCCGTTATGGTTCTTAACTATTCCATGTACAATAGCCAGGCCAAGTCCAGTACCTTCTCCTATCTCCTTGTTCGTAAAGAACGGTTCAAATATTCTCTGCAGCGTTTCATTGTTCATCCCGTGTCCGGTGTCCGAAATAGTTATTACAACATAATTTCCCTCTCTCAGATTATTATACGGTTTTAACCGTTTTTTATCAACAAATTCGTTGTTTGATCTTATATTCAGTTTACCGCCTTTCCCTTCCATGGCATGCAGGGCATTTACCAAGATGTTCATCAGTACCTGATGTATTTGCGGCTTATCAGCCAATACGGTACCACACTCTGGTGAAAGATCAGTTTTTAGAATAACATTTTTGGTTATCGATACTTTTACAAGATCTATAGTTTCTTTAATTACTTCATTCAATAAAACAGGCTTTTTGTCAGTGTCGATGTGTCTGCTGAAAGTCAGAACTTTCTGAACTATAGTTTTGCCCCTTTTGGCGGCTGTTCGTATCTGTTCCACATCTTCCTTCAGGGGACTGTCATGCTCCAACTCATCAAGTATCATGCCACTGTATCCCAGTATTGGGGTCAGAATATTATTGAAGTCATGAGCTATCCCGCCGGCTAATGTGCCTATGGTTTCCATTTTATGCAGCTGGATAAGCTGAGACTCAAGTTTAGCCTGCTTTTGTTTATACTCATCTTTGTTTTTTATTTCTTCTTTGAGCCTGTTATTGATATCAAGTAATTCCTTAGTTCGTTCTTTTACTCTTTTTTCAAGCATAGAGTTGGCCTTCAGGACATTTTTCCTTTCTTTTTTCAATTGTAACTGAAGGAAGAAATTTCTTCTCTCGGTATATTCCAGATAATAGGATATCATCATTCCAAGAAAGTTGGCAGTCACAAAAAAGAAGCTGTTGTTAAGCAGGATTTTCATGGGAGTATCAATGAGTATTGCACCGATCTCGAAAGTACCTATTATCAGCCAGCCGGTTATAAAAGCGTAAATGAAACGGATCCTCGCTATGGAATAACCAAGGAACAGGATCAGAATTATTCCGGTATAGTATGAGTAGTCATTAGTCGACGAAGAGATCAGGATGACCATTGACATAATGGATACGGATGTAATATACATGGTAAAGGATGCCACTTGTTGCATGTACTTTGCAAAGCTCTTTGCATAAGTGTAGATCAATATGGCGATAAGCATGGGAATGGTGATAGCAAAGCGTATTATAAAAAGCTTTCTGGCAAGATCTGGGAAGGTCAATACGTCAAGTAGGAAGAAAAGAGCAAATGTTATTATTCCCAGCCCCAGCGCGATCCGGAATGGTGTTAATGAATTTTTAATATACGTATCAAGAAACTCTTTTTCATGTTTTTTTGATCTTCCCAAGAAGGAAAGTGTCAGGGTATCCAGCTCCCAGTCCTCAGAATCAAAACTGAAGGTATCACCGAAAATATTTTTTAGAAGGCTCTTCCGGATAAAAGACATAACAAAGTTTCTGATATGGTAATAAAATAATTACGTACCAGAGTTCAATATGTTACATTATTGACCTTAATTGAACAGGAGAAATATTTGGGTTTATCAGAAGGCAGCCATAAGCAATCCCAGGTCCTTGGACGGGATGTTAAATTTCTTGCCTATATGATTATTGGTGAGAATACCCCGGTAGATGTATATGCCCTGGCTTATTCCGTAATTGTCTTTGATAAGCTGATGCACTCCTCCGGCCTCTGCTATCTGAAGCATTATCGGGGCAAAAATGTTACTGAGAGCTATGGAGGCGGTTCTTGAAACACGTGAGGCAACATTGGGTACGCAGTAGTGTATTACATCATGCTTTACAAATACCGGGTGTTCAAGGTCGGTGCAGATTGACGATTCAAAACAGCCTCCTTCATCCATGCTCAGGTCTATGATGATAGAGCCTTTCTTCATCTGTGCCACCTGATTTTCGGTGACCATGAACGAATGTCCTGTCTGCAGATAACGCAGGCTTCCCAGTACTACATCAGCCGATTTCAATGCCTTTGTTAATGTCCTGGGGTGCAACACCGATGTGAATACTCTTTGTCCCAGATTCAGTTCAAGCTCTCTAAGACTACGATAGGAGTTGTCGAACACCTTAACAACAGCGCCCAGGCCTATGGCAGCACGGGCAGCAAACTCACCTGCCGTTCCCGCCCCTAAAATCACAACTTCGGCAGGGGATATCCCTGTGATGCCTCCCAGCAGCACTCCCTTCCCGTTATGCGCCTTACTCAAGAATTCGGCAGCGATCATTATGGAAGCATACCCTTCGATCTCGCTCATGCTGCGAATTACGGGATAGCAGTTGTTTTCGTCCTGAAGGAATTCAAAGGCAATGGCATTTACCTTTTTGTTGAACATCTTTGTCAGCTTCTCCTTGCTTTGATTGTACAGATAAAGAAGCGATATTATCAATTGATCCGGCTTCAGCCAGTCTGTCTCTTCAAGAGTTAACGGTGATATTTTGAGTATTATATCCGACTCAAAAACATCTTTTTTGTTATTTACGATAGTTGCCCCGCTCTCACTGAAATCATGATCAGAAAAATTTGCACCTTCACCTGCACCGGATTCCAGCAGGACAGCATGACCATTCTGTATGAGCAGCTCAACTCCCTGGGGAGTGAGAGCGATCCGGTTCTCAAATTTTGATGTCTCTTTGGGAATTCCTATTACAAGCTTTTTCTCTTTCCGGCCTGTTTCAAGCATTTCTTCCTTGGGAAGCAGGCTTGCACTGCCAAAAGAATAGTGGGAGGGTCTGTTTTCCATGTCGTTTACAGGATCAATTCGACAAAGTTAAATTTCAGAATATAAATTTAACAAAAAATAAATCAGAATCAAACGGCAGATATGTTATACAACTTTCACATCAATGGAACGTGTGCCGTTCTCATTTTCTTTAATGAAAATATCAAGCCTCTCATCCGGCAAAATGGGCTCTATTTTCTCCGGCCATTCCATGAAACAGTAATTGCCTGAGTAGATATATTCTTCATAGCCAATATCCAGCGCTTCTTCAATGCTTTTCAGCCTGTAGAAATCGAAATGGTAGATTATGATTTCATCATTTTTTGAGTGGTATTCATTCACAATAGCAAAACTGGGACTGTTTGCTTCGTCTTCAATATTCATGGCCTTACAAAGAGCTTTTATGAAGGTGGTCTTTCCTACTCCCATATCACCGTAAAATGCCATTATTCTGTGGTCCTTGTATCTGTTGATGAAACGGCGTGCTACCTGGTCAATATTTTCGAGTGAATCAATCGTAAAAGTACTCATGTCTTAATATTCATGTTTTGTAAGATCATTATGATCTCCTTTTTACTTCCGTGCATTAAGTACAATGAACGGTATCAGCATCTCCTCAAGTGAAATGCCTCCGTGCTGAAATGTATCCTTGTAATAGCTTACATAATAGTTGTAATTATTCGGATATGCAAAGAAATCGTTGTAAGTGGCAAAGATATAGGTGGTTGACAGGTTTGGTTTAGGGAGCATTGCCTTATCGGGATCTTTTATCACAAAAACTTCTTTGGGATTGTAATTCAGATTTTTACCCTGTTTGTACCTGAGGTTAAGGCTGATATTCTTATCTCCGATAACCTTTATGGGATTCTGAACTCTTATGGTTCCGTGATCGGTGGTTATAACAACTTTAACATCCTCATTCTTCAGTTTGAGAAGTAACTCCTTAAGTGCTGAATGATTATACCACGATTGTGCAAGTGATCTGTAAGCAGCTTCGTTTGCGGCCAGCTCCTTGATCATCTTTACCTCAGTACGGGCATGCGATAACATATCCACAAAATTGAACACAACTGCAATAAGATCGTTTTTCAGAAGTTCTGGCAACTGTTCCAGCATCTTTTTCCCGCTATCGTTATCCACGATCTTGCGATAAACATGAGAGTATGGTTTTCTGTATCTCTGGAGAAATGTTCCTAAAAGCTCATTTTCGTACTGGTTCTTGCTTCCCTCTTCATCCTCATCGAGCCAATACTCCGGAAACATCTTTTTGATCTGTGCAGGCATAAGCCCTGAAAAGAGTGCATTGCGGGCATACTGTGTCGCAGTGGGGAGAATGCTGCTGTAAATAGTTTCATCTTCGGCGATGTAGTCTTCTGCCATATCTCTTTTCAAAACTTCCCACTGATCGTATCTGAAGTTATCGATAACTATGAACACCACTTTCTCTCCTTTATCAAGCAGAGGCAGTATCTTGTTCTTCATCATCATGTGTGACATTAACGGTGCAGAATCCTCATCCTCGATCCATCCGAGATAGTTTTTTTTGATGAACTTTGTAAAAGCATGGTTTGCTTCCGTTTTTTGCATCAATAGCACCTCGTCCATCGTGCCTTCGCCCTCCTCAAGTTCAAGTTCCCAATATGACAGCTTTTTGTATACGTCAACCCAGTCTTCGAAAGAAAATGAATCATTTATCTTCAATGATATTCTGCCGAATTCCGACTGATATGTGGATGTAGTTGTTTCAGTTACCAGCCGACGTTTATCGATGTTCTTTTTTATGGACAGAAGTATCTGTGTTGGATTGACAGGCTTTATCAGATAGTCGGCTATCTTACGACCTATTGCCTCTTCCATAATATTCTCCTCTTCCGATTTAGTGATCATCACCACGGGCCATTCAGGTCGTATCTCTTTTATTCGTGTAAGTGTTTGCAGTCCGCTTAATCCAGGCATGTTCTCATCGAGGAATACCAGGTCATAAAAGCTGGATTCGATCAACTCAAGTGCGTCATGTCCGTTTGTGGCAGTTTCAACCTCAAAACCTTTCTCCCTGAGATAGATCAGATGTGCTTTCAGCATCTCTATCTCGTCATCAACCCATAAAATCTTTATCTTCTTTGCCATCACAATCCTTTAATTATTCATTTGCTCAATTCTCACTCACGAAGATACTCTTTTTTAAAGAATTCATCATAGCCTTCTAAGTCTTTGCTTTGTAATAATATCTCTCGGTTTTCTTTAGTTATCAGCCATATATAGTATTTGCGGCGCTGAATGTCACGTAAGAGTAATGAATTAGCTTTGATCGTATTTCTGTATTTCATAGCCTGAGTAAGATCTTTAAATCCGGATATGTATATACTTTTGTAACCTTCAACAAAATCGGTCATCTCAACTTTCAGGCTATCCTTTGTGAAATTGTTCTTTGTATAGTTCGAATATATTTTTAACATTTTGTTGTAATCGATACGGCTTTTTACAAATACTACAATCACATCCTGAGGAGCACTTTTATCAGTGATCCATTCAGGAGTTGAAACAGTTTCCTGTATCTGAGGTGAAGGCTCTTCGATTGTTTTTATTACCGTTTTTGTAGTATCAACTGTTTTTGTTTTTACCTCCTCTTGCTTTGCCGGTTCAATAGCCTTAGATTCTTCTTTTTGTTTTTCGGTAATGTTCTGTTCTTTTTGGATCTGATCTTCCGTTATTTGTTTGCCGGCCGACTCTGCTTTTTTAACAGGTTCTGCAGGTACATAATTCAGGATCTCGGGTCTGGAGTAGTACTCTTTAAAGAACTCATCGTAACTCTTCAGGTCTTTGTTCTCTGATAATTTTTGCCTGTTATCCGGAGTGATTATCCACAGGTAGTGCTCTACGCCCTGAATGTTACGAAGAAGCATCGGGTTGTCAAGAAGAGCATTTATGTACGTGTCGGCCTGTTTGATGGTTCTGAACCCTGATACAGTAATGCTTTTATATCCTTCAACGAAGTCGTTCAGTTCAACGTTCAGACTGTCTTTAGCGTAATTATTCTTCGTGTAGTTGGTGTAGATCTTCATCATCTTGTTGTAATCAGCACGTCCTTTTTCAAAAATTAACATCACATCCTGAGGAGCCTCTTTGTTCTCGATCCATTCGGGTCTTGGTGGAGTTACAACTTCAGGTTGTTGTGTTGTCTGCTCTGTTGCTTTTGTTGTGTCTGCAACAACTTCTGTTGCCGTAACAGCAGCTGTAGCCGCCACAGCTTCTTTGACCTGAGTCTCATTTTGCGTTACAGGTACCTGTTTTTCTTTCACCTGTTTGGGTTTTTCTTGTATAGGTTCAGCTTCTTTGACAGGCTCTGCAGGGACGTAATTCAAAACTTCAGGTCTGGAATAATACTCTTTAAAGAACTCATCGTAATTCTTCAGGTCTTTGTTCTTTGATAATTTTTCCCTGTTTTGCGGGGTGATTATCCACAGGTAGTGCTCTACTCCCCGAATGTTACGAAGAAGCATCGGGTTGTCAAGAAGAGCATTTATGTACGTGTCGGCTTGCTTGATGGTTCTGAACCCTGATACAGTGATGCTTTTGTATCCTTCAATGAAGTCGTTCAATTCAACTTTCAGACTGTCTTTGGCGTAATTGTTCTTCGTGTAGTTGGTGTAGATCTTCAGCATCTTGTTGTAATCAGCACGTCCTTTTTCAAAAACTACCATCACATCCTGAGGAGCCTTTTTGTTCTCGATCCATTCAGGTTTTGGTGGAGTTATAACTACTGGTTGCTGTACTGTTTGTTCAGTTACTTTTGTTGTATCAGCTACGATCCCTGTTGCTGTCGTAACGGTAGCAGTTGCAGCAGCTGCTTCTTTTGCTTGTGCTTCGACAGGTGTAGTCTTCTTCACGGGTTCTACCGGTACATACTCCAAAACCTCGGGTCTGGAGTAGTACTCTTTAAAGAACTCATCATATCCTTTCAGATCTTTATTCTCTGATAATTTTTGTTTGTTGTCCGGAGTGATTATCCATAAGTAATGCTCTCCTCTCTGAATATTACGAAGAAGCATCGGGTTGTCAAGAAGAGCATTCCTGTATGTGTCGGCTTGCTTGATGGTTCTGAACCCTGATACAGTAATGCTTTTGTATCCTTCAATGAAATCGTTCAGATCAATCTTCAGACTATCTTTGGCGTAGTTGTTCTTCGTGTAGTTGGTATAGATCTTCAGCATCTTTTTGTAATCCATACGTCGCTTTTCGAAGACTACCATCACATCCTGTTGCGCGGCTTTGTCTTCTGTCCATACCTTTGGTGCCGGGGCTTTCTCTTCAGGTTGTACAGCAGTCATTGTCGTGTCGGCAGCAACTACGGCTGTTCCGGCAGCTTCAGCCTGACTCTTTTCTTGCGTTTGTTTTGCACGCATTTCTTCAGGTACATCTTTCAGATCGACAGATTTCAGGTAATACTCTTTAAAAAATGCATCATAATTGTTGATCTGTCCCGAAGAAAGGAAAAACTTAAGGTTCGAGTCTGAGATAACAAAAAGCTTTGTTTTGACAGAATCGGAAGAAAGGAAAATTTTGTTTTCATGCTCGCGTAATGCATAGAAATAATCCATTCCCTCAAGTTTGTTGTTAAATCCGCGAATTAATATCACCGGTGAATTATCCGGCAGTCGGGTTGTTTCAATTCCGTAATCGTTAAGCAGGTAACGCGAGAAATTGAAATCAGCCATATTGAATATTATGCGATTAATGTCAGCACCCGCAGGCGGAAGGGCAATGAAATTCTGTTTTTCATTCGGAGCATACTTAAATCCAGAAATATCGGGTTTAGCATTCTTTTCCGGTTCTTCCGACTCTTTTGTCATCTCTTCTATTCTTGCTCTCAACAGTGACTGATACGGTTTATCACTCTTCACAGGAGTACGTCCTTCGCTAAGTTGTTTAAGGAGCGCCGTTGCAAGCTCAGCTTGTTGTGTGCCTGCATTTTTTGTTGTGATCACTTCAAGTTCCTGTTTGAATTTCTCGGCGTTACCTTCACGGGCAAACGATAATGCTTTTATCAACCGGTAATTCGGCAGATAAATATTTACTGTGTCGTTTAACTCTATTTCATTTGCCTTGTTGATCACGGCTTCGTAGTTACCGTTCAGATATTCTGCATAGGTTGCAGAGTATTCATCATCCACTTTTTTGCTGGCAGCTTTTATTTTTGCCAGATAATCGGGATCCTCGAGGTATTGTATGAATTTACTTGAAGGGAATTTCTCCTTAAGCATGCTCAAAGTTCTTAATCTTTTTATCCTGTCACCGTTGGCATCATACGCCCGGTAAAGAGCGATGTATACTTTCTCCATGTCCTCTTCATGGATCTCTTTTGAGTGGATACATGCTTCGAACATTTCTATTGCCCTCGGATAATTCTTAAGCTGATCAAGGAATATCATTCCTGCTTCATACCTGCTGATGTCACGTGTCAGGAGGGCTTTTGAGTATGCCTCTTTTGTCAGCGGAATATCAGCAAGTAACTCATCCTTTGTCGGTATTTTGGACTGTTGTTTCGATCCGGTCTGTCCTTGCTGTTCTGCGGTCTGTTTAGAGGATAAACTGTCAGCAGGTACTCCCGGTGCATCTGTTCCTCCGGGTTCTCCGGGCATGCCGGGTTCTTCAGGTATACTGCTTCCCTGATCTGATATGCCTTTATTGATCCTTCGCCAGTTATCTTCAAGTTTACGATTTCCCCATATACGTTTAAATTCCTGTTTGCCCATTTCATTAGTGGCCACATTGTAGAAGTACCATTTGCCTTGACCTCCCGGAGGAGCAGTGTTCCGGTAACTTCCTCCACCTCCGTAAAACATAGTATTCCCTTCCTGCTTACGCTGGTTTTTCATTGCAATCTCCATCTCGACCTTTGCATCGGTAATTATTTTATCGATGAAATCATTCCTCTCGTCCTTACTCATGTCGGCTATGGCTATCAGGCTGTCCTCACGGTTAATGATGTCAAGTTGTTCTACTAACATCTGTAGTGTGTAATGCCTTTCTTTAATCTCTTCATAACTTTTATAATCCTCTGCCATTACAGTAAGTGTACTGTCGTAATACTGATATGCCGGTTTGAACTCTTCGTTTTTAAAAAAAATGTCAGCAATGGAAAGGTAAGACAAAGCTTTCTGATAATCATTGTTGACACTTACATCTGCAGAGGTTCTGAAACTATTTATCGCTTCTTCTTCATTATCGAAATTTAGATATACCTTACCCAGGGCATAGAAGATCTGATCCTGGAACTCTTCATTCTTTTTATCACGAAGCATTTTTTTGATCTGCTTCATTATCTCATCAATGGACGCATCACGATAAACTATCGCAGCTCTTCTTAGTCTGGCATTGAAAGCCATTTCATAATTCGGCTTGTATTTCAACGTCATGGCATAGGCATTAGCAGCAGCATCTTTGTCTCCTGATTGTTCTTCGATCTGAGCTAAAATGAAAGAGTATCTTGCCTTGTCATCATGATCTTTTATCCCTTCAATGGAGTTTTTCAGATAAGGAATGGCATCTTTATATTTCCCCTGTTTAAGCAATAGATTGGCATATACTTCCATATATTTTCCATACAAACTTTCAGGTGCCTTACCATCCATGTCATATATTTCCAAAGCGATACGTGCATTGTTGAAATCGCCTAATTCAGTGTATGCTCTCGCTTTCCATATCAGGGCATTGTATTTGTTCTTATCATTGGGAAAATCATTTATAAGCAGGTCAAAGGTCCTGATAGCCTGCCTGAAATCATGCTTAACCACCTGAGCCTTGCCTATGAGCAATAAAGCATCGTCGACCCATTTATTGTACTCTTTTTTATTGTAGAAATCCTTTTTAGGCTTGCCCGGTTTTTTTTTCGGGCGTGCGGTTATTGAATGACGTACGATAAGTTTTGTACCTTTTTCAATTGCCCTGTCCATATTCGATGAAGCCAGGCTGACAGCCTGCTCGTCCGATTCTTCGAACATAGGAAGTACCTTGTTGAAATTATCTTTATACGATTCCCGGATAGCCTTTATTCCTGCCTTGTAACTCTCGTTGCCGTTAAAGTACACATTGTAATGTGCCGTCAGGGCATGATAGTTACGACTGAGCCATGTGTTTTTTTTTGTAGAACATCCCCACAAAAGGACAAGAACAATAAGTAAATATCTCCGGTATGGCATGGGGCAATTGAATCTTCTGTTTAATTTAAAACTGAATTTTGACAAAAATATTTTATTTATTGTCAATTTTCATCATAACATGAGAACAATTTAGAAAAATACTAAAAATCTTTGTTTTGTCCCATTGGTAAAACCTTTATTCCAAAATTTGGAACAAAATCCAAAACAATACGTAATAATTAAATCATTGTGTAGTTAATATGTAATTTAATTTTTAAAGCGTGAAAATAAATATCATTGAGGACGACAGGGTATTCAACCGTATGATTGAATATACACTAACATTGAATCCGGACTATGAAGTAACTACATATTACAATGGTCAGGATTTTCTGAATGATCTGTCGAATAATCCTGATATCGTAACCCTTGACCTCGGCTTACCCGATTTTTCAGGTGACGATATCCTTAAGCGCATTAAAAAGTATAATCCCGAAATAGAGGTCATAATAATATCAGGTCAGGATGATATATCAACTGCTGTAAAACTCTTGAAACAGGGAGCTTACGACTACATCACAAAAGATGAAAATATAAAAGAACGGCTTCTTCACAGTATTCATAACATAATCAACACTAAATCGCTGAAGAACGAGATATACCAGTTAAAAACTGAGATAACCAATAAATATGAGTTCAAACATGCGATCATAGGAGAAAGCCCAGCCATTAAAAATATTTTTGCCTTGATCGACAAGGCCATTAAAGTACCTAACATCAATGTTTCAATAACAGGTGAGACGGGAACGGGTAAGGAACTTATCGCAAAAACCGTTCATTACAGTTCTCCCCGTAAAGACCGCCCGTTTATTGCCGTCAACATGGGAGCTATCCCGTCAGAGCTTATCGAGAGTGAACTGTTTGGTCATGAGAAAGGCGCTTTTACGGGTGCTGTCACTGCCAAAAAGGGGAAGTTCGAAGAGGCTGACGGCGGTACGATCTTTCTGGATGAGATAGGTGAGATAGATATGAATTTGCAGGTTAAGTTGTTGCGTGTTTTGCAGGAAAGGGAGATAACAAGAGTGGGCAGCAATGTTACTATTAAGATCAACACACGGATCATTACGGCTACGAACAAGGACCTGTCAGAAGAGGTCAGGAAGGGCAATTTCAGGGAGGATCTGTATTACCGCCTGTTAGGTTTGCCTATTCAGCTCCCGTCGCTTAAGGAGCGCAAGAACGATGTCTTAATTCTTGCCGAACATTTTCTTGATGAGTTCTGCAAGGAAAATAACCTTGAAAGACTTATGCTTACTTCAGCTGCCAAAAAGAAGTTGATGAAGTATTCTTTCCCGGGAAATGTGCGTGAGCTGAAAGCGGTGATAGAGCTTGGTGCAGTACTTACCAATTCGGGAGAGATCGGTGAAGAACAGATCGTTTTCAACTCTGCCAATAGTGAAGCTGACCTGTTTTCACGTGACATGACCCTTAAAGAGTATAACGAAAAGATCATCTTTCATTACCTTGAAAAGTATAATAACAATGTGATCAAGGTTGCCGAAAAACTCGATATCGGCAAATCAACTATCTACAATCTATTGAAATCGAAGAAGGAGACGCAGTTGCAGGAGTGAGGTAGTGCTGATGCTCCGGCATTGCTCCTCTTTATACAAAAAAACCGCCGGTACAGCCTGGAGTTGCATCGACGGTTTAATGGATGATGAGATGAAAAATTTATTGTATATTTTGGAGGCAGGTACTGATCATGCTCACGCTAGAAAATTTCTGTTTAAGTAAGCAATCCCTAAAGCATAAGCCTTTAATCAATGGCAACAACCTCAATGATCTGAGGTACCACTCTTTTTATGGCTACTTCCACTCCGCCCTTTAAGGTTTGCAGACTCATTGGGCAGCCGTAACAGCTTCCCTGAAGCCTTACCGTCACTACATAATCTTCCGAAACATCCAGAAGCTCAATGTCGCCTCCGTCTGCCTGAAGATAAGGACGTATCTCATTCAGAGCCGATTCCACCTCTTTGTAAAGTTCGCTCTTTGCCTCTTCCATTTTATTTTGTTTTTATTTCAACGATCTTGGTTTCCGGCAGTTTTTGATTTCTCTCTTCTGCTGCTTCTACAACCTTGTGTGCAAGTTCCGTAAATGCTTTTCCGGTTATTGTATCTTCGTTTAGCGCAACAGGCTCGCCGTTATCTCCTGCTTCACGAATGCTTTGAACGATTGGGATCTGCCCCAGTAACTTAATGTTCAGTTTTTCGGCAAGTTTCTTACCTCCGTCCTTTCCGAAAATGTAATATTTATTTTCCGGTAGTTCAGCTGGTGTGAACCATGCCATGTTCTCAACAAGACCAAGAACAGGTACGTTAATGTTCTTTCCCTGGAACATACTTACTCCTTTTATGGCATCAGCAAGGGCAACATCCTGCGGGGTTGTTACGATAACAACACCTGTAACCGAAAGTGTTTGTACAAGAGTAAGGTGAATGTCGCTTGTTCCCGGCGGAAGATCGATAAGCATGTAGTCAAGCTCACCCCAGTTACCGTCGTTGATAAGTTGTTTCAGGGCATTTGTTGCCATTGCACCTCTCCATACAAGAGCATCATCAGGGTTGATGAAGTAACCAATACTTAATAGTTTTACTCCGTAGCTATCTACCGGATTTATCCTGTCTTTTCCGTTTATCTTTTCCAGAAAAGGACGGGCACCCTCTGTTTTGAACATCTTAGGCATTGAAGGGCCATAAATGTCGGCATCAAGAAGTCCCACTTTGTATCCTGCTTTTACCAAAGCTACTGCAAGATTGGCTGTTATAGTTGATTTACCAACGCCTCCTTTCCCTGATGCCACAGCAATAATATTCTTCACGTCAGGCAACGGCTTTTGCGGGGTCATTATTGGTTTTGGCTTGATCTTAACAAAGATGTTACCTTCGATCTCGGCCTCTTCGCCAACATGGGTTTTAATTGCCTTTACACATGCTTTTTTTATTGAACCGACTAACGGGTCATTTGCCCTGTCGAACAGAAGGCTGAAGCTTATTCGTTTTCCGTCGATCCTGATATCGTCTTCAACCATTCCAAGTTCAACGATATCTTTGCCTTTTGCAGGATGCTTAACGTGTTTCAGTGCATCCAATATCAGTTTAGGATAGTATTCCATTGCTTATCTTTATTTAAACTCTTTAAAAATTACACAAATATATAGATATTTAAATAAATGGCAAAAGTTATCAGGCGAAAGTCGATGATGAACTTAAAATATTGCGTCGTAAAGAAGTTACGATAAAAAGCTTAGCATTGAAAAATTACGTTTTGACCATAAATTAGGTAAAGACTTTTAAAGATTTCAATTTATTGAGGTTGAGCTTTCAGTCATGT
>JAOZOF010000045.1 GCA_029933425.1 Marinilabiliaceae bacterium
TTGATCTCGGTGCTCCTGTTTTCGGAGCTGTTGCCCCGTACCTGAACGGTTTCTTCGTTGCCGATTTCGGCGGGAATATCTACCGGTTCATCATGAAGGGGTTTAAGTACAATTACGGGACTCCGTAGAATAATGTAAGGGATTTGCGATTTGAGAAGACAGTCAATTACGAATTATATAAGTATACGAACTATCTTGCAATTACCTATGAATAAGAATAAAATTCCCCTTCAGGGAGTTAGGGGGTAGGGATCTTTGCAGATTTGCGGTTTCACTTCGCCGATCTCAAATCACATATCGCATATTGCATATCGTAAATCATCAATTTTGCTATATTAAAATTTTGTATTTTAATATTTAAAATATTAATAAAACCTGTTTTTATGACAGGTATTACTAAAATAAATAAAAATATTTACTTATTAATAGTTGTGTAAGTTATTCTCACACAGCTATTTTTTCTTTTTTATCATCATTTCAGCTTCGGATTTAATGTAATAAAGTTTAAACAAATGTTTAAAATAATTGTTTAAATAATAAAATCTGTATTTACCTTAAGTAATAAGATTTTTCTGACGATCTTCTTTATGTATTTATGTTGAAATTAAGAGTTACATACTGAATCTGAAAAAAATATATCGTTCATATTAAGGATAGCTATATTATTCACCTTTAAAACAAAATTATGTTTAAAAAATTGCTATTTGTATTTTTGTTTTTGTGTCAAATTGCCGTGGCACAGGATACTAAAATTGTGTCAGGTGTTGTTCATGATGGACAGGGGTACGAATTACCCGGTGCAACAATTATAATAAAGGGCACATTACGAGGTACAACCACAAATCTGGATGGAGAATATAAGATCGAAGGTGTTAATTCAACAGATACTCTTGTATTTTCTTATCTTGGTCTTCAGTCACAGGAGATTATAATTGGAAATCAAACTACTATAAATGTAGTACTTAAAGATGATGTAAACGACCTAAATGAGGTGGTAGTTATTGGCTATGGCACAAGTAAATCAAAAGATTTAACCTCGCCAATCGTGACTATTCATAGTGATGAAATAACATCGATGAATACATCATCTGCCATGGACGCAATTCAGGGTAAGGTAGCCGGAGTAACAGTAATTACTAATGGTGCTCCCGGAGCTGGACCTTCGGTCAGAATTCGGGGTATAGGATCAATTCAAAATTCTAATCCATTGTATGTAGTTGATGGTATGTTTTTGAATGATATCAATTTCCTGAGTCCAAATGATATTGAAAGCATGTCTATACTTAAAGATGCATCTGCAGCTGCCATATATGGGGTAAGAGCTGCAAATGGTGTTGTTCTTATTACAACTAAGAGTGGTGGTCGAAATCAAAAAATGCACTTGACCTATGATGGGTATTATGGTGTTCAATCTGTAACTCAAAGACTGAAAATGTCAAATTCAGAGCAGTATGCTAATTTCATGAAAGCTTCTGGAGACCCTGATTTATACGGATATGTCGAAGCTGCAATTAGTCGCTATGGCGGAAGCAATGGAATACCATCTGTATCAACTGACTGGTACGACGAATTGATAAGGAGTAGTGCACCAATACAAAATCATAGTCTGGGCTTAACAGGTGGAAATGAAAAATCGAGTTACGCTTTTAGTTTGGGGTATTTTGGGCAGGATGGTATCATGAATGCGACAGGAGACTATAAACGTATTAACTTCAGAACAAAAATTGATTATGATGTAACTGAAAAAATCAAATTAGGGTTTAATTTATTGATGAGTAATATAAATAGGTTGACTGATGATAATGATGCGTGGTTTCAGGCGTTTATCAATACTCCAATGTATCCTGTATATGATTATAGTCAAAGCGACGAAGAGTCTTATCCAATCAAATTTGCCAATCCGCATAATTTGGGATACAATACCTATTATACTAACCCTGTTTCAAAAGCATATTATCGTGGAGACAATAAGTCGAAAGTCACTCGTTTGATGCCGTCGATATATATTGAAATAAGTCCGTTTAATAAGGCAGACGTTGTTTTTCGATCGGCAATGAACATGGAATACAAATACGGGGCAGACCGTTATTATATTCCCGAATACAAGGTTGGTAATAGTATTCAGGAAATTAATTCACTTTCCAAAAGAACCAACTGGAATTATAATTATGTATGGGATAATACAGCAACGTGGAATAATAATTGGGATTCTCACAGCTTAAAATCAATGGTTGGGTTTTCAATGCGTGAAGAGAATTACCGTTGGTTGAAAGGAACTGCTCAAGGGGTCCAAAATAAAGATTACATTAACTCAGGGGATGCATCAACAACTAGGGCTTATGATGGTGGAACCAGATTCAGGGGTATGTCAGCCTTTGCCCGCTTCTCATATGATTATGATCACAAATATTTATTGGCGGTAACTATGCGTGCAGATGGATCATCAAAATATCAGGAAAAATGGGGTTTTTTCCCATCTGTCGGTACTGGTTGGGTCCTTTCAGAGGAAGGTTTTTTTAAGGGGCTTAAAAGCTCAAAAGTTGACTATTTCAAGCTGAGGGCATCATGGGGTATGCTAGGAAATGACCGGGTGCCTGCCAATGATGGTTTTGCTTCTGTTACTACCGGAGGGCTTGATCAATCAGGAATATTCGGAGGAACTAATTTAATTCCGGGGATGATTAACAACACCGCTTTTTCAATATTGGAATGGGAGGTTGTATATGAAACGAACGTTGGTATTGATGCTAAATTTTTGGATTATAGATTAAATTTCGAAGCTGATTATTATAGCCGTGATACAAAAAATATGGTGATCAACACAACGTTACCAATGGGCAATGGTTATCTGTTGCAAAATGCAGGCTCTGTACGAAATTCAGGAATCGAATTGATAATAAATTGGTCTGATGAATTTGAGAGTGGTTTCAATTATTCTATAGGAGCAAATTTAACAACAATAAAGAACAAAGTGTTAGACATTGCAGGACAACCATATTTGCAAACCGGGTCACAGGAATTTCCTCAACGTTCAATTGTAGGTCATCCATTATTCTCCTTTTATGGATGGGAAGTAGAGGGTGTTTATCAGAACCAGACTGAGATTGATGCGGATCCTATTGCGGTTGCCAATGGTTTGAAGCCTGGTGATCTTAAATTTGCCGATTTAAATGACGATGGAGTACTTGATGACAGCGACCGTACCTTATTAGGAGATCCAAATCCTGATTTTACCTATGGTTTAAATATTAGTTTGGGTTATAAAGGTTTTAATTTGGCTGCTTCATTTCAGGGTGTCAGCGGAGCAACCATTTTTAACCGTAAGAGAGCTGATATTAACAAGCACCCTGCAAATAATATGGATGCTAATTTAGCTGATAATGTGTGGACAGGTGAAGGCTCAACTAATAGTTATCCTTCAGCCGAAGGGATGTTTAATACATGGAATAATGGTCGTTTAAGTGATTTTTATTTAGAAGATGGTTCATATTTCCGTATTCAGAATATTCGTTTGTCCTATGATTTACCGGAGTCGTTCCTCAACAAAATAGGAATTAGATCTACACAATTTTTTGTGAATACTGACAGACCTTATACGTTTTTTAGTTCCAATGGATTTACACCGGAAGTCCCCGGAGGGATAGATCAAACAGTTTATCCATTGCCTTCGGTATTTTCTTTTGGAGCACATATTACTTTTTAACCATATATTTTAAAACTTGAAAAAATGAAAATAAATAATAAAATATTTGCACTTCTCTTTATTCCCTTAGTGCTGGCCTCGTGCAATGATTGGTTAGATATAGTGCAAGAAGGTACAATCCCAACTGAAGAAATTGATTTCACTGATGTGGATCAAATGTATGCCCCTGTTTCCGGTGTTTATGCTATGGCTAGAGAACGAATGACCCAGTGGGAAATTTGGCCATTACTTAATGTTCGCGGAGATGATGTAACTAAAGGTGGTGCTACAGATGCTGATCAGGGAGGTTATTTGGATGTTGAACATTTCAATTATGATGCAGCTAAAGGATTTTGGGCACTGAATAACAGCTGGATTGCTTTTTATAAGATTGTTTTTGCAACCTATAATAATCAGATATTATTAGATAACTTTCGTGAGCATTTGACAACAGATGCTCAGAAAGAACTAGCTAATCAATATGAAGCCGAAATAATATTTCATAGAGCATTGGCATATTTTTTTATTTCCAATTTATGGGGAGATGTGCCTCTCATAGACCCAAATGATATAAATAACGGCTCACTATATCGTTCTAAGTTGTCAACTGTCAGAAGTTTAATTCATAAAGAGTTAGATTATTGCATTGAACATTTGCCCACAGAGCAAAACGAGCATTATGGAGCTGTTACTAAATGGACGGCAATGACATTGAAGGCTAAACTGGCTCTTCTGGAAGGGAATTATCAATTGGTAGAATCATTAACTGATGATATTATCAAAAATGCTAACCTGGAATTGTTCACTGATTTTTATAATCTTTTTAAAATTCCCGGGAAATTAGCAAAGGAGTCACTTTATGAATTTCAGTTTACTGATTTTGGTGCTGGAGATGGACAACAAGTATATGGTGATGCATGGTTTCAACATCAAGGACCTCGTAATAATCCTGCTCCTATATCAGGTTGGGGCTTTATGTTGTTACAATCTGGGTTTTTAAATTTTCTCACAGACAGAAATGACACTATAAGATGGAATGTAGCTGTTCTTGAATCTGGTACAACGACCTTATCTGGGGATGAAATTGCGTTGTTTGATCCAAGTTATATGGATATTAAAGCCTATTATAACGGAAAAGCCTATTTACCCAAAAATCAAATGACAGAAGGTAGAAATCAATATGGCTCAAATAATAACATACGCCTACTACGGTATGCAGATGTTTTATTAATGAATGCAGAAGTTAAAGTGCGAAATGGAGGTGATGCAGCCACCCCGTTAAATGAAGTACGGGCACGTGCTGGTCTTGATCCAATAGCATCACCAACTTTGGATGATATATTAAATGAAAGACGTGCAGAGTTTTCCTGCGAATGGGGCGATCGTTATTATGATTTAGTTCGTACAGATCAGGCTGCATCTGTTTTACCAGGATTTGTAAAAGGAAAGCATGAATTTCTGCCAATACCTTTGGCACAAGAAGATTTGAATCCAAAATTAACAGAGCCTGCTATAGAATAGTGCTTTTTCGAATAATTTTCAGAAATATTAAACAATACAGAAATGATTTTAAAACTCAGAACAAATTTAGAATTTCTGGTAGTCTTAGCTTTGACTATCGGTGCTTGCACACCAACAAATTCACATGAAAAGGGAGGCTGGAAAAGTTATAGTGGTGATGTGAAAATCGAGCATAAGGTTGATTCTGTTTTGTCATTAATGACTCTTGAGGAAAAAATCGGTCAAATGAACCAATACTCAGGAAATTTTGCCGTAACTGGTGAAATTGTAGAGACCCAATCGGCTAAATACTTAAAAAAAGGGATGATTGGTAGTATCTTTAATGCCTTTGGTGCCGAATATGTGCGTAAGGTGCAAGAGCAAAATTTGAGATATTCACGGCTTAAAATACCGATACTGTTTGCTGCTGATGTTATTCACGGGCTCGAAACCACCTTTCCTATTCCGTTGGCTGAAGCTTGTTCTTGGGATTTGGAAATGATGGAACAAACGGCCAGAGCTGCTGCAGAGGAAGCAACTGCTTCGGGTATAGCCTGGAACTTCGCTCCCATGATTGATATTTCGCATGATCCGCGTTGGGGAAGAGTGATGGAAGGCGGAGGAGAAGATGTTTACTTAGGATCCAAAATTGCATGTGCCAGAGTGAGAGGTTTTCAGGGTATTGAAGATTACAATGACTTGAGAAAAAATAACACAATGATGGCAACAGCCAAACATTTTGTAGGCTACGGTGCAGGTCAGGCAGGCCGCGATTATCATACAACAGATATTTCCGAACGTAGTTTGTATGAAATGTACTTTCCTCCGTTTCATGCAGTAGTTGATGAGGGAGTTACAGCGTTTATGACAGCTTTTAATGATCTGAACGGAATTCCTTGTACGGGTAATAAATACCTTTTTACTGATATTCTTCGTGATCGATGGAATTTTAAAGGCTTGGTAGTAACAGATTATACGGCCATATTAGAGTTGATAAATCATGGTTATGCCAAAGATCTTAAACAAGCTGCTAAACTAAGTTTGGATGCAGGTATTGATATGGATATGATTAGTGAGGCTTTTGTGACATATCTTAAAGAGCTGGTGGAAGAAGGAAGTGTTTCTGAAAGTCAGATAGATGTGGCAGTATCACGTATATTGGAAATGAAGTTCTTATCAGGCCTTTTCGATGATCCTTATCTTTATTGCGATGCCGAAAGAGAGAAAGAGGTGGTGATGAATCCTGAATTTATCAGATTGGCTCTTAAAGCGGCTCAGAGATCCATTGTATTGCTAAAGAATGATAACCATATTTTGCCACTCAAAAAAGATCAAGCAAAACGTGTTGCTCTTATAGGCCCGTTTGTTGATGAACGAAAAAGCTTGAATGGAGAATGGGCGATTAGAGGAGACAGGAATAAATCGGTGACTCTGCGTGAAGGTTTAGATGCCAAATATGCTGGATCTAAAATCATATTCAACTATGCGAAAGGTACCAATTTGCCCCTGATTGATCGTAAAACACAAAAAGTATCAACGCATAATGTTCCCGATAGGAGTGGTTTTGCTGAAGCTCTCCGGGTAGCTCGTAACAGTGACCTGATTTTAGTTGCAATGGGTGAAAATTTCCATTGGTCAGGTGAAGCTGCATGTAGAACTGATATTACCTTACCAGGAAACCAACGTCAATTGCTGAAGGAGTTGAAGAAGGCCGGTAAGCCAATCGTGTTAGTACTCTTTAATGGTCGACCATTGGATTTATCGTGGGAGGCTGAAAATGTAGATGCCATAGTTGAAGCCTGGTATCCAGGTTTGATGGCCGGAGAGGCTGTAGCTGATGTATTGTCTGGAGATTACAATCCTTCTGCTAAGTTAGTTATGACTTTCCCAAGAAACGTAGGACAGGTGCCAATTTTTTATAATGTAAAGAATACAGGCCGTCCGTTTGATGAAGATCAGCCGACTGATTACAGGTCGTCATACATCGATGTTCCCAATTCGCCACTATATCCTTTTGGATATGGTCTTTCATATACCAATTTTGAATATAGCAATTTAACTTTGGATAAAAGTTCTTTTTCAAAAGATGGATCTATAAATGCATCAATAACAATTAAAAATACAGGAGAGTATGATGGTGAAGAAGTTGTGCAATTATATATTCAGGACATAATTGCTTCGGTTACACGTCCGGTTAAGGAGTTGAAAGGATTTAAAAAAATTACGCTTAAAAAGGGTGAAAGCAAAACGGTCACTTTTACCATTGACGAAAAAACCATTGAGTTTTATGGTACAGATATGAGATTAACTGCTGAAGCAGGTGATTTCAACCTTTGGATTGGCAAGAATTCTGCTGACAATTCTAACCATATAAAGTTTTCATTTAATTAATAAATCAATAAGCAGCGTCTTTTTTTAGCACTGTTTAGCATTCTTCGAAAAATTATGAAACATCTTATTTTAGCATCATTTATGGGTTTATTGTTATCGAGTTGTTCTACTAAAAATACAATGCATGAAAACGATAACCAGCGACCAAATATTTTATTTATCATGTCTGATGACCATGCTATACAGGCGATAAGTGCATATGGTCATCCTATTTCAAAATTGGCTCCAACCCCTCATATTGATCGTTTGGCCAATGAAGGTTTCTTATTTCTGGAGAATTATTGCGCCAATTCAATTTGCGGACCAAGCCGTGCTACAGTACTAACAGGTAAACATTCGCATTCCAATGGATTTATGAAGAATGATAGAACAAAATTTAATGGTAACCAACCAACAATCCCTAATATTCTTCAGAAAAATGGCTACCAAACAGCAATTATTGGTAAATGGCATCTTAATACCGACCCTGTTGGATTTGATTATTATAAAATACTGAATGACCAGGGAGAATACAACAATCCTGATTTTATAACTAAAGACACCATTATACAGGAATGGGGATATGTAACAAATCTTATCACTGATTTCACAAAAGAATGGCTTGATAAGCGAGACAAGAATAAACCATTTTTTTTAATGATGCAGCACAAAGCTCCACATCGAAATTGGGTACCTGATGCCAAATATTATCGCTTATTTGAGAATGTTGAATTTCCGGTACCAGACACGTATTTTGATACTTACGAAGGAAGACCGGCGGCAGCCCAACAAAAAATGAGAATTTACGTCGATGCTTATGAAGGACACGACTTGAAAATGGTAAGAGGCATCGATAGTGACTCGCTGTTATATGATCCCTGGCCCCATGTGTTTTTTGGAAGAATGACAGATGCTGAACGGAAAGAGTTTTTGGAAGCATATCGTGAACGAAACAATGATTATTATCAAACACCACGCACAGAAAAGGAAAAAGCTGAATGGAAATTACAACGCTATTTGCAGGACTATCTGGCATGTGTTCGTTCGGTAGATGAAAGTGTGGGTGAAATCTATCAATATTTGAAGGATCACAATTTGCTTGAAAATACCATTATTATTTATACCTCTGATCAAGGTTTCTTTTTAGGTGAGCATGGTTGGTTTGATAAACGTTGGATGTATCAGGAGTCATTTCTGATGCCGCTAATAATCCGGGATCCTTATATCAAAAAGAAAGGTCAAAAAATTTCGCAATTAACTCAAAACATCGATTTTGCTCCAACAATCCTTGAAATGGCCGGAGTTAAGGTCCCGGAAGAGATGCAGGGTGAATCATTATTACCTTTAATGAAAGGAAATAAAATACCATGGAGAGATGCCTTATATTATCATTATTATGAATTTCCCGGATTCCATAGTGTTAGAGCTCATTATGGGGTTAAGATGAAACGTTACAAGCTGTTACACTTTTATAAAGAAGACCGTTGGGAGATGTTTGATCTGAAAACTGATCCTACAGAGATAAACAATATTTATGGGCAGGATGAATACAAGGAGGTACAGGCTCATTTACATGAGAAATTGAACGAATTAATTCGACAATATCAGGTACCTGAACAATACCTCAAGTAGCGCGAATAATTTGTAAATTGGATATTGTATTTACAAAAACACTCTGCAATGAATAAAATTAAGATAATTGTTTTAATGCTTTTAACATTCACTGTAGTTAAGGCACAAAAAACCGATCATCAAATATTGGAGGAACTTTTACATAACACTTGTAGGTTTTATCAGATGTTAAGAGCTGATAATGGACTTTACTTTGATTTTGTGAGCGCACAAAAACATTCTAATATAGGTTCTACGGCTAGCATTGGTATGGGTTTAGTTGCTCAGTGTGTTGCTACAGAAATGGGGTGGACAACGAGTGCCGAAGAGGAGGTAATTGAAACTCTTAAGTCGGTTTTAGGAGAAAATGATAATGGAGTAAGACTGGATAGAACAGCAGAAAATTGTTTCATCCATTTTTATAATATCGAAACTGGCTCAGCCATAGGAAAAGACTGGTCACCCATTGATACAGATCTATTGTTGGGGGGCGCCTTATTCGCTAAGCGTTATTTCAATACCAATAGCGAAATAACAAAATATGCAGATCAGCTTTATAAAATGGTTAATCATGAGTTATTTATTGGGGACATAACAAAAGGACAAGTGTCATTATTAATGAATAAAGATGGTTCTGCAAGTGGAAAGTGGACATTACCCTACAATGAATATATGATTGTAGCCTGGTTAGCTAAAAATCAGAACAGTAATAAGAAATCTCCGGCATCAAAACTTTGGGATGCCTATTACTCTTCACCTGGTAATTTGCCAACTGTAACTTATACTTCAAAATCAGGTGAACAATATCACGTGTTGACAGACCTTGTAGTGACTAAGGAATTTACCTCTAATTTCACATTCATGTTTAATTACCTGTTCGTTCACGATTTCTCAGTTAGCCATGATTATCAAGAGGCAATGCGCCAGGCTGCTTTGGCTGATCGTGCCTGGTGGCATGACCGTAACGATCTGAATAAAATGGGCAAGCAGGATTACGAATGGGGAACAACAGCCGGATTCGGACTAAGTTTGAGTGATGGAAAACTGGTTGAAAGATATTGTGTTGACAAGATTTGTGCTCTTGAAGATGTAGGTACCAACCGTGATAAAAATAAGGGTAAGAATATTGCATTGAACGCTATGGCAGGATATTCTCCTGTATTACCTGATTTGGTTCGTCATGATTTAGTGGCTATATATAGAGATGAAAGAGGGCTTGGGAAGATGGCTCTGCCTGCAAGAAAAGGCATTTCAGATGGCGGTGATTATATTTTGTGGAAATATAGCTATAGCAATTTAAATTGGCGTCCGTCGAAAGTTGAGGGTGTTGATTATGGTTGTATGCTTCTTGGTTTGGCAGCATTGCCCGAATTTTTGGGTGTTGAGTTTTTTCAGGAATATAACAATTTCTTTAATCCTAAGCCACCTAATTATAAACGGAGACAAAAGGTTTTTCCGGAAGCCCTTTAGCTTTTCCTTTAAGAGGGTTTTACTGAGGAGTGTATATCTTTGTTTTTTGACTTTCTCAGACAGATAATACTGCTGAACAAAGTCCTATGATACTGCCGTTGAGGCTGATCTCACTTTTATCGGTAATTGATGACGTTTCAACGGGAAATTCATGTTGCTTAAAGACTCTTTCGCATATCTTCATGACTCTCAATGAGTTTCCGGTTCCTGTAAAATATCTTAAATGTCACCAACTATTTTTCAGTACATTATCTAAATAAATGTGCTTCATTTCATCTTTCCTTACCCGTCAATATACTCTTTTTTTCTCACAAGAATATATTTGTCTTCTTCAAGCGGCAGGTATCCCTGGTCATAACAATAGTAATACGTGCTACCTGTCTTTGTTGTGTAAATATTTGTAAAATATGAGAAGTTAAAACCTTCGCGTATCAGTTTTTCTTTTGTTACTTTGGTTTTACCGTTTGGATTCAGCTTCTCCAGGATATTCCGGTTTTTGCGCAGTATGGAGTTTACATGTCGTATAACACTGTTTTCCTCAGCATGTAACTTATTGTGGTATGCGGTGCGGCACACATCGGAACAGAATTTCTGATCAGCACGCCCGTGCAATAGTTCACCGCATTCGAGACAATATCGTTTTTCCATTTTTGTATTGGTTTTGTGTTTCTATTTTTACCCCTTGGCCCCCTAAAAGAGAATATTTTGTTCTTTCACCCCTAAATCCCTGCCTTGCCGGAAGGCAAGGCCCTAAAGGGGACTTATTTTGATAGCATCAATTAGCTTCCCCTTTAGGGCCCGCCTGACCAATGCAGTCGGGCAGGGACGGGAGGGGTGAAAATTACGTATTCTTCAGCCTATCTCTACACACCCTTTTAATTTCCTTTTCTACTTCATCTAAAGAACTAAATATTTCCTCATTCGTAAATCTTATTACTTTTATACCGTATTCCTCCATTTCATTAGTTTGGCCAATATCGTATAGATTTCGATCTGCTGCTTTATGCATCCCACCATCAATCTCTATTACGAGTTTAATTTTGTGACAATAAAAGTCAGCGATAAATATATCTATAGGATGTTGGGCTCTGAAATGAAGTCCAGGTATTTGCTTTTTCTTCAATCTTTCCCATAACATCTTTTCCGCATCCGTCATATTTAATCTCAAAGTTTTTACTTTGTCAACGATATGAGGTTTTGCATTGTAAAACATCGAAACATCATCGCTGACAGGCATGGTTTTTATTTAATGTTGGTTAATATTCTAATCTTTTTACCCCCTAACCCATTGCCATTCAGGCAGGGACGGGAGGGGAAAAGATTACGTTTCTTTTTCGCTCCTGAATGATCCAATTTTCTTTTCATCCAGGTGGTAATAAAACTCAGTGGTTCAGTTACATTTTTCATTTAGGAATAAACAGGTTTTGTTTGTTCCTTATTGTTTTAAATATTAATACAAGAAAAAGAATGCCCCAAAGAACCATCAGGCCCTCAGGTTCATTTGTTTTACCGTCAAAAAAGGTGAATTTTGTCGTAATGCTTTGATGAGCAAGCATTGCCACCAATATATTATTTTCTGATTTGAGAAATAAATAATCAATGAAAAATGAAAACCCCAGCATTTGCAGATAAGAAAATAAGGTGATAGGTATATTCAAAACAATGAAAAGAGGTATATGCCACAGCCACCATAATGAACCGACAATGATCCCGGCCGGGATTTGGCCGATTTTGCTTTTTAGATTTTTAAGAACGAAACCGCGCCAGCCTATTTCCTCCCCCAAAGGGCTTCCAATTAAAGAGGTAAAAAACTGGATTATTATGACCATGTAAACTGAATTTCCTAATTTATTATATACCGGGCTTTTTATTATTGTAAGAGAACCTGTTTCGCCTGTTGCCCGGTTTACAAGTGAAACACATATAGCGATGATCACAGCAAAAACGGAAGCCATTACTAACAGTGGAATTTGTTGTTTGGATCTTTTTAGTTGCCTGAAGGGAAGGTTGAAGATCGATTTGTCCCGTAATGTCCTGCTGATTATCAGAACCGCAATAAAGGGGGCAAAAGCACCTATTGACTGGCCGATAATAATAGGAATTTTAATATCGATTATTTCATAATGATATAAAGCCATTGGAATCCAGAAGATCCACGCTATTCCAAAAGCCAATAAATAAAAATATGTAATTTGTTTTATTTTTATTTCCATAATCTTATTCAAATCATTTGTAGCTAACCCATATAGGAGAACATTATTTAGCTTCCCCTATAGGGGAGTGAGAGTTATCATACCCTTAAAATACAAAAAAATATCCGCATAACAAACGTTTAAAAACGGATTTAAACAGTTGTACATGGGTATTATACGAATCCTGTAAGAAAGTCACCGTTACTTTGTTGTGTCATTTTTAAAGAGATGATCACCCCGGCCGGGTAAATGCGAAGTTTAATTTTTAAAATTTGAGTCATGAATAATTTAAAGAACAGAGTTAATCTCATCGGAAATCTGGGAATGAACCCGCAGGTACGTGAAATTGGTAACGGACGAAAAGTAGCACGTTTTTCAATCGCAACATCAGAATCATACCGCAACAGCAAAGGTGACAAAGTAACCGAAACACAATGGCACAACATAGTGGCATGGGGCAGTCAGGCAACATTTGCCGAAAAGTACATGGAAAAAGGACAGCAGGTAGCTGTCGAAGGGAAACTCACTCACCGTGATTACAAAGATGCCAAAGGTGAGAAGCATTACATTACCGAAGTGGTGGTAAACGAGATATTGATTCTAAAGTATCGTGATCAGCAACAATCTGCAGCTAAAGAGAAGGATGCTGTTGTTTGATCCGGGTTACTTTTGAGGGAATAATGAACATTAAGTAGTCCATACATCAGGGGCTGTTCGATAAATATCGGGCAGCCCCTGATTTATTTACTTTGTTAAGACTGATAATAATCATTTAATTGAAAAATAAAAAGAGGTAATTTGTTTAACCCAAACTATGCAATATAAAACTGACAACAGTTTTTCATTGCATAGCGATAAAGAGCTACATCCATTTTGGTCAATAACCAAAATGGTGTACTTCTAAATCGGGGTTAACCCTTACTAAATGCAGATAGTTCGCTATTGTATAGCTCCTACTGCATAAGTCGGGTTTAACGTTATGATTTGCTTAATGGAATGACTATTTAAATGATAATTAAATGAAAAGCGAAAAATATTCGTATAATCCTTTTGAAACTGCACAAAAACAGTTTGACAGGGCTGCAGATATGCTTGAACTCGACCAGGCGACACGCGACCTTTTACGGAGTCCCATGCATGAATATCATTTTACGATCCCGATTCGAATGGATGACGGAAATGTTAAGGTTTTCAGAGGTTTCAGGGTACAGCATAACGATGCCAGGGGACCGGCAAAAGGGGGGATACGCTTTCACCCTCTTGAAACAATCGATACAATACGTGCATTATCGATGTGGATGACCTGGAAAACTTCAGTGGTGGATATTCCCTTAGGCGGGGCAAAAGGAGGTGTAATTTGTGATCCTCATCATTTAAGTCCGCATGAGCAGGAAAGATTATGCAGGGGATGGGTGCGCCAGCTTGTAAAGAACATCGGGCCTTTTTCCGATATTCCCGCACCTGATATAATGACCAATGCGCAGCACATGCTATGGATGCTGGATGAATATGAAGTTTTAGTTGGTGATAAATATCCAGGTTTCATTACAGGAAAACCTGTAGGAATGGGTGGTTCACAAGGAAGGATGGAGGCAACGGGTTATGGAGCAATAATTACATTGAGAGAGGCTTTAAAGGAATTAAATATAAAGCCGGAGAGCACAACCGCAAGTGTTCAGGGATTTGGTAATGTGGCAAGGAATGCCATTGAACTGTATCACAGGATGGGAGGAAAAGTTATTTGTGTGTCTTCATGGAATGAGAAAGACCATTGTGCTTATTCGTATAGAAAAAAAGAGGGTGTTGATTTGCAAGAACTGCAGACGATCTCTGATCATTTTGGTGGAATAGACAAAATAAAAGCTCAGGAATTAGGGTACGAGCTTTTACCTGCTGAAGCATGGTTGGAACAGGAGGTCGATATTCTTATCCCGGCTGCCATTGAGAATCAGATTACCGCGGAAAATGTGAATAGAATAAATAAAAAAGTAAAAATAGTTGTTGAAGGTGCCAACGGCCCTACCACCAATGAGGCAAACAGTATTTTAGAAAAAACAGGGGTATTCATTATTCCTGATTTTCTTGCCAATGCGGGAGGCGTGGTTTGCAGCTACTTTGAACAGGTGCAAAGTAACATGAACTATTTTTGGGAGAAGGATGAGGTGTTGGCAAAGCTCGATGCTAAAATGACAGCTGCATACATTGCAGTAAGTGATTTTGCAAGATTCAATAATCTGAGCATGAGAGAATCTGCTTATGTTATTTCCGTGAACAGGGTTGCACAGGCCTGTCGTGACAGGGGATGGGTTTAGAAGTGTATTGAATGTATTTCCGGTAATCCTCTCCGTTATTTATTAAGTATGAAGAATTTTGTAAAATTTGACAGGCACTTTTTTGAATCCGATAACCAAATATCCTGCATTGGTTCGGGGGAGTTGGGAGGGAAAGCCAATGGCCTGGTTTTAATTCAGGATATCCTTAATAAAAAAGTTGTTCAGGAGAAATTAAACGGATCGTTCGTTAGCATTCCAAAAATGATCGTTATTCGCACCAATGTATTTGATACGTTTATGAGGCTTAATGATCTTTATGACATGATCGGCCTGCCGGATGACAGGATTGCTTTGGCATTCCAAAAAGCAAATCTTCCTTTTGAAATTCTGGGTGATCTGCGAACGATAGTTTCAAATGTTAAGCAACCTCTGGCTGTACGTTCTTCAGGGGTGTTGGAAGATGATATGTTTGAACCTTTTGCGGGAATTTACGGAACCAAAATGACTCCGAATAATCAACATGACATAGATACGCGATTTAAAAAACTGACAGAAGCCATAAAGTTCGTTTATGCATCAACTTATTTCAAAGCTGCCAGGGAATATATGTTTGCAACAGGTCACAGTACAGAGGAGGAAAAAATGGCAGTGATAATACAGGAGGTTGTGGGAACAAGGCATAACGACAGGTTCTATCCTGAAATATCAGGAGTGGCATGCTCATATAATTTTTACCCTTTTGGTAATGCAAAGCCCGACGACGGGGTAGTAAACCTGGCTCTTGGACTGGGAAAAACAATTGTCGACGGAGGTGCTGCATGGTCATACTCGCCTTCTTTTCCCGATTCAGGACCTCCCTTTAATTCTATCGGCGATATGCTTAAGAATACGCAGACCCGATTTTGGGCGGTAAACATGGGAAAACCTCCCGGCTATGATCCCGTTAAGGAAACAGAGTTTATGATCAAAGGTGATATTGCGGAGGCAGAAACTGACGGCACCCTGCGTTATCTTGTTTCAACTTACGATGTAGAATCCGACAGGGTATGGCCGGGGCAAAGCGGGAAAGGCCCCAGGATACTTACTTTTGCACCGGTTTTAACAATGGAGTATATTCCTCTGAACAGACTGATAAAACAACTTCTTGAGATTTGTGAGGAGGAGTTGAGATCTCCTGTCGAGATAGAATTTGCGGTGACAATCTATGGAAATAAAAAGTCAAAACCGACTTTCAGGTTTGGATTCCTTCAGGTTCGTCCCATGGTGGTGTCAACAGAGGATATTGAGATTACGGACGAAGAGTTTGCCAGGGAAGATGTATTCATTGCGTCAAATAGTGTTCTGGGTAACGGTATTATTCATTCTATAAATGATATTGTTTTTGTTGATCCGGTTGATCTTAATGCTGTTTCGGCAGCACAAACAGTACAAGAGCTTGACAACCTGAACAGAAGACTGGTTGAGCAGCAGAGACCATATATATTGATTGGTTATGGCCGTTGGGGGACATCAGATCATAGTGCAGGAATACCGGTAAGATGGGAACAAATATCAGGTGCCAGAGTGATTGTAGAGGCTGTTAAAGATGAAATGTATACAGAGATGAGTCAGGGATCTCATTTCTTTCATAATGTTACAAGCTTTAAAGTTTTCTATTTTTCGTTATCCTCTTCTGATTCAAAAGCAATTGACAGGGAGTGGCTTTTCAAACAAAAAATGTTGGAAGAAAGGGGTTTTGTTAAGTATGTCAGAACAGAAAAGGCATTGAAGGTCAAGGTTGATGGTAAAACAGGCAAAGGTGTCATAATAAATTCTTAAATGAGAAGCTATGGATGATCAGAAGCCCATAAATGAATTGCTTAATGATCTGAAAGAAAGAGCAAAAGAACTGACTTGCCTCTATAAAGTTCAGGAGCTCCTGAACGACCATAATAAAAGTACTGATGAGATCCTTCAGGGAATAATTGAAGCTATACCTCCGGGATGGCAGTTTCCCGAGATTTGTCAGGCTAAGATAGAGATAAAAGACTCAGAGTATAAAACTGATAATTTCAAAGAGTCGGAATGGGTGTTGTGTTCCGGGATCACTGTTCAGAATGAGATAATAGGAGCAATATGTGTTTATTATACCGAAAAAAGACCGGATTTTTTCGAGGGACCGTTCCTGAAGGAGGAGAGAAAACTGATCGATACCATCGCAGAACAATTAGGGTTCTATTTTTTGCATCAGCAATTAAAATCGGTATTTGAAAAAAAAGAACATATACCGGAAAATAATATGCCGGCGTGGTGGACAATTCTGGAGATGTTAAAGAATACAGATCCGGAACTATTGATTCGAATATCAAGGAAAATGATAAATTATCTGGGATGGAGCGGTATCAGGGAGGTGGAAAAGTTATTTGACCATTTCAATCCTGTTAACAACGAAGAGAGTGGGGTATTCGGGGAGGCAAACCGTCCTTACAGGGTACAAAAATCAGGGAATCTTTTAGATATAAGTTTTGAAGTGTTCAGGGTAGCTCAAAAACATTTGAATGAAAAGGAAGTTTTAAATAATATTCATAACTGGATACAGGAAGATAAATCCGGTTTTTTAGTGGATGTTCTTGAAAATACAGGTTCATCCCTTTCAGATATCAGTAATGCCATTGAACGGTTTCATCACCTTCTGCCTCAGGGGCTGAAGCTTTCTGAACCCAGAAAGAAAAGTCTCAGAGTTGCTCTTATTCGTCGCCTGCTTGGTGATCAGACCGAATATGTGAATGTTGCAAAGAGGTTTATCGAGATCAATGATTTTAATGAACTGTTTAATAGGATTATATTGCTATCCGGGAGTCACGGGAAGCTGGGCGGGAAAGGAGCTGGTTTGTTCCTGTCGAAGTATATCTTAAAAAGATCGTCGGATAAGTTACCACAATTGAAAAATGTCAAGGTGCCAAAAACCTGGTACCTTAATTCCGACGGTCTTCTCAACTTTATTAAGTTCAATAACCTGGAAGATATTGTTGAGCAAAAGTATAAGGATATCGATCAGATACGGAAAGAGTATCCATACATCTCTCATGTTTTTAAGAATTCTAACTTTTCGCCAGAAGTGATCAACGGCCTTTCGCGTGCACTCGATAGTTTTGGAAACGTCCCACTGATAATACGGAGTTCAAGTCTTCTGGAAGACAGGTTCAATATGGTCTTTGCAGGTAAATACAAAAGCCTGTTCATCGCCAACCGGGGAACCAAAAGTGAAAGGCTGAAAGAATTGATGGATGCTATTGCTGAGGTATACGCATCCACATTCGGCCCTGATCCGATCGAATACAGAAAAGAGCGTAATCTTCTGGACTATCATGAAGAGATGGGAATTCTGATACAGGAGGTTGTGGGCCAAAAAGTAGGGGATTACTTTCTGCCTTCATTTTCGGGAGTAGCCTTTAGCCATAACGATTACAGGTGGTCGGGAAGGATTAAAAAAGAGGATGGACTGGTAAGAATGGTTCCCGGATTGGGAACACGGGCAGTGGATCGTTTAAGCGATGATTATCCTATTCTGATTTCACCGGGACAACCGGGTCTGCGCGTAAATGTTACCATTGATGAGGTCATACGTTATTCGCCGAAAAAAATTGATGTGATTAATCTCAAAACAAGGACTTTTGAATCTGTCGACATACATACACTGATAAAGGAGTGTGGAAATGAATATCCTGAATTAAACCGGATCATTTCAGAGGTTTCTGAAGATTATATCAGGCCTGTAAAGAAGTTTGGGGTGGATTATAATAAAGGTAACTATGTTGTTACTTTCGATGGTCTTATTAGTAATACCGGTTTTATAGAGCAGATTCATACGGTACTTAAAGTTCTTGAAAGAGAAATGGGCAATCCTGTAGATATAGAATTTGCGCATGATGGGAAAAATTTCTATCTGCTTCAGTGCAGGCCCCTTAGTTATGTCAGGTTAAATAAACCTGCAAATATACCTTATGGTGTTGATAATGAGAATGTCGTATTTTCAGCCGATAAATTTATCTCTGACGGTACAGTAACCAATATATCACATATAGTTTATATTGATCCGAAGAAATACGGCGAACTTTCAGATTACAATGATCTTATATCTGTTGGCAGAGCAGTAGGAAAATTGAATAAGATATTACCAAAACGGCAATTTATACTTATGGGCCCCGGAAGGTGGGGTAGCCGGGGAGATATTAAACTTGGGGTAAGTGTAACATATTCGGAAATAAGTAAT
>JAOZOF010000245.1 GCA_029933425.1 Marinilabiliaceae bacterium
CAAGCATCATTCCCTCGAAAGGTGTGGGCGCGTCACCCACAATATCCATTTTATATGGCCGGGAGATATCCTCTAAACCGATGTATCCTGAGGAAGGCTCATTCATCAATTCAAAACCTATAACATTAGGCAGGCCCTTTACTTTTTCAGCCACTTTCATCAATGCTATAATGTAATGTCCCTGCAGGTACTCCTGAATATTCACACTGTTAACCAACAACCCGGGAGCAAAATCCTTACCCCCATAAAAAAGAGTGAACATTGTAGCAGCACCTAACTTGTAGTAGTTGGTGTACCATATCATCCGGGGAAACGGGTCACCGTAAAGATTATGCACAATGGCAGCGCCCGCATCCTGCAATTTAGTAACATCAATACCTGCAACATCAAAAGTCCACATGGGAGCACCGTCGCCTCCCGTAAAACGGCTCCACACATCCTGATGCGGATCGATCATCACATTTATGCCGTATTCGTTTGCCTTCCGGATAATTGAAGCAATGTAATCAAGGTAATCCTCGTCATAGATACCAGGACCTTCATGCTCAATTGCTTCCCATGTTACAATGAAACGAAGGAAATGAAAACCCCATGCTTTAAGCCTTCTGAAATGCTCATCTGCATCTTTCAGCGGGAACGGACGACCGATGAATGAAACCTCCTGACCATTAAAAAACCCTTTCCGCACATGGGTGCCGATAGCAGGTTTGAACGGGACCTTACTGCTTCCGCCTAGGTTTATCCCACGGAGAAAAAGCGTTCTTCCTGTGGCATCTTTAAAACTGCCCTCATTAACAGTAAAGTTCATGCCATGCAACAATCCTGCATCAGGCACTGGCTTTTGGGGAATATCTTTGAATGTTACTTTTTTCAACCCCCTGGTATCTATACTTTTGGAACAAGACGATAGGATAAGAACAAAAAATATCAATAACAGCCAAACCGATCCTGAATTATATCCGAACTTCATATTCTAAAATTATTAATCGTTATTTCTGATTCATAAACCCAAATTGGCCATTAGGAAGCGAGGAACGAGCTGAACTAAGGGCCCCATGCGGGTTAACCCTCCCTGCCCGAATGGTCAGGCGGGCCGAGATGCCTCGGGACAGGCTGATTTAGAGATTCACTGTCTTGGCGAATGACAAAACAGATGAATATCTTAATCGATAGACATTAGAATTGTTTTGCAATTCTAATGTCTATTTTGGGATAAAAATATAAAAACAATCACTCTCCTGCTATTATCAAAACAAATTGGCATGAATTATCGGATACCGGTACGAAAAAATATGTTTGACCATGAGAGAAAAACACATGAAAGAAATCATATAACTTTTCATTTTAATTTATTTCTTTTGGAGATATTTTTCACATAAATACTTAATTAATTTAAACAGATAAAAAATGAAAATGAGATTTTTAACATCATTGATTATCATCCTCTTTTCCGTTTCCCTGTTTGCACAGGATAAAAAAGACACAACGGAACAGGTTGAAGGCTACAAATTCACAACTATAGTAGACCTCCCTGCAACATCAGTTAAAAACCAATACAGATCGGGTACCTGCTGGAGCTTTTCCACAATCTCTTTCCTTGAGTCGGAAATGCTAAGGCTTGGGAGAGACTCTGTCGACCTTTCGGAGATGTATGCGGTTCGCCTTTGCTATTCCGATAAAGCAATAAAATATGTGCGTTTGCATGGTGCTCTGAATTTTGGCGGCGGCGGTGCTTTTCATGATGTAACTTATGTATTGAAAAAGTATGGTATGGTTCCCGAATCTGCCTATAAAGGTCTGGACTACGGACAGGACAATCATGTTCACGGTGAACTTGATGAAGTATTGAAGGATTACGTCGAAGGTGTTGTTAAGAACAGAAACAGGGAACTGTCGACTGCATGGCACAGCGGTTTCGATGGCATTTTAGACGCTTATTTCGGCAAGCTTCCCGAAGAGTTTGAAGTTGACGGAAAAAAATACACCCCTCAAACTTATGCTAAAGAAGTTGTGGGACTTAATCCTGATGACTATGTTGAAATAACCTCATACACGCATCACCCGTTCTACTCCACATTTGCCATTGAGATACCCGACAACTGGATGTGGGATGATGTTTACAATGTTCCGCTTGATGACCTGAGAGAAATATTTCATTATGCACTTGAAAAAGGTTATACGATTGCATGGGGCGCTGATGTAAGTGAAAAAGGATTCTCATTCAGAAAAGGCATTGCCATTGTTCCTGATGCCGACGTAAAAGACATGTCGGATCTGGAACGTGTCAAGTGGGAAAAAATGACAAAAAGTGAAAAGGAAAAAAAGCTTTATAATTTTGATAGTCCGGTTAAAGAAAAAGTTATAACTCAGGAGATGCGCCAAAAAGCCTTCGATAACTACAAAACTACCGACGACCACGGCATGCACATCACCGGAATGGTAAAGGACCAGGCCGGAAAGATATTCTACAAGGTTAAGAACTCATGGGATACCAACAATAAATACGATGGATATTTCTATGCTTCCGAACCTTTCGTAATGTACAAAACAATGGACATCATGATACATAAAGATGCTATCCCCAAAGAGATAAGAAAGAAACTCGGAATAAAATAAGACAAAAAATCCCGGATTAGCTCCGGGATTTTTTTATTTGTTATAAATTATCTTACTGTTCTCGTTATTAATATCATTCTTGTCAAATTCCACCTTATAATAAATAGTAACGGTAAGTTCATTCTTGGCAATATTGACCTTTTCGACGGTAACTTTTATCAAAGACATATTGAGTAAAGATTCCAGCTCTTCCTTCAGCATTCCCACATTGTTTATGATCGAGAAATCAAGAGGAGAATACACGAGCTGTTTCCTCAGAACAGTTTTTCGCGGTTTATGCTTTTCAAGGAAATATGTACTCAAAAGAATTACAATATTGGATATGATTATCCCCCGCCAGAATTCGGCAAAGTGAACCAGAGCATTAACAACGGCAATCCCTATAACCAGGAAAAGGTAGGTCATGTCTTTTATCTCGATGGGTGGCGTTCGATACCTGATGATGCTGAAAATAGCGAACAGACCTAATGCAAATCCCATCTGAATATCCACCATGCCCAGAAAAGATGAAATAATGAAGATCATTATTCCGATCAGATAGTATGTAAAATACATCCTTCTTTTACCGTTATAGGGAAAGTAGATATATTTGAGCAGGATAAAAAGAACGACTATGTTTATTATCAGTCTTATAAATATCTCCTGAGTACTCTTGGGTAAATCTATGATACTATCCATAGTTATCATTTTAATATGGTTCTCTGCAATTGGCAGTTATTATAGAATATGCATTTTTGTATTTAAGATCCTTATAAAACTCCTCCATATACCACTTCAACCGTTTTCTTTCACTTTCCGATAATGGCTCAAAATTCATAATTATGTCAAATACTTCCTGCTCGGCAGCCAGAAATTCTTTTTTAAGTTTATTGAAATTATCAGGCGTATCCCGGCAGAACCCCATATAATCTCTTTCTCTGATATTTTCAACCGCATTCCAGGGTTGAGGTGCTCCGTAATCGGTATTGACAAAGCCTGAGAAATCAAAATCATAAGGAATAGGATAAGCACCGGGAATATTCATATCCAATATTTTAATGAATTTTATATTATGACTTGTCTGAAATTGCCAGTCACCATTCCCCACCATATAATTAAAAAGGGCTACACGGTCGGCCGCCAACTGGTCAAGTTCATTGTACTTCACAACCTTGGTTTCAATAACCACGGCATTTAACCTTTCGGCCAGCACTTTCATGGGTTCTATCAGGAATCCATATCTCGACTCCTGAAATCCTTTCTTGCCGGTATCTACATAATCTATTTTAAGCAATCTCACCTTCAGGCTGTATTCAGTAATAGCATTATATAACTTATAGATCAAATACTCTTTCAGGATGTACATACTATAAAGCTTACTGCCTTTACAGTGAGTAACCATCTTCATTTTATTCACTCCCTCGTAATCAGGGTTCTTTATCGGATCAGTCTTAAAATTAAGTTTTATTGGCGGGAACTGACATATCTCCTTACGTGACTTTCCTCTGGCTTTTATGCGGATTTCTTTAACAATCGAATCATTGGAAGAAGGCAGTTTAACGATCAGTTTTGCAGGCAAATACTTATTGTTGTATCTCGGTTTAAGAAATGTAGTAAAATCACTGATCAATTTTATCGAAAGAGGAGCATCATTCTCAAAAATAGAGCCGGCCTGTATTGTGTCGACAACTGGGTCAAAACGATTTTGCTCAATGGTATCCCGGAGATCTCCTGTTGTTTTCTGGGCTGTTACACTTAACACCAGGAACAGCCCTGTAAAAAGGATCAGATATTTTTTCATCATTATCTTTTTATAAAATATGTGTAATTTACAAAAAAACACGCATTATGTAAAATTAATGAAATTCACACTGGCATCATCCTATCTGCCTGAATTCTTCACCATGAGATTAACCATCCGGTTGAAATCATCGGCATCGATCATATCCTCAAGTAACAGGTGCATACGATACTTCCAGTAATGTCTCGGATCCGAAGGTACATTTATCTGTTCATTGAAAGTATCGTCACTACGCAGAACACTGCTGATGGCCAGAAGGTCCTGCAACGGGAATATCGTCCACATGGCAGGTGAATTCAGAAGTTGATTAATTATTTCCTGACATATCCACGGCTCGGCAAAATATGGCATTTCTCCCTGATGTCCCAGCTGATGATTATAATACCGCTGGGTAAGTTCACGGTTCTCTTCCCACCATCCGCGAATAGTGGAAGTATCATGCGTAGATGTAGTACAAACAGACAGATACGGAACATCCTTAGGGTCTGTATACTCAACATTATCGTTCTTCGGCATTCTTTGAACCTCAAGACTGAGGATCTTCAGCTCCTGCATCACTTCGGGTACAACCGAAGGTATCATACCGAGGTCTTCACCGCAAACAAGCATTTTTGTTGCTTTGATAAGATAAGGAAGTTTCTTCAGTGCCTCACGCCGCCAGAACTCTTCATGCCTTTGATAGTAATAGTTGACATAAAGAGCATCGAGAGCATGCTTAAGCTCGCTGTCAAGTTCCATAAAGGAGTAAGTAGATTGCATTGCGATACGTGGATGAAAAGCATCCATCTTATCGCTATCGGGCAACAATACCACCTCAGCAGCAAGCTTCATCAGTCCGGCCATGATAAGTGATTCTTCCTCACCCAGATCTTCCGGGCTGTTATCTTTGACAAAATGATCGTATATCCTACGCTGTGTACCAACTTCATCTTTAAGCTCGTAAACATTCAGCTCTGTTTCATGAAGGTATAATTTACGCACCTTATCGACATACTCTCCGAAAATATCGTGCAAAAAATGTTCACGAATGTATGGTTTGCACAGCCTCTCTGTATCGGGCCATATGCCTGCAGCCTGCAGCTCTTCCCGTCCGAATGGCAACGCAGGCCTGAAATGTCCCAGAACACCATGAACTGCCGAATAAGGGATCTCCCAAATCCTGAAAAATCCGA
>JAOZOF010000046.1 GCA_029933425.1 Marinilabiliaceae bacterium
GTACGAGGACTTACACCTCGCCAGACTATTACCATGCCCGACATACAAAAAAGCCGGCTAAAAGCCGGCTCCATGTTATTTTGTCAACACATATTGTTAAGGTTTTTCAACCTTAAGAACATTTTTTATCACATTCTCGATCTCCTCTTTTGGTCTGAAACCAAGTATTGCCTGAGGCTGTCCGTTCAAAGGAATGAACACAACCGTAGGTAAACTTCTGATACCGAAAGTAGCAGCAAGTTCACGTTGCTTATCGGTATTGATCTTGTAAACCTGAAGTTTACCATCATACTCCTTCTGCACCTCAGCTAACACAGGTGATAACATGCGGCATGGACCACACCAATCGGCATAAAAATCCAGAATAGCCGGTTTGTCACCTTCATACTTCCACTCCTTGTTGTTCTCATAATCGAAAACAAGCTTCTTGAACTGCTCTTTATCCAGATGGATCACACTATTGGTTTGTCCATCTCCATCCACCATCTCTTTCTGCTCAGTTACTGAGTTCTCTTTGTTTGCAGCCTTACCATTCGCACAAGCTGCCATAGTGGTAAGATATAAACCTGCAATTGCAATAAATAATGTCGTTCTGATCATGTGTAAAATTTTAAAAGGGTGATCCTTTTATTTCTCTTCAGTTACAGTGGGCTTTTCAACCTTGAGCACATCTTTGATAGCCTGCTCAAAAGTTTCTTTAGGAAGAGCACCCATAGCCATCTGAGGCTGTGCATCAACCGGAACAAACAATAATGAAGGAATACTTTGAATTCCGAAAACAGCAGCAAGCTCACGCTCTGCTTCAGTATCAACTTTGTATACCTTTATTTTTCCCTGATACTCTTCTTCCAGTTCCTCAAGAATAGGAGCAACTATCTTACATGGCTGACACCAGTCAGCGTAAAAATCTATGATACAAGGTACATCCCCTGCGTAACTCCACTCTTTGTTTGTTTCGTAGTCAAAAACTTTTTCTTTAAACTCTGCAGTTGTTAAATGCTGTGACATTTTATCTGATTTTTAATTAATAATTATTCAAGTTTCAATATATGTGAAAACTTCGATGTTTACATATCAATTTGTATGCCAAAACCCTCTATAAGGTATTTAGGGGTGCAAAAGTACAAAATATTTGTAAATTTGTCAGCTTTTCAATCTATTTAACTTTAAGCACTTCCTTATAACATTTTTTACAACAAAAGGTTTAGTGCGTTGTTTAATTAACATGAAGGACAAGCTGAGACATAAGGTTTTTCAGACAATAAGCGACATTGCCGATGAAAAAAGGACCGATACCTATGTTATCGGAGGATATGTTCGTGACATTTTCCTGGATCGTGATTCCAAGGATATCGACATTGTGGTTATCGGCAGCGGCATAGCACTCGCTAAAGAAACAGCCCAAAGACTCGGGGGTCTTAAAGTGACTACGTTCAAGAATTTCGGCACAGCCATGATCAAATATAAAGATATGGAGATTGAGTTCGTAGGAGCACGCAAAGAGTCATACAACCGAAATTCACGTAAACCTGTTGTAGAAGACGGAACACTCGAAGATGACCAAAACAGGCGTGATTTCACTATAAATGCGCTGGCACTAAGCCTCAACAAAAAAAACTTCGGTGAACTGCTTGATCCGTTCAACGGTCTGGAGCATCTCAAGCAAAAACTGATAAAGACACCTCTTGACCCTGTTGTCACTTTTTCAGATGATCCTCTGCGAATGATGCGTGCCATTCGTTTTGCGACTCAACTGATTTTCAGGATCGAAGAGAAAACATTTGAAGGAATAAAAGCCACAAAGGAGCGCATAAAGATCATTTCCAAAGAGCGCATTAACGATGAACTCAACAAGATCATCATGGCCGACAAGCCTTCTATTGGCTTTAAACTCCTCGACAAGGCAGGCCTTCTGGAACTGATCTTTCCTGAACTTCATGCACTTAAAGGGGTTGAGTCCAGAAACGGCATCGGACACAAGGACAATTTCTTTCACACACTCGAAGTCCTTGACCGCATAGCTCCAAACACTGATGACCTCTGGCTTCGATGGGCAACGCTGCTTCACGACATAGGAAAACCGGCATCAAAACGCTTTGACGAGAATGCAGGATGGACATTTTATGCCCACAACTACATAGGTGCAAAGATGACAGAACAGATATTCAAAAAGATGAAGCTGCCTGCCAACGAAAAGATGAAGTTCGTACAGAAGATGGTTAAACTACATATGCGCCCCATAGGCCTGAGTGAAGATACTGTTACCGATTCTGCGGTTCGGCGACTGTTGTTCGAGGCAGGTGACGATATTGACAAACTGATGACACTTTGTGAAGCTGATATCACGTCAAAAAATGAAGAAAAGGTAAAACGCTATCTGAAGAACTTTCAGATAGTCAGGGAAAAGCTGAAGGAGATAGAACAGAAAGACCACATCCGCAACTTTCAGCCTCCGATTTCAGGCGAAATAATTATGGAAACATTCGGACTTAAACCCTGTAAAGAGATAGGAGACATCAAATCAGCAATAAAGGAAGCTATTCTTGACGGAGAGATACACAACGATTACGATGAAGCATACGAATTTATGCTTAAGACGGGTGAGGAAATGGGACTTAAGCCCGTAAAGTAGCCCAAAGCCGGGGGCTTGAAGCTGAAAGCGGATAGATTGGAAGGTATTCAGTTTTCGGTAATCAGTATTCTGTTTTTAAGTTTCATTCAAAAAAAAATCAAGAACAAAAAATCTAATAACCAAATGCAGGAAACTCATTCTAAAATATTTTTCGAGAATAACACAGCAAAGGAACTGGATGACAGCATAAAGCCTATACTCATAACCGATAATTTTTCAACTCCTGAAAACATAGGACATATCATCAGGCTTGCAGCTAACGTCGGAGCATTAAAAGTAATAGTTCTGGGGTCTGAGAACATGAGAAAAAGCAAAATAAAAAAGACTGCAGGAACAGCTTTTGATCATATTCAACTCGTATTTTCAGATATCAAAAGATTTGAGAAGCACATTCCTGATGATTACACATTAGCTGCACTCGAAACTGTCACCGGGGCTGAAAACATTTTTAACACCAAACTTCCTGACAAGATGGCATTAATTCTGGGAAATGAAAAACACGGTATCAGTAGTGAGCTGCTGAACATGAGCAAGATTAAGCTTTTCATACCGATGCCGGGAACTATAAGATCGATGAATGTGTCACATGCTGCTGCTGTTTGCCTTTTCCAATGGCTTTCGCAGCACCACTGATCACACCCTGACCTGTCATCTCTCTTTTCTGATCACTGCTTTTACCGGAAGATGATCGCTGAAACCACCAAGATACCGGGGCCCGGAATAGGTGCGGAAAGGTTTTACTCCCGGGTAAGACTCATCGGGTTCAAGCAGGAACGGCAGCTCCACCACATACATTCCTTCAACGCTGAACGGTTTACGCATTAAAGATCGCGAAACAATTATCCTGTCAAAAACGCTCCACTGTCCGTGATACTTAACAGTCCCTTTAACCGTAGTCGCAATAATGTCAAAAGAAAGATCGACCAAAGGTGTGTCCGAATTTCTCTTCCCTGCTTTTAGTTCCCGGCCGGTAGCATTACTGCCAGACTGTTCATTCATGTCGCCCATGATCAATATCTTACTCTCTTTATCAGCCTTAAAAAGCGAATCACACAATTCGCTTAACTTCACTGCAACCATCATCCGGCTCTTTTCAGAGTTAAACTCACCTCCATAGTTCGACGGCAGATGACATACAAACACGTTCAGGATATCTTCATCAAACATGACACCTTTCACGTAAAGAATATCTCTTGTGAAGAATCCTGCACCCGGATCAGAAACACAAATTGCCGTATCCGCCAATACCCTGAACATTGCCCTTCTGTACAAGAGGGCAACATCGACACCCCGTTTATCAGGGGATTCATGATGAATAAACCTGTATCCCGATTCCCCAAGTCCTGTTTCCCAAACAAGACGTTTCAAAACAGCATCATTTTCCACCTCACACAATCCCACAAGTACAGGCAGGTCCCACGCGTTAGATGCCAGTATCACTTTTGCCGTTTTGTTCACTTTTTCGTTATACCTCTTAAAGGACCAGTGACGCAGACTTGAAGGAAGGAACTCCTCGTCATTTTTTAATGTATCGTCAAAACAATCAAAAAGATTTTCGACATTATAGAAGAGAACAGGGAAAATATCGCTTTCCGAAGACTGACACAGAGCAATCGTCTGAGAATAAAATAAGATTATTCCGAAAAAAGTAAAAGAAAAGATTATCGATAACTTATTTTTCTTCCTGTCTTTCATAGAGCCCCAGGTCAGGACCGGCATCATCCAATCGGTTAACACCGAGAATATCCTCAGGAACAACAAGTGCAAACTCACGGTTTCCTGCGTCTATGGCAACCGAAAGAGTATCAAGTTGGTAATCATACTTTTCAGTATTAATAAAGAAAGGATCTTCATTTTTTATCACATCAACAAAATGATCTTTGTCCGACAAGTCCATGTCATCATATACTTTAAGCAGACAGCTTGAAAAAAGATAATGAGGTTCAAGATCAGGAAAATCGCCATCGGGATATTTAAGATCGAAGCCGAGTTCTCCCATATTCTGACCATAAATTATACAATTTTCGAAGGATGCTTTTTTGAGCGGAACTATCTTCACATCATTTTGCTCATCCATGTAATAGTTATTAATGAACACCGCAGGAGTAGAACGGAAGGACCAATCGAAATAATTGGCAAAAGTACAATGGATAAATTCATAACTTCCACCCACTGTGATAGCCATAGAATGTGTACCGCAATCGCCGAACAAGGTATTCGTAACCCTCATTCCGGCACTTTGGGCAAGCAGCCCAAAGCTTGAGATATGCTCGATCTTGGTATTGCTTATCAAGAGAGGAGTCTCTGATGAACCTACCGAATCGGCAAGGATACCCATCATTCCGTTCCTGATAACGGCATAATTTATCGATGTACCTGATGAGCCGGGTAAAAGATGTATGTATCCCCACTGTCCGGGTTTGTCAAGATACCACTCATCAAGCCGGTGACCGGCAAAAAGAACAGGGTCTTCCTTTGTTCCCTTAACCACCAGAGAGCCAAGAACAAGCATACTGGCATCTTTCTGGAAATAAAGCCTGGCACCCGGTTCGATTGTCAGGGTCTGGGCAGTGTCAACAACTATGTATTCAGAGATCAGGTAAGGCTTATCTTTTGTAAAGGTCTGAGTCTTCAACCACTCCTTGTTCAACAATATCACATCCTGTCCGTAAGCAATAAGTTTCACGCTCTGCCTGCGTTCCCTCGTCGTAACCATAACCGAATCAGAAACAATTATGGGAGAGTTTGAATGTACCGGATCAATAGTCACTTCCACAAAAACAAACAAACTGTCGTTCGCTCTTATCCTGACATCAAAAAGTTCATTCTCGGCAAATCCGTTAATATTTAACCTGAAAGGCGACTCATCTCCCCCTGAAAGCTCGATACCCTCAATCAGCAGGTCTTCATCGTAAGGATTGTAAATAAGAAAATTATGTGTTGTTGAACCTATTGCAGTAAAAATGGTATCGAACATGACCGTATCGGCCGACAATTTAAGACCTTCTTCCCCGCCACGATACACAAACTCCCTCTCACAGGCAAAGAAACCTGCAAACAAAATAAGGGCTGCTATGTACTTAAGTACTTTTAACATTTGGGTTCAGAAATATATAAATTGCTATCAGGCAGGGCTTTATATACACCATTCCTTAAATTAACAATTAACAACGTTATTTGCTGCAAATTAACTAAAAATTGTTAAAATACCAATCGATATTTATATTTATTATGTGTTTTTAAACATATTTTAACATAGGGAGAAATCCTACATATTTTATTTTTTCATCGGCAATGCCAATGTTTATGCACCGATCATAAAAAAGCCCCACCGGATGGCAGGGCTGAAATAATAAAAAATTTCTATCAGCTCATTTTGTCAAGAACTTCCATTACTTCGGTTACATGCTGACGGCTTACTTCTAACATTGCTTTTTCATCTTCATTAAGATCAAGTTCTATGATCTTTTCAATACCGTCTTTACCCAGTACAACAGGAACACCAAGATAACAATTATCAATGCCGTATTCTCCCTCAAGCTTAACACAAACAGGGAATACGCGATGCTGGTTTTTCAGAATGGCTTCCACCATCTGAGCGGCAGCTGCTCCGGGAGCATACCATGCGGAAGTACCCATAAGCTTAACAAGTTCACCGCCTCCGGTCTTTGTTCTCTGGATGATCGCATCAAGTTTATCCTTTTCGATTAGCTCGGTTACAGGGATACCTGCAACAGTAGTGTAACGTGGCAGCGGAACCATTGTATCGCCATGACCACCCATCAAAACAGCCTGAATATCCTTAGGAGAAACATTCAAAGCCTCTGCCAGGAATGAACGGTAACGGGCAGTATCAAGTATGCCTGCCATACCCATAAGTTTGGTCCTAGGTAATTTCGATGTAATATGGGCCTGATAGGTCATAACATCGAGCGGATTGGCAACCACAATGATTATTGCATCGGGACTGTGTTTAACGACATTCTCGGTAACTGCCTTTACTATCTTTGCATTAGTACCGATAAGGTCATCGCGTGACATACCCGGCTTTCTCGGCAATCCTGATGTGATAACCACAATATCAGAACCTGCAGTTTTTGAATAATCATTGGTCACACCGACAGTACGGGTGTCATAAAGTGTAATAGGTGATTTTTCCCAAATGTCCAAAGCTTTACCTTCGGCAATACCTTCTTTAATGTCAACAAGGACAACTTCATTGGCAACCTCGCGGTATGCAAGAACATCTGCACAGGTAGCACCTACATTACCTGCTCCAACAACTGTTACTTTCATAATAATAAGATCTTTATTAATGTTAATAATACTTGTACGTTTTATACCTCTTATCGCAGAAACTGTAAAATTTCCGGATTAAAAGTATTTAATTTTAAGTTAACCAAATATACAGAATTTTAATTTCATATGAAGGCAAAAAACAGCTGATTTTTAGCAGTATTTAAACAATGCTGTTCAGTCACTACCGATAACGACAACATCACCTTCACTAATACCTGATGTAATACGATAGAAATCTTCATTCTCACCTCCGATAACAACCGGCTGTTTTATCGTTTTAAGCCCCGATCTAAGGAGCACATATTTTATCGAATCATTTACAAAAACAGAATTCTTTGGCACCATCAGAGCATCTTCCCATGTTCCTGTAATTATGACATTCGTAGTGGTCATTCCAGGTAAAAGTTCCACATGATAGGTATCCAGAGTAACTTCAACCTTGAATCCGTTCTGATACTCACCGGGTATTTCCTGACCTATATTGGCTATCTTGGTAATTTCACCCGTAAACTCCTTGTCGGGAAATGCATCAACAGTTATCCGTACCTTATCACCTAAAGATATCTTGGCAATATTCACTTCCTTAACATATATTTCCGACATGAGCGTGGAAAGATCGGGAAGGGTTGCGATCAGAGGGGCCCATCGTCCCACGCGCGACCCCGCTCGGATCTTACCGTCGTAACTCCAGCCGTATACTATCATTCCGTCGGCCGGTGATTTTATGTCAAGTTCACTCCTTAGTTGCAGATAAAGACTTTTACGATGTTCATATTTCTTGATCTTACTCTGATATCTGTCTATTGAAACTTTCAGCTTCCTCCTTCTTTGCTCAAGCTCCCTTTTTGACCTTTCAAATGACCTTTTTGCCTGTTCAAGTTCAAGTTTTGACTGACGCTGTATTGCTTTTGATTCGTAAACAGATTGCTCTACCTTGATCTCTTTGTCAAGAACCAAATCTTTAGCTTTCTGAATTGCATCCCTTGCTGCCGACAAAGTAAGACTTGAGTCGAGCTTGGCTGTCTCCAGCTTATTGTAATATCCGTCAAGTTTAATATCCACATTTCTCAACTCCTCTACCACATTAGTAGGATCAAGCGTGGCAACATGATCACCTTTCTTCACTATTTTACCCTCTTCCACAATATCCATAATCTTAAGAGACCAGATATCAAGTTCACGTCTAAAGCTAACTTCGGGAACCGTTATGTCAAGAGCTTTACGGGCTTTAAGTTCACCTATTTCGGTAATGTAAGTTTCAAATGTTCCCTTTGTAACAGTTACACTTTCAGCTTCAGCATTGCCGGTGGCCCAGGGTTTAAATACGAACAACAATATCAGCACGACCAGGACACCACCTATAAATATGTATTTCTTTTTGTTAAGACTCATAACTGAAATTTATTGTTCCAAAAGCGAATCAAGTTCATCGAGCAAGGAATGGTTATTCTCAAAATCGTATAGAGTAAGTTTCCTGATATTGAAATACCCTTTCCAGTACTGGGCGAGTGAATTAACATAATTACGTCTTGCCTGATCAAGGGAGTTACGGGCCGAATTAAGTTTTATGACGTCCACCTTATCGATCATGAACCTCTGCTTTGTAACATCGTAACCCATTTGAGCCACAGTATCTGCCTTTGCCGATATCCTGACCTGATCATCCTGAACATTGAACTCCATCACCTGAATGATCACAGATTGCTCCAGATCGATACGTTGCTGGCGTACTGACGCCTCTGTAACATCCCTGTCCGATTTTGCCATCTCTATCTTTCCCTTGCGTTCGCCCCAGTCGAGGAGCGGCATTTGCAAACCAAGCGACACGCCTTTTTCGTTACCGAATGGGGATGAATAAAGATCTGCCAGATCCAGGGTCTGCTTGTTAATCCCAATATTTGCCTGTACTGTTGCATTCAATCCGCTGGTAGCCCGGGTCTCCGCAATACGCCGGTTGGCTTCAAGCAATTGTTGCTCATAACCCAGAAAATCCGGATTATTCTCAAGTACAAATTTCATCACCTCGTTAACATCAACCTTAAGTTCAGGTATTTTATCGGGAACAACACAATTTATAACCACATCTTTATTCAATCCAAGCAAAGAATTAAGTGATGAACGTGTTTGCTGAAGCATTATCTTGGCCTTTGTAACGGCAAGGTTAGCATTGAGAAGGGTAAGTTCAAGGTCGAGCAGTTCATCCTGTGTAACAGTACCTATTTCAAACCTGCCTTTCCCTACACGGAAAAGCGTATCGGCATTGCTGTAATTCGTTCTGGATATCTTAAGGTTTATCTCCGACATAACAACATTGAAAAAAGCATTGGTCACTCTTATTTTCAGATTTTCCATATCAACAAGGAACTCTTTTTTTGCTTTTTCAAATTTCAATGGTTCGATCTTCGACATCCATCGGAACCTGTTGTAACCATTCAGCGGCTGACTGAAATTTATTGAAAACGGAACAGAGGTAAACTCAGCGTCACCATCCCCATTTTTTATCATGCGTGCATTTGACTGTAAGCTGACCTTACCTCCTGTAAAAGTGACATTTTGTTCCAGGGTAAGATCAAGGTTGGACGACAAACGCTCAAAAGGAACAAATCTGAAATCACCGGTATTGAAATCATACTCTGACGAAACCGACTGACTGTAACTTATTGGCGTTGTTCGAAGACGTAACGCGGGAAGCCGTGTTGCCTTGTAACTCCGGTACTCCCAATAGCGGGCAAGATACATGTTCTTGGCCCTGAAACTGTACAACGATTGTTTTTCGGCAAGGTTAATGGCATCGTCCAATGTCATTTGAAGCATGGTACTTTGCGGATCCATTTCCTCCTGCGCAACCATGGTAAAGTAAAGACTGCAAACAAACAATATTAAAACACCAGTTTTTTTCATGTATTGCATAACTTTTATTGGCGTAATGATTCTACCGGATCCTGACTTGCTGCTCTTTTTGCAGGCAGATATCCGAAAACAATTCCCACTGTTGCCGACACACCAAATGCGACAACCACGGAAAAAAATGAAACAATGGTCTTGATGTCAGCTGTCACCTGGATAAGATGAGCCAAAAAGATCCCCAGAAAGACTCCGATAATACCTCCGAACACACTTATCAGGGTTGACTCGGCAAGGAACTGAACAACAATATCCTTTCTTGAAGCTCCTATTGCCTGACGTGTGCCTATCTCCCGTATCCTTTCCCAGACTGAGGCAAGCATGATATTCATAATTCCAATTCCGCCGACAATGAGTGAAATACCGGCAATGGCTCCCAGAACAATATTGAATATCTCATTTGTCTTTTGCTGCTGTTTCAGCAGAAGCTCCGGAACAGTAACTTCAAAATCATAGATATCAGAATGTCTTCTCAAAAGCAGCCGCTTAATAACATTTGCAGTAGCAGCCAGCTGATCTGTCTCTTTAACCTGAATAATTATCTTGTCAAGCTGATCCTTTTGTTCTTTTGCTTTTTCTGGCTTGGCATTATCGTTCCCTCCACCAATCATTATCACCATGCCTCCGCCTACCATGTTATCCATGGTCTCAGGTTTAATTGCTGCACGGTCCTTAAATCGCAGAAGCAGTGTTTTAGCCGGAACGATTATCCGGTTATCGCTACTGCTTATGCCCATTTCATCGGTAGCCGAAGCTGTAAAATCCCTCTGTTCAACTACGCCTATTACCTTCAGCCATACCTTTCCGCATTTTATGTACTGACCTACCGGGTCATCCTGATTAAAAAACCTTTTCCGGATATTGGCTCCGATAACACACACAGGAACACCTTTTTGCGATTGTGCATCCGTAAATCTATTGCCGAGTTCCAGTTTCATGTTCAGCAAGTCGAAATATTCGGGTGATACACCTTCAAGCACAACGGGGTAGCTTTTACCTTCCTTGATCGCGTAATAGCTCATCGATATCACAGGACTAATCCTGTCAACTGTAGGAATTACCTTTTTTATCGACATTGCATCGAGCAAAGTAAGCCCCGGCGAGTATCTTTTTTTCGATGTTTTATTCTCATCCGTACTCTCGGCACCGGCTTCAGGCGATAATAGGGACTGGCTGCTAGGTGTCACAATGATGTTGTTAACCCCGACTAGCTTTATCTGTTCAAGCACCTCCTGCTGCGCACCTTTACCTATCGCAAGCATACTTATCACGGCAGCAACACCGAACATAATGCCCAAAGCCGTAAGGAACGATTTCATCTTATTTGACATGATAGCCTCAACGGCTATCACAACATCATGTATGTAACGGCGATAAAAGTATAACGGATGCTTAATATTTTTCATTGCTGTGTTTTTTGCCTAACTTTTATCTTTTTAGCTTTGGGATGAGCTTTCCCGTCCTTTGGCCTTTTGTTCTCTTTTGCGGATACCTCTTTTTTCAGTTTCTCGATCTCTTCCTGTTTTCTTTCAAGTATCTTTTCGTATATCTCCGCACCCTCTAACGACAACTTATCGGCACCTTTCGGTTCTGTGAGCAAAAGCTTTTCTCCCTTCTTCACACCATCGTTCACAACAGCATAGTTCTCATTTTCGGCACCAAGATCAACGATCTGTTTTCGTATATTGTTTCCATCCTTCACATAAACGAACTGAAGCGTATCATTGGCAAAAACAGATTCAAGAGGGATGAACAGAACACTGTCAAGTATATCGGTTGTAATAATATTACTTGTGGTCATTGCAGGCCTCAAATCCGGGTCCGAGCCATTGATCTTAACTATGACCTCAAACACCTTTGAATTACCGCCGGGAAGCACCTGCCCTATGTTAGCAACAGAAATGACCTCGCCGTCGAAATGCTTTTCAGGGAAGGCATCAATACCTACATCCACATGCTGACCTGTTTTTATCTTCGAGATATCGATCTCATTAATGAATGTTTTTGAGATCATTGATGTAAGGTCAGGAAGTTCAGCGATCTTAGGCATCCACCTGCTGATGGACGATCCCGCCTTTATCTTCTTTCCCATTCGGTCGAAACTGTAAATTACCATTCCTGGATTTGGCGCTTTCACTTCAAGTTTTTCGATCAGCTTATCAATATCATCCAATCTTTCCTGTGCCGTTTTTACTTCCTCCCAGCTTCGATAAACTTTGTACTCTCCCTGCTTTTTCTTGATCTCATAACTGCGTCTTCTTTGCTCAAGCTCACGCCTTGCCCTGTCAACATCAAGCTTTGCCTGTCTTTTGATCGCAGGAGATTCGTATATCGACTGGCTCAGGATAAGTTTTTTCTCTTCAAACTGAACCTCTCCGTTCAGCAGATCATCACGCAGATTACTCAACTCGAGGGTAGTATCAAGTTTGGCATCTTCCCATGCATTGTAAGCCTGTTCCCATGCATCATAATATTTATTACGCTGCTCTTCCACTGCACTGTAGTCAAGTGTGGCGACCCAATCACCGGAATCCACAACAGTTCCTTCATCAACGATGCTTATCACCTTGATCTCATAGATACCAAGCCTTCTGCTAGAAATTTCTTTTGGAAGATTTATGGACACCGAGTTCTTTGCTTTCAACTGGCCTGTGGAATAAACTACGGAAACAAACTTTCCGTTCTGCACGGGAACTGTGATCTCTCCTGTACTGATAATCTTTTTCCTTGTGGCAAAGAAAATTACCAGACCGGCAATAATGATCACTGTTCCCCATTTAATGAAAGGGTTTTTAAACATATAGGTAGATTTTCACAAATTCAGGTTCAAGATATAATAAAAGATAACTTGTCCGTTAAAGCGAGCTTAAATAAGCTAATTTTTCTTTAATAGACAAGTCTTTTAACAAAAGATAACTAAATTTTTAGTAGACAGGTAAGCTACATCAGTTCTTTAATATCCTTGATCACGATCTTTGCAAGTTCATCGGCCATTTCCATGGTCTTTGCCTCAGCATAAATTCTTACTATAGGTTCAGTATTCGATTTTCGCAGCTGCACCCAGGAATCAGCAAACTCTATTTTAACTCCATCAATATCATTGATCTTTTCTTTTGAATACTTTTCCTTAATTGCATCAAGGATAGCATCCACATCAACGCCTTCGGACAGTTGTATCTTATTTTTAGAAATATAATAATCCGGATACGATGCCCTCAGTTCAGAACACTTCCTGCCCGATCTTGCAAGATGAGAAAGGAACAGGCCTATACCAACAAGAGCATCCCTACCGTAATGACTTGCAGGATAAATAACACCACCGTTACCTTCTCCCCCTATCACGGCATCAACCTCTTTCATTTTTGCAACAACATTGACCTCACCCACTGCTGCCGAAAAATACTCTCCGCCGTGAGCCTCAGTAATATCCCTTAATGCACGTGTTGATGACAGGTTAGAAACGGTGTTTCCTTTTTTTGCTGAAAGAATGTAGTCGGCAACAGCAACAAGAGTATACTCTTCGCCAAACATTGATCCGTCCTCATTGACAATCGCAAGACGGTCTACATCAGGATCCACCACGAATCCTACATCAGCTCCCTTTTCTTTAATAACCGATGATATCTCTGTCAGATGTTCCGGAAGCGGCTCGGGATTATGCGGAAATTCACCTGTAGGGTCAGTGTATAGTTCCACGACTTCTTTAACCCCTAAAGCTTTAAGCAATTTTGGTAAGACTATGCCGCCAACCGAGTTAACACAATCAACAGCAACTTTGAAACCGGCTTTTTTTATTGCTTCAACATCCACCATTTCAAGGTCCAGGACATGTTGCACATGAAGATCATCGTAAATATCCTTTTCTTCCACCTTACCTAGTTCATCAACTTCAGCAAACAGAAAATCCTCATTCTCCGCTATTGACAAAACCTCTTTCCCGTCGTCCGCAGTCAGGAATTCACCTTTACCGTTCAACAGCTTCAATGCATTCCACTGACGAGGATTATGACTTGCGGTAAGGATAATTCCTCCGTCAGCTTTTTCATTCACAACAGCAATCTCTGTTGTAGGAGTAGTAGCAAGTCCGATGTTCACAACATCGATTCCTATGCCCTGCAAACTGCCTATCACAATGTTCTTGACCATCTCACCTGATATGCGGGCATCCCTTCCCACCACGACCTTACACTTCTCCGAACTACTGTTATTTTTCAACCATACACCATATGCTGTTGTAAATCTTACAATGTCTAAAGGAGAGAGTCCGTCGCCCGGCACTCCTCCGATCGTTCCCCTGATACCTGAAATAGATTTTATTAATGTCATAATATGTGTAATTTGTTATTTGTCAACAATTAAAAACAAACAAAAAAGTGGATTTATTAAAAATAACACTGTATTTTTTATCACCTTTGTAAAAGTAAAAATTTATTGATTGAAAATGGAGAAAAAAAGATATTCATTAAATAAAAATCGTTCTGAAAAGAAGGATTACAAAAGTAAATACGATAGTAAAAAGCCCAAAAGTGATAGCAGTAAATCAGGCATCAGGCTCAATCGTTTCATAGCAAATGCAGGAGTATGCAGCCGTCGTGAGGCAGATGAACTGATAAAAAAAGGTGAGATAAGCGTGAACGGTAAAGTTGTGACCGAAATGGGAACAATCGTCTCTATGCGTGACGATGTAAGATACAAAGGCAAGAAGCTGAATGCTGAAAGGAAAGTATATCTTTTACTTAACAAACCGAAAGATTACGTCACCACAGTTAGTGATCCTCATGCACGTCATACTGTTATGGAACTTATTCAGGGTGCCTGCGATGAAAGGATCTATCCTGTGGGGCGCCTTGACAGGAACACGACAGGAGTGCTTCTGTTCACTAACGACGGTGATCTTGCAAAAAAGCTTACTCATCCAAAACATCTCACTAAAAAGATCTACCATGTGTTCCTTGACAAACCTGTTACGAAGGAACACATTAAAGAGATAGCTGAAGGAATAAAACTTGACGATGGAATTATTGCCGCTGATGCAATCAGTTATGTTGAAAAGACAGATAAAAAGCAGGTTGGCATTGAGATCCATTCCGGTAGAAACCGCATTGTCAGAAGAATCTTTGAGCATTTTGGTTATGAAATTGTAAAGCTTGACAGGGTTTACTTTGCCGGATTGACAAAGAAAGGTATTTCACGCGGCAAATGGAGAATGCTGAATACAAACGAGATATCAAGACTTAAAGCCGGATTCTGGAAATAATCTTTTATGGGGGTATTATTCGGAAGAAGATCAATTGAAAAGAACACTCTTTTTCACAACAGAAGAGTTACCCTGCTCATATTTTTAAGTTTCATTTTTATAACTGTTTCATCCCAGACTTTCAACGGTAAGGTTATTGATGCAGTCACAAAAAATCCTGTTCCTTTCACAAATATCTCGTTCGGTGATGGTAAAACAGGTACAATATCAGACCTGAACGGTGAATTCAAAGCATCATTTACAGAGCTGAAGAATCCTATAATATTTAGTTGTGTTGGATACAAAAAGAAAAAAACTGACATTGTATCCCTGATGGAATCTCCCGTCATTGAACTTGAACCGGAAGTCATCAGATTAAAAAGTGTTGATGTCTATCCGGGAGAGAATCCTGCACTGACTATCATGAAAAAGGTTGTGAAAAACAAAGACAGGAACAACCCTGATCTTACTACTGACTACTCATGTATCCTTTACCATAAACTGAATTTCACCTACGACATCCCCGACACTGTTGATCTCACAACCAATCCTGAGCTAAAGAACCTGAAACAATTCTCCGACAACTCTTACCTGCTGCTTATGGAATCGGTTTCGGAGAAGAAGCATCTAAAACCTGACAAAACGAACGAACGACTGATCTCGGGTCGGGTGAGCGGATTCAAAGATCCTGCATTGTCGTATCTTACGGCTCAACTGCAGCCTTTTACCTTTTACAGTAAGTATATTCGTCTTCTCGATATGGAATACCTTAACCCTGTTTCCGATCAGGGGCTTAAATTCTATACATTCATCCTGACCGACACCTTGATCAACCTTAAAAACGACACCATATTTTATATAAAATTCATGCCTAAAAAAGGTAAGAACTTCAACGGTCTGGAAGGTGCTTTACATATCCATCAACCCGACTGGGCAATAAAAACAGTTTCGGTTGAGTCCGTTTCTTCCGATAATTCAAACATTTTAAAAATACGTCAGAACTACCGTCTGATAAATGACTCTGTATGGTTCCCGTTCCAGATGGAGAGTAACCTTACAATTAAGAACATCAAGACCTCGAAACAAAAGGGGATCAGTTTCCCCATAGTTGCTTCAGGCAAAAGCTACGTGACGGCAGTAAATTTAAACCCAAAGATCACAGCTCGTGATTTTAACAATGTGACTTTTAAAGATGATATGAGTTCAGGCAACTCTGTTCCGATGAGTGATTTCAGATATTCGCCTCTTACACACAAGGATTCTGTAACATATTTCCTTATCGACAGCATTGGCCGCACTAAGCACCTTGATAAACTCATTACATTCCAAAAAGCAGCAGTGAAAGGAAATATCCCATGGGGCATCTTTGATATCGATTACAGAAAATTCCTCGATTACAACAGTTACGAGGGCTTCAAACTCGGCATCGGCCTATGGACCAATAAAAGGCTGTCAGAATATTTTTCATTTGGTGGCTATTACACTTACGCATTCAAGATTGATAAATCAAATTTCGGGGCAGGGTTTGATGTCACACCATGGAAAGATCCTGATACCAAATTCTCCTTTTATTACAAAGATGATGTTTTTGCTACAGGAACGTTCTCTTTTCTTGATGCCTACAAGATTAGGTCTCCCGAATCATTCCAGCGATTCCTGTTCGAAACAATGGACAACACCAAAGAATACACTGTTAATGCCAGATTCCGTTTTCTTAAATATTTCAAAGCCGGACTAGGGTTTAAGTACGCATCCATAACTCCGCAAAAAGAGTACAGATTTGCTGTTTCACCTGACACAGTACCGCCTTTCGATACAAAAGAGTTATCGGTAAAATTAAAGTGGATCAATAAAGAAACTTTTTCAGACACGCCTTACGGCAGAATCTCCAATCTGTCGAGGTGGCCTAAAGTATGGTTCAATTTCACATACGGAACAGGAAGCAATAGGGAAAGTTTTACTTATCAAAGATATGAAGCCCAGGTACATCAGGATATCAAATTAAACCCTTCAAATACGTCAACTATTAGAATAAAAGCCGGCTTGATCTCGGGTGACACTCCTTTAACATTACTGTACAGTTCTTTCGGATCGTACAAATCGATAGGACTTGAGATACCGTATTCAATGGCAACAATGCGCCTCAACGAGTTTGCTGCCGACCGTTTTGCCATACTGAACCTGAAACATCAGATCAACCTTTTCCAAAGCAAGCAGATCAAATTCAAACCCGAAATCATCCTGACCACTAATATTGGCTTCGGGGAAGGACCTTCAACTGTTTATTCTTTCGAAAAAGGCTATTACGAATCAGGCATATTTTTCAATAATCTGTTCAGGCAGTTAGTTGCCAGATATGGTTTTGCCGTTCATTACCGCTACGGCCCCTATCATCTGTCCAAAGAGATAGATAACTGGGCTTTCAATATCGGAATAGAGTTTATGCTTTAAATACGCAACTGTCAGGCTTTTTACACATCTTTAAATTAAAGACTCTCAATATACTTTACGGACATGAAAAAATATTTAATTCTTTCTATCTCATTATTCATACTTTTATCCATAACCTCTTGCGAAAAATCATCTGATCCAACATTGAACGGCTTATGGCAAATATCAAAATTGGTTTTGAACAATACTGAAGTAAAACCTGAAGGATCACAGGAAGTAGTAACCCTTCTTTTAGACAGCGGAAAAGATCAAACATTTTTAAAACTTTCGGCTAATACCTGTAGTGGAAAGTTCAGCACAACCGGAGATAACTCGATAAACTTCTCAGACATATCTTGTACTGAGATTTGCTGCGACACAAACTTTGACATGAAAATACTGGAAACCCTTCAGAAAGTGAATTATTACGATCTGGATGTTACACAGGTTACCTTTTACGTAGATGATGCAAATTACATTATTGCAAGCAAAGTATTGCCGGAATAAAAATTCAATCTATTTTTGATTAATAGCCCACAGATCCTCACTGATTTCATCAATATTTCAAAATGCGTAAATCAGCCACATCAGCTTGCTATTACCACGCAGCGCATCGAGCCAAAAATATCTGAGTCTTGCTGCTAACCGGAGAAATTGCACAGACAGGCTTACAACACTCTGGATCAACCCGTCTTCGTCCGACATAGATCATTATGATTTCATCAAGATGTAAAGGGTGAGGAACCCGCTACAATAAAAACACACTAAACTGTTACTCACAGGCTGTTAGACTTAATAAACATAAAATATTCTAAGTTAAATTTTAGCAAAGTCTCATCTCAGGCATTAGAGCAATTTAACATTTTTCTATTGATTTTATTGTAAAATGTTGATTTTCTGAAATTTCATACTACACTATATTTATCATATAATATTAGGCATATATGAAAATATTTCCATAACTTGATATGATTAACCTCCAATAATCCCTCCATTATGTTAAAATCATACTTTCTCTTCATTCTCTTTTTTATGTTTTCAGCGAGCATCTATGCTCAAAAAACATATGTTCCCGATGATAATTTTGAACAATGCCTTATCGATCTCGGATATGACGATGTCCTTGACGACAGTGTAACCACGGCAAACATTTCGGGGATCTACAGCTTGACTATAAACGATAAAAACATCAGTGATTTGACAGGCATCGAAGATTTCTCAAACTTATTAAATCTTTATTGTAATAATAATCAGTTAGCAATTATTGATATTAAAAACAACACTAAGCTTAGGCTGTTGTTTTTGTATAACAATCAATTATCTGATATAGATATAAGCAATAATACTGAATTGATACAACTTGGCATTGCGCATAATCAAATAAAAACTATTGATATCAGCCAAAATTCTAAACTATATCTTTTAGATTGTAGCTCAAATAACCTTACTTATATAGATGTTAGTAATAACCCGGCTTTGACAAATCTGAGAGTTTCTGACAATCAAATTTCAAGCATAGATTTGAATAATGTTCCGCTGCTTTTGGATTTGAGCTGTGATAATAATCAACTCAAAACACTAAATGTTATAAATAATACTCACTTGAAATATCTTATTTGCGGCAATAACCAACTTACAGAATTATTTATAAGATATAACACATCACTCAAAAATCTGAGTTGTGCTAATAATCAACTTACAAGCTTAAATTTAACTTCGTTAGATAGTTTAACACAATTCTTTTGTAATAATAACAAGCTTACAAGTTTAGATGTAAGCAATAAGAAACTTTTAAAAGATT